>NZ_MJGR01000034.1:369307-373579 GCF_001865105.1 Curtobacterium sp. MCBA15_016
GCCTCCCGTCCGTCGTCGGGGTGGTCCAGGGCGGCGCTCGCGACCGTCCGGACGGACCGTCATCCCGCGCGGTCTGGCAGAGTCCGACTGCTAGGGTCGTTACGGCGACGTTACGGGGCGTATCGTCCACCACACGTGGGCCCGAAGGGCCACACGACTCCGAAAGCAGCGCCCCCCGGGCGCTCCACACCCACCAGGAGATCCATTGACCGTCAAGATCGGTATCAACGGCTTCGGCCGCATCGGCCGTAACTTCTTCCGGGCCGCACTGGCCAAGGGCAGCGACCTCGAGATCGTGGCGGTGAACGACCTCACCGACAACGCGTCCCTCGCGAACCTGCTGAAGTTCGACTCCATCACCGGCAAGCTCCCGGCGACGGTCGAGCTCGACGGCGACAACATCGTGGTCGACGGCAAGGCGATCAAGGTCCTCGCGGAGCGCGACCCCGCCAACCTCCCCTGGGGCGAGCTGGGTGTCGACATCGTCATCGAGTCGACCGGTTTCTTCACCAAGGCCGCCGATGCGCAGAAGCACATCGACGCCGGTGCCAAGAAGGTCATCATCTCCGCCCCGGCCACGGGTGACGACGTCACCATCGTGCTCGGCGTGAACGAGGACCAGTACGACCCCGCGAACCACAACATCATCTCGAACGCGTCCTGCACCACGAACAGCCTCGCGCCGCTCGCCAAGGTGTTCCACGACAAGTTCGGCATCGAGCGCGGTCTCATGACCACGGTCCACGCCTACACCGCCGACCAGAACCTCCAGGACGGCCCGCACAAGGACCCGCGTCGTGCGCGTGCCGCAGCCCTGAACATCGTCCCGACCTCCACGGGTGCGGCGAAGGCCATCGGCCTCGTCCTGCCGGAGCTCGCCGGCAAGCTCGACGGCTTCGCGCTCCGCGTCCCGGTGCCGACCGGCTCGATCACCGACCTCACCCTCGAGACCAAGTCCGAGGTCACCGTCGACGAGATCAACGCCGCCTACAAGGAGGCAGCCGAGGGTCCGCTCAAGGGCATCCTGCTCTACAGCGAGGACCCGCTGGTGTCGACCGACATCACCACGGACCCGCACTCCTCGATCTACGACTCCGGCCTGACCAAGGTCATCGGCGGCCTCGTGAAGATCACCTCGTGGTACGACAACGAGTGGGGCTACTCGAACCGCCTCGTCGACCTCACCGAGTACGTGGGCGAGCGCCTCTAACCCATGGCACTCCGCACCCTCGAGGACCTCGGCGACCTCGCCGGCAAGCGTGTCGTCGTCCGTTGTGACCTCAACGTCCCGCTCAAGGACGGCGTGATCACGGACGACGGCCGCGTGCGCGCGTCGCTGACCACCCTGAACACCCTCATCAACGCCGGCGCCCGCGTCATCGTGATCTCCCACCTGGGCCGCCCCGACGGCGAGCCCAAGCCGGAGTTCTCGCTCGCGCCGGTGGCCCAGCGGCTCTCCGAGCTGCTCGGCAAAGAGGTCACGTTCGTCGGCGAGACCGTCGGTGACGAAGCGACCGCGGCCGCCGGGGAACTCGGGGACGGCGACGTCCTGCTGCTCGAGAACCTCCGGTTCAACCCGGAGGAGACCTCGAAGGACGCTGCCGTGCGCAGTGGCTTCGCGGACCGCATCGCCGCCCTCGGGGACGCCTTCGTGTCCGACGGCTTCGGTGTCGTGCACCGCAAGCAGGCCTCGGTGTACGAGCTCGCGTCCGCGCTGCCCAGCGCAGCGGGGTCGCTCATCGAGACCGAGCTCGGCGTGCTCGAACGCCTCACGACGACGCCGGAACGGCCGTACACGGTCGTGCTCGGCGGGTCGAAGGTCAGCGACAAGCTCGGTGTCATCGACCACCTCCTGCCGCAGGTGGACACGCTCTGCATCGGCGGCGGCATGCTCTTCACGTTCCTCGCGGCCCAGGGCCACGGGGTCGCGAAGTCGCTGCTCGAGGCCGACCAGCTCGACGTCGTCCGCGAGTACCTCTCGCGGGCGAAGGAGCTCGGCGTGACGATCGACCTGCCGACGGACGTCGTCGTGGCGTCCGGGTTCGCGGCCGACGCCTCGCACGAGACCGTCGCCGCGGACGCGATCGAGTCGTCGTCCTTCGGGGCGGACGGCATCGGCCTCGACATCGGCCCGGAGACGGCGGCGCGGTTCGCGTCCGCGGTGTCCTCGTCGAAGACCGTGTTCTGGAACGGCCCGATGGGCGTGTTCGAGTTCCCGGCCTTCGCCGCCGGCACGAAGACCGTCGCGCAGGCCCTGACCGAGGTCGACGGCCTCGGTGTGGTCGGCGGTGGCGACTCCGCCGCGGCCGTCCGGTCGCTCGGCTTCTCGGACGACCAGTTCGGGCACATCTCGACCGGTGGCGGTGCGAGCCTCGAGTTCCTCGAGGGCAAGTCGCTCCCCGGTCTCGAAGCACTGGGGTGGTCGCGATGACCCGGACGCCGTTGATCGCGGGCAACTGGAAGATGAACCTGGACCACCTCCAGGCCATCGCGACCGTGCAGAAGCTCGCGTGGACGCTGAAGGACGCACGTCACGACTTCGACGACGTCGAGGTCGCGGTCTTCCCGCCCTTCACCGACCTCCGGAGCGTGCAGACGCTCATCTCGGCCGACAAGCTCCCGATCCGCTTCGGCGCGCAGGACCTGTCCCAGTACGACTCGGGCGCCTACACGGGCGACGTGTCCGGGGCGTTCCTCGCCGCACTCGACGCGCAGTACGTCATCGTCGGACACTCCGAGCGACGCACGCTGCACGCGGAGACCGACGAGGTCGTCGCCGCGAAGACCGCCGCGGCCGTCAAGCACGGTCTCGTGCCGGTGGTCTGCGTCGGCGAGACCGGTGAGCAGCGCGAGGAGCGCGGCGCCGGTGTCGTGCCGGTCGAGCAGCTGCAGGTCGTCCTCGACGCTGTGCAGCCCTCGGAGATCGTCGTGGCGTACGAGCCGGTCTGGGCGATCGGCTCCGGCCAGGCCGCGACCGCCGAGCAGGCGCAGGACGAATGCGCTGCGATCCGTCGCGGGATCGCTGCAGCCTGGGGCGACGAGGCAGCCGCGGCGACGCGGGTGCTCTACGGCGGCTCGGTGAAGTCGGGCAACATCGCCGGCTTCTTGCGCGAGCCCGACATCGACGGCGCGCTCGTCGGTGGCGCCTCCCTCGACGTGCAGGAGTTCGCGGCCATCGCGCGCTTCCGGCAGCACGTCGGACTCTGATCCACCGGACACAGGCCGGTCGCCATCGTGCGGCCGGCCTGTGCCACGCCCAGCCCGGGGACCTCGGCCGACCACCTGGCCGGTATACTCGGATGGCTGACTGACACGAAAGGTACGTCGTGGCGATTCTCTCCGTCGTGCTGCAGGTCCTGCTCGCGATAACGAGCCTCCTGCTCACGCTCCTCATCCTGCTGCACAAGGGCCGCGGTGGCGGCCTCTCCGACATGTTCGGCGGCGGCGTGACGAGCAACCTCGGGGCGTCCGGCGTCGCCGAGCGCAACCTCAACCGCATCACGGTGATCCTCGGTCTCCTCTGGATCGTGTCGATCATCGTGCTCGGTCTCATCAACAAGTTCACGGCGGGGAGCTGATCCATGGCATCCGGAGGCAGTGCAATCCGGGGTTCGCGCGTCGGCGCGGGCCCGATGGGGGAGCAGGACCGCGGGGTCCAGGCCGAGCGTGTGGCGATCTCGTACTGGGACGCCCTCGGCAACGAGGTCGTGCGGTACTTCGCCGCCGGCCTCCCCGATGACGAGATCCCCGAGACGGTGGACTCGCCGTCGACCGGGCTCCCGGCTGGTCGTGACAAGGAGAACCCTCCCGTGGTCTCCAAGACCGAGCCGTACAAGACGCACCTCGCGTACGTGAAGGAGCGTCGCACCGAAGAAGAGGCGGCGCAGCTCCTCGAGGACGCGTTGCAGCAGCTCCGGCAGCGTCGCGGCACCGCGAAGTAGTCGCACGAGACGTCCGAAGGCCCCCGTACCGATCCGGTACGGGGGCCTTCGTGCGTGCGGTGGGTGCGCGGTGGACCGGCGAGGTCGCACGACGCGCCGCGCGGGCGCCGCCGAGGTCGCACGATATGCCGTGCGGGCGCCGTCGAGGTCGCATGAAGCGCTGCTTCCGCACGCTGCGGGCGACACTTTGTGCGACCGAGGCGGGCGGGTGGCCGGGTGGGCGGGTGGGCGGCAGGCGCCGGCCGGGCAGCCGAGCGGGCGGGCGCCGGGCGGGCAGGCGGGCGGGCGGGCGGGCGCGCGGCAGGCGCACCCACGGACGGACGGGAGGCGC
>NZ_MJGR01000034.1:374212-389718 GCF_001865105.1 Curtobacterium sp. MCBA15_016
GCGCCTCCCGTCCGTCAGGGACCCGCGTCTAGTACGTCGACGCGATGAGGTTCTCGGGGACGTCGCGAGCGGCGTCCTGGTCCACGAAGAACACGGTGCGCTTGCGCCCCTGCACACCACCGACGGGGACCTCGTCGACCGAGGCACCCGCGAGCGCGAGCCCGAGGACCGAGGCCTTCTCGGCACCCGACAGGATGACCCAAACACGCTGCGACGCGTTGATCGCCGGGTAGGTGAGCGTCAGGCGCTGCGGCGGCGGCTTGGGGGAGTCGTCCACCGGCAGCACGATGCGGTCGGTCACCGTGAGCTGCGGGAACTCCGGGAAGAGCGACGCGGTGTGACCGTCGGGTCCGACCCCGAGGAGCGTGATGTCGAACCGGGGCGCGATGGCGTCGTCCGGCGCGGCAGCGTGGAGCTCCTGCTCGTAGCGGGTCGCAGCGTCCTCGATCGAGATGCCAGCGTCCGACGCCGCGATCGGGTGGATGTTCGACTCCGGGATGTCGACGTGGTCGAAGAAGTCCGTCTGCGTGCCGGTGATGTTGCGATCGGCATCGCCCGCGGGCACCCAGCGCTCGTCGACCCACCACACGTGCACCTTCGACCAGTCGACGCTCTCACGCGCCGGCGACTGGCCGATCGCGGCGAGGACGAGGGACGACACGGAGCCACCGCTGATGGCGATGTCCGCGCGCTCCTGCTCGTCGAGCACGTCGATGATCTTCGTGATGAAGCGTGCGGCGACCGAAGCGCCGAGGGCCTGCTTGTCCGGGTGCACCAGCACCCGCCGTTCGTTGGTCACGTGACTCCCGTGTTCGTGGTGGTCGACCGGTCGTACGACCACCGTCGGTCCGACCGTCCGGGCCGGCCGCCGCTCGCGCTGGACGAACGACGGCCGGCCCGACCGGTCGTGTGGGGCTTGCTCAGCCGGCGATGGACTCGCGCAGCTGGGGGACCCCGTGCTTGACGACGTCTCCGAAGAGGACGTCCGGGTCGAGTCTACGGAGTTCCTCGGCCAGGCAGTCGCGCAGGTTGCGGCGCGGCAGCGACAGGTCGTGCGTCGGCTGCCCCGGCATCGAGAGCGTCGCGACGTCCACCAGGGACCGCTCGAGCTCGATGGTGCCGGACTCGCGCACGAGCTTCACGCCGTGGATGCCGCTCGACCCGGTCGCACGGGGGGACGTGACGACGGCCACCGGCACCTCGAGCTGCAGCTGCAGCCACGCGGCGAGCAGGATCGTCGACGGGCTGTCGTACGCACCCGAGACCTCGACGGCGGTGATCGGCTCGTACGGCGGCTGGTCGAGCGCCGCGGCGAGCTGGTTCCGCCACAGGGTGAGACGGGTCCAGGCGAAGTCGGTGTCGCCCGGCACGTACGAGGCACCGAGGGCCTCGATCGCACCGTTCGGGTCCTTCTGCGCGGCCGCGTCGGTGATCCGTCGCTGGGCGATGCGACCCAGGGCCGACGCCGAGGGCTGCTCCGGAGCGGTCTGCGGCCACCAGGCCACGACGGGCGCGTCCGGCAGCAGGAGGCCGGTGACCAGGCTCTCCTCGTCGGTCGCGGTCTCGCCGTAGGCACGGAGGACGATGACCTCGCTCGCACCCGCGTCGCTGCCGACGCGGATCTGCGCGTCGAGGCGACCCGGTGACTTCGTGTCGCCGTCGTTTTTCGACACGATGATGACGCGCATCGGGTGCTCGCGGGATGCCTCGTTCGCGGCCTCGATCGCCTCTTCCTCGTGGCCGAGGGCCGTCGAGATGATGAGGGTCAGGACACGACCGAGGGCGACGGCGCCGCCCTCTTCGCGGATGTGGACGAGCTTCTTCTGGATCTTCGAGACCGTGGTGTTCGGCAGGTCGATCTTCATGGACGCCTCCAGGTCCGGCCGTCGCGGGCGAGCAGGGCGTCGGCGGATGCCGGGCCCCACGTGCCGGGACGGTACTGCTCGGGCTGGCCCTGCGTGGCCCAGAACTCCTCGATCGGGTCGAGGATCTTCCACGACAGTTCCACCTCTTGGTGACGGGGGAACAGGGGCGGGTCGCCGAGGAGCACGTCGAGGATGAGTCGCTCGTACGCCTCGGGCGAGGCCTCGGTGAACGCGTGGCCGTAGCCGAAGTCCATCGTCACGTCGCGCACCTGGGTGCCGACGCCGGGGACCTTCGAGCCGAAGCGGAGCGTGACGCCCTCGTCCGGCTGCACACGGATGACGAGCGCGTTCTGGCCGAGGGGCGACTGCGAGTTGCCGTAGACGTCCTCGGGGACGCGCTTGAACACGATCGCGATCTCGGTCACGCGGCGACCGAGACGCTTGCCGGCGCGGAGGTAGAACGGGACGCCCTGCCAGCGACGGGTCGCGATGTCGAGCTTGATCGCCGCGTAGGTCTCGGTGCCGGACTCGGGGTCCATGCCCGCTTCCTCGAGGAAGCCGAGCACCTTCTCGCCGCCCTGCCAACCGCCGGCGTACTGCCCGCGGGCCGTGGCGGTCGAGAGGTCCTCGGGCAGGCGCACCGCGGAGAGGACCTTCTCCTTCTCGGCGCGGAGGTCCGCCGCCTTGAACGAGACCGGTTCCTCCATCGCGGTGAGCGCGAGGAGCTGCAGGAGGTGGTTCTGGATGACGTCGCGCGCCGCGCCGATGCCGTCGTAGTACGCGGCACGTCCGGCGACGCCGATGTCCTCGGCCATCGTGATCTGCACGTGGTCCACGTAGTTCGAGTTCCAGATGGGTTCGTACATCTGGTTCGCGAACCGCAGCGTCAGGAGGTTCTGGACGGTCTCCTTGCCGAGGTAGTGGTCGATGCGGAACACGTCGTCCGGAGCGAAGACGCTCTCGACGATCGCGTTCAGCTCGCGCGCCGTGCGGAGGTCGGAGCCGAAGGGCTTCTCGACGACCACGCGGCTCCACGAGTCCTCGCGCTTCTCGGTCAGCCCGGACAGCTTGAGCTGCTCGGTGACCACGGGGAACATCTTCGGCGGGATGGACAGGTAGAACGCGTGGTTGCCGAGCGTCCCGCGCTCCGCGTCCAGCGTGTCGACGGTCCGCTTGAGCTCGCGGAACGCCTCGGGGTCGTCGAACGATCCCTGGACGAACCGGATGCCCTGTTCGAGCTGACGCCAGACGTCCTCGTCGAACGGGGTGCGCGAGTGCTCCTGGACCGCGTCGTGGACGAGCTGGGAGAAGTCTTGGTCCTCCCAGTCACGTCGAGCGAACCCGACGAGGGCGAACCCCGGGGGCAGGAGCCCCCGGTTCGCCAGGTCGTAGACCGCGGGCATCAGCTTCTTGCGGGACAGGTCGCCCGTCACGCCGAAGATGATGAGGGTGCTGGGTCCCGCGATCCGGTTCAGTCGACGATCCGTCGGCAGCCGGAGCGGGTTGTGCTCCGGGGTGATTGCCACCGGTGACATGAGTCGGTGAACTCCTTCGAGAGTCAGAGGGTGACGGCGGCCGTCAGTGCTGCGGTGGCAGCTGCGACGTCCGTCGTCGTGAGGGTCAGGACCGGGCGGCCGTGCTGCGCGAGGACACTCGCGTCGCCGGAGGCCTGGGCCTGGATGAGTTGGCCGAACGTGAACGGACGACCGGGGATGGCCAGGTCGTCGGGCTCGTCGGCCACGATCTGCAGGAACACGCCGTTCGCCGGGCCGCCCTTGTGGTACTGGCCGGTCGAGTGCAGGAAGCGCGGTCCGTAGCCGAACGTGACGGGTCGGCCGGTGCGCGCCGCGAAGGCGCCGCGCAGCGACTCGAGGTCCGGGTTCGCGGTGCGGTCCACGTACGCCTGCACGGCCAGGTAGTCGGTGGGGCCGACGTGGTCCAGGAGGCGCGACACGGCTTCCGCGATCGTCGTCCCGACCGCCAGGCCCTCGGTCGCGTGGACGGTGGTGCCGTCCTCGGTGAAGGCCGGTTCGGTCGGTGCCGGGCGGTCGTCCAGGAGGGCGCGGGCCGCGGACTTGGCGGCCTCGACGTCGGGCTGGTCGAACGGGTCGATGCCCAGCAGGCGACCGGCGACGGCCACGGCGTACTCCCAAACGAGGAGCTGGCCGCCGAGCGTGCCGGTGATCTCGACCTCGCCCTCGGCGACGTGGCGCTCGTCCTCGCGGGAGCCGACGAGTCGGATCACCTGCAGGTCGGGCAGTCCAGCGGTCACCTCGGGGGAGTCGACGTCGAGCACGACCGGCAGCAAGCCGCGGCCGTCCTTGCCGGTGGACTCCGCGATCAGCTGTTCCGCCCAGTCGCCGAACCCGACGATGTGGGTGCCGTCCGCGACGATGCCGATCGTGGAGCGGAGGGGCGCGGTGCCCCCGAGGACGGCGCCGAGCACGAGGCCCGGGTTCTCGTCGATGTCGACCGAGAGCAGCGCCGAGATGGCGTCGGCCTCGTCGAGGAGCTCCGCGATGTCGGCACCGGCGAGGCCGGACGGCACGAGGCCGAACGCGGTCAGTGCGGAGTAGCGGCCGCCGACGTTCGGGTCGGCGGTGAAGACGCGGTAACCGGCGTCCGTCGCGACGGCCTCGAGCGGGGAGCCCGGGTCGGTGACGACGACGATGCGCTTCGCCGGGTCGATGCCGGCGTCGCGGAAGGCCTGCTCGTAGACACGGCGCTGCGAGTCGGTCTCGAGGGTCGAACCTGACTTCGAGGACACGACGAGCACGGTGCGGTCCAGCTGGTGCTCCACGGCGGCGCGGACCTGCGCCGGGTCGGTGGAGTCGAGGACCGTGAGCGGCACGCCGGCGGTCCGGGTGATGACCTCGGGCGCGAGCGACGAGCCGCCCATACCGGCGAGGACGACGTGGTCGACCCCCTCGGCGAGGAGCGACTCGCGCAGCGCCGTGACCTCGGCGACGAGCGGGCGGGAGACCGAGACGGCCTCTACCCAGCCGAGGCGCTTCGACGCCTCGGCCTCGGCGTCGGGACCCCAGAGCTCGGGGTCCTGGGCGGTGATGCCCGACGCCACCAGATCGGTGACGAGACGCGGGACCACCTGGTCGATGGCCCGCGCCGCGTCACCGCTGGCGGCGATGGAAACCGTCACTACTTGGCGCCCTCGAGTGCGTTCTTGACGGTGTCGACGAGCTCGCCCCACGAGACGTTGAACTTGTCGACGCCCTCCTTCTCGAGCAGCGCCACGACGTCGTCGTAGTCGATGCCCTGGGCGGCGAGCTGGTCGAGGACCTGCTGCGCGGCGTCGAACGACCCGGCGATGGCGTCGCCGTGGATCTCGCCGTGGTCGAACGTGGCGTCGAGCGTCTTGCCCGGCATGGTGTTGACGGTGCTCGGCGCGGCCAGCTCGGTCACGTAGAGCGTGTCGGGGAGCGACGGGTCCTTGACACCGGTCGAGGCCCAGAGCGGACGCTGGGTGTTCGCACCGGCCTCGAGCAGGCCGAGGGCGCGCTCGGAGGCGAACGCCTCGGTCCAGACCTGGTAGGCGAGCTGCGCGTTGGCGATGCCGGCCTTCGACTTGAGGGCCTTCGCCTCGTCCGTGCCGACGGCGTCGAGACGCTTGTCGATCTCGGAGTCGACGCGCGACACGAAGAAGGACGCGACCGAGTGGATCTTCGAGAGGTCGTGGCCGGCGGCCTTGGCCTTCTCGAGGCCACCGAGGTAGGCGTCGATGACGGCGCGGTAGCGCTCGAGCGAGAAGATCAGGGTGACGTTGACCGAGATGCCGGCGGCGATGACCTCGGTGATGGCCTCGAGGCCCTCGACCGTAGCCGGGATCTTGATGAGGACGTTCTCCTTGCCGACCTTGTCGAACAGGAACTTGGCCTGCTCGATGGTCTTCTGGGTCTCGTGCGCGAGGCCCGGCTCGACCTCGATCGACACGCGGCCGTCGAAGCCCTTGGTCGAGTCGTAGATCGGCTTGAAGACGTCGGACGCGTTGGCGACGTCCTGCGTGGTGATCTCGAAGATCGCGTCGGTGACCTCGGTGCCGGCGGCGGCCAGCTCCTTGACCTGTGCGTCGTAGCGCTCGCCCTTGGCGAGGGCCGAGGCGAAGATCGTCGGGTTCGTCGTGACGCCGACGACGTTCTTCTCGGCGATGAGGGACTCGAGCTTGCCGGTCTCGAGGAGCTCGCGGGACAGGTCGTCGAGCCAGATGCTCACGCCGACCGCGGAGAGCGCGGCGGTGGGGGTGTTCTCAGCCATGTGTTTCTCTTCTTTCCTTCATCGGCCTGGTGGCCGGGGTCTGGGGGACCGGGAGGCGCGTGGCGGGGCCGAGCCGCGCCTCCCGGAAGAAGGGCCGGATCCGGCGAACCGGACCCGGCCCTCGGGGGGTCAGGAAGCCGCGAGGGATTCCTTCGCGGCGGCCACGACGTGCTCCGTCGTGAAGCCGAACTCCTTGAACAGCGTCTGGTAGTCGGCCGAGGCACCGAAGTGCTCGATCGAGACGCTGCGGCCCTTGTCGCCGATGATGTCGCGCCAGCTCATGGCGATCCCGGCCTCGACCGAGACGCGTGCGGTGACGTTCTTCGGCAGCACCTGGTCCTGGTAGTTCTCGGACTGGGCGCGGAACCACTCGAGCGACGGGGCGCTCACGACGCGGGCGTTGATGCCCTCGCCCTTGAGCTGCTCACGTGCCTCGACGGCGATCTGGACCTCGGAACCGGTCGCGATGAGGATCACGTCGGGGGTGCCGTTCGGCGCCTCGGCCAGGATGTACGCGCCCTTGGCGACGTTCTTCGCCGAGGCGAAGACCTCACCGGAGGCGTCGCCCTCGCCACGCTCGAAGACGGGGAGGTTCTGACGGCTCAGCGCGATGCCGGCCGGGCGGTCCTTGTGCTTGAGCATCTCGAGCCAGGCGTAGGCGACCTCGTTGGCGTCGGCCGGGCGGACGACGTCCAGACCCGGGATTGCGCGGAGGGCGCTGAGCTGCTCGATCGGCTGGTGCGTCGGGCCGTCCTCACCGAGGGCGACGGAGTCGTGCGTCCAGACGTAGATCGCCGGCGCCTGCATGAGCGCGGCGAGACGGACCGCCGGACGCATGTAGTCGCTGAAGATGAGGAACGTGCCGCCGAAGGGGCGGGTGTTCCCGTGCAGGACGATGCCCGACAGGATCGAGCCCATCGCGTGCTCGCGGATGCCGAAGTGCAGCACGCGGCCGTACGGGTCGGTGCTCCACGCCTTGGTCGAGGCCTCGACCGGACCGAAGGACTTGGCGCCCTCGATCGTGGTCAGGTTCGACTCGGCGAGGTCGGCCGAACCGCCCCAGAACTCGGGCATGAGCGGTGCGATGGCGTTGATGACCTTGCCGGACGCGGCACGGGTGGAGACGGCCTTCTCGGTCGGGAAGACCGGGAGGGCTTCTTCGAGGCCCTCGGGGAGCTCGCCGGCGTTGATGCGGTCGAGGAGCGTCTTCTTCTCGGGGTTGGCCGCGGCCCACGCGTCGAAGGTCTTCTGCCACTCGGCGTGCTGCGCCTGGCCCTTGGCGACGGCACCGCGGGTGTACTCGAGCACCTCGGGGTCGACGTGGAAGGTCTGCTCGGGGTCGAAGCCGAGGACCTCCTTGAGGCCCTTGAGCTCCTCGCCACCGAGGGCGGAGCCGTGGATCTTGCCGGAGTTCTGCTTGGTCGGCGACGGCCAGCCGATGATCGTCTTGAGGACGATGAGCGACGGCTTGTCGGTGACGGCCTTGGCGGCCTCGACCGCGGCGAAGAGGGACTCGACGTCTTCCGAGTACTCGCCCGTCTTCTTCCAGTCGACGGTCTGGACGTGCCAGCCGAGCGCCTCGTAGCGGTCCGGGACGCTCTCCGAGAAGGAGATGTCGGTGTCGTCCTCGATCGAGATCTGGTTCGAGTCGTAGAAGACGACCAGACGACCGAGCTGCTGGCGGCCGGCGAGGCTCGCGGCCTCGTTCGTGACGCCTTCCTGCATGTCGCCGTCACCGGCGATCACGTAGGTGAAGTGGTCGAACGGCGACTCGCCGTCGGCGGTCTCCGGGTCGAAGAGGCCGCGCTCGAAGCGCTGCGCGTAGCCGAAGCCCACGGCCGAGGCGAGGCCCTGGCCGAGCGGGCCGGTGGTGATCTCGACGCCGTCGGTGTGGCCGTACTCCGGGTGACCCGGGGTCTTCGAGCCCCACTTGCGGAGGTGCTGGAGGTCCTCGAGCTCGAGGCCGTAGCCGTGCAGGTAGAACTGCACGTACTGGAGGATCGAGGCGTGACCGGCGGAGAGGATGAAGCGGTCGCGGCCGATCCAGGTGGAGTCGCTGGGGTCGCGACGCATCACCTTCTGGAAGAGCAGGTGGGCGACCGGCGCGAGGCTCATCGCGGTGCCGGGGTGACCGTTGCCGGCGGCCTCGACCGAGTCGGCGGCGAGTACGCGGGCCGTGTCGACGGCCTTCCTGTCGATGGCGTCCCAGGTGAATTCAGCCACTTGGATGTTGACCCTTCTTGATGCGACATGTGCGAGGGCTCGTGCCATCGCACGGACATGATCGCCATCCCGGGGCCTTCGTCGGGTCGCCGTCTTGCGGCGGCCGACCGGCTCTTCGCGGCCGACGTCATCGGGGCACGCACTGCGGGAGGGCGACTCCAGCATAGTGACCATGCACTCAGAAGGGGTTCAGGTGACGCCGGTTGTTCACTCGTCGTCGCGGGGACCCGCCGTTGGCCGGGCGTGTCGGTGGGTGACTTCGGTCCGGATGGCGGGGCGGGGCATCATCGCGGCGCCTCCATCACGTAAACTGTCGGGGACCCGTGCGCATTCCGGGTCGACGCACGCCCCGACGACGACGGAGCCGTCCACCGAGCGTGTGAGCTGACGCGAACAGACTGAGGTTCCCTTGCCGACTGCCACCGTGACCCGGCCCGACACCGATCGACCCCGCTCGACGCTGTCGCGCAAGGTGCGTGCCTACGTCTCGCTGACGAAGCCGCGGGTCATGGAGCTGCTGCTCGTCACGACGGCACCGACGATGTTCCTCGCCGAGCGCGGGGTGCCGGACCTGTGGCTCGTCTTCTGGACGATGCTCGGTGGCGCGATGTCGGCCGGGTCAGCCTCGGCCTTCAACTGCTACATCGACCGTGACATCGACCGGCTCATGAAGCGCACGAGCACCCGGCCGCTCGTGACCGGTGAGCTCTCCGACCGTGAGGCACTCGTCTTCTCGTGGGTGCTCGGCGTCGCATCGACCGCGGTCCTCGGGTTCCTGGTGAACTGGCTCGCGGCCGCCCTGAGCGTCATCGCGATCCTCATCTACGTCTTCGTCTACACGCTGTGGCTCAAGCGCCGCACCCCGCAGAACATCGTCTGGGGCGGTTCGGCCGGCTGCATGCCCGTGCTGATCGGCTGGGCGGGCGTCACCGGGTCGCTGACCTGGGCGCCGGTCATCCTCTTCATGGTGATCTTCCTCTGGACGCCGCCGCACTACTGGCCGCTGTCGATGAAGTATCGCGACGACTACGACGCCGCAGACGTGCCGATGCTCGCGGTCGTCCGCGGTCGCACGGTGGTCGGTCTGCAGGTCGTCCTGTACGCGTGGGCGACGCTCGTCTGCTCGCTGCTGCTCATCCCGGTCGCGCACATGGGGCCGCTCTACACGGTGGTCGCGCTGGCCGGCGGCATCTGGTTCGTCGTCGAGTCGCACCGGCTCTACTCGCGGGCGATCCAGCACGTGGAGCACGTGCAGCCGATGCGCGTCTTCCACAGCTCGATCACGTACCTGACGCTGCTGTTCATTGCCGTGGGCATCGACCCGCTGCTGCCGCAGGTCTTCACCTTCTAGCGCTGCCGCGCGGCCGCGTGCGCGGCCGTCTCGGCTGCGGACCCCGTGCGACATCGTCGCTGTCGTACGACAGCGACGATGTCGTTCGTTGCGGACGCGGGTTGTTGAACGCGATGGCGTGCGACGAGGCCGTCGTCGTACGACGTCGGGATGGTCGTTTCGGGTCCGCAGGAGGCGCCGGGCGCGACCACCCACCGGCCTGGAGGCGCGTGGCGGGCCCGAACCGCGCCTCCAGTCCGTCAGCTGGTCGCGTTCCGCACGACGAACGACACCCCACGAGCCGATCGACTGGTGGGGTGTCGGGGACCGCGCGCGGTGCGCTGCGCGTCAGCCCGCGATCGGCTCGCGGACTGCTTGGCGACCGGCCGTGCCGCGCGTGGAGAGCGTCACGACCGTGGTGGCACCGACGAGCAGGCCCGCGAGGACCATGTGCGTCCCCACCAGACCGACCGGCAGTCCCGTGCGCGCCTGGGTGAGCCCGACGGCGATCTGGACGAACTCGACCACCAGGAGCAGCAGCGCCCACTTGCTCGACAGGCGCAGGCGGACCGCGCCGACCACGAGGACGAGGGTCAGGGCGAACAGCACGTAGGCGGGGATCGCGTGCAGGTGCTCCATCACGGCGGGGTCGAAGCCCGTGCGGTGCAGTCGTCCGCCGTCGACCGCCTCGTCGGCGCCGGCGTGCGGGCCGCTGCCGGTGGTGAGGATGCCGACGAGCACGGTGACGACGACCGCGGCGATGGTGCCGCGCACGACGCCCGTGTACCAGCCGGGGACGAGCCGCTCGGCGGTGCGCGGACCACGCATGGCGCGGTAGACGAGTGCGGCGGTGACCGCCGTGAGCGCGGCGGAGACGACGAAGTGCAGCCCGACGACGAACGGGTTGAGGTTGGTCCAGACGCTCATGCCGCCGATCACGGCCTGCACCGGGATCGCTGCGCCCTGGGCGAACGCGAGCCAGAACAGTTCGGGGCGCGTGCGGCGCATCCGGACGACGAGCAGGAACATGGCGATCGCGACGACGACGAGCACGAAGGTGAGCAGTCGGTTGCCGAACTCGATGACGCCGTGGATGCCCATCTCGGGCGTCGAGACGAGGGAGTCCGCCGTGCACTTCGGCCAGGTCGGGCACCCGAGACCCGATGCGGTGAGGCGGACGAGGCCGCCCGTGCCGATCAGGATCACCTCGACGACGAACGACGCCCAGGCGAGGACGACGACACGCTGGTCGACGACACGGGGGAGCGACCACCACCGCGCACGGCGGACGTCCTGGTCGACGGGGGATGCGACGCGAGTCACGAGCGTGGTGCCTTCCTGTTGTTCCGTGCAGCGAACCTGTAGGATTCGAGGGTTCAGCAGCAGTCAAGTCTAGGCAGGCGCCGGCTCCGAATGGTCCGAGATCGCCGTTCACACCCCGGACGTCGACACTCAGGGCTGTGTGGAACCATCGACGTTGCGAGGGAGCAACACCGTGTCCACCGTGCGCGCGACGAGCGTGTCGGGGGTCTGCGGTGGAATGGCGTCCAGACGCCACGGGTTGACACCCGAAGACGCTGCCGCGAGAAGGAAACGAGGAGACCATGTCCGACGTGCTCATCGACCGTCCCGAGCTCGAAGGGCTCGGCCAATACGAGTTCGGCTGGTCCGACTCCGACTCGGCCGGCGCCTCTGCTCGCCGCGGCATCTCGGAAGAGGTCGTGACCGACATCTCGAACCTCAAGTCCGAGCCCGAGTGGATGCTCAAGAACCGGCTCAAGGGCCTGCAGCTCTTCGGCCGCAAGCCGATGCCGACGTGGGGTGCCGACCTGACGGGCATCGACTTCGACAACATCAAGTACTTCGTGCGCTCCACCGAGAAGCAGGCGCAGTCGTGGGAAGACCTCCCCGAGGACATCCGTGCGACCTACGAGAAGCTCGGCATCCCCGAGGCCGAGCGCCAGCGCCTCGTCGCCGGCGTCGCCGCGCAGTACGAGTCCGAGGTCGTGTACCACCAGATCCGCGAGGACCTGGAGCAGCAGGGTGTCATCTTCATGGACACCGACACGGCGCTCCGCGAGCACCCCGAGATCTTCGAGGAGTACTTCGGCACCGTGATCCCGGCCGGCGACAACAAGTTCGCCGCGCTGAACACGGCCGTGTGGTCCGGCGGCTCGTTCGTCTACGTCCCGAAGGGCGTGCACGTCGAGATCCCGCTGCAGGCCTACTTCCGAATCAACACCGAGAACATGGGCCAGTTCGAGCGGACGCTGATCATCGCGGACGAGGACTCCTACGTCCACTACATCGAGGGCTGCACCGCCCCGATCTACAAGTCGGACTCGCTGCACTCGGCCGTCGTCGAGATCATCGTGAAGAAGAACGCCCGCGTGCGCTACACGACGATCCAGAACTGGTCGAACAACGTCTACAACCTCGTCACCAAGCGTGCGATCGCGCACGAGGGCGCCACGATGGAGTGGATCGACGGCAACATCGGCTCCAAGGTGACGATGAAGTACCCCTCGATCTACCTCGCGGGTGAGCACGCCAAGGGCGAGACGCTCTCCGTCGCCTTCGCCGGCCCCGGCCAGCACCAGGACGCCGGCGCGAAGATGATCCACATGGCTCCGTACACGACGTCCTCGATCGTCTCGAAGTCGATCGCCCGTGGCGGCGGTCGCGCGGGGTACCGCGGTGAGGTCCGGGTCGACCCGGCAGCCCACCACGCGGCGAACACCGTGCGGTGCGACGCGCTGCTGGTGGACACCATCAGCCGGTCGGACACCTACCCGGCGATCGACATCCGCGTCGACGACGTCCAGCTCGGGCACGAGGCCACGGTCTCCCGCGTGAGCGAGGAGCAGCTGTTCTACCTCATGTCGCGCGGCATGCCCGAGGACGAGGCGATGGCGATGATCGTCCGCGGCTTCATCGAGCCGATCGCCCGCGAGCTCCCGATGGAGTACGCACTCGAACTCAACAAGCTCATCGAGATGAGCATGGAAGGATCCGTCGGCTAGATGTCCAGCACCACCCCTCCCCACATCGACCAGCCGATCGAGCCCGCGGCGACCACGCAGCACGGCGCCGGAGCACACTCCGACGGCGGCTGGGACGCGCCCGACAAGACGATCCCGGTGCAGACCCGCTCCGAGCGGTTCCAGTCCGGTGACGTCGACGCGTTCCCGACCGTCACCGGGCGAGAGGTGAACTGGAAGTTCGCGCCCCTCGCGAAGCTCCAGCCCCTGCTCGACGGTGGCCTCGACGGATCCGCCTACCCGTTCCTCGCCCGCCAGTCCGACGGCGCCGACGTCGAGTGGGGTCGCAGCGACGACCCCCGCGTCGGCACCGCCGGCCTGCCCGAGGACCGCGCCGCCGCAGCCGCCTGGACCGCTCGCGACGCGGTCCTGGCCGTCACGGTCAAGGCGACCGAGGCGCACGAGTTCATCACGATCACGCGCTCCGACTTCGGCACGCAGCCCCGCGCCGCGCACACGGTCATCACGGCCGAGGCGCACGCGCAGGGCATCGTCGTGCTCGACAACCGTGGATCGGCGCTCCTCAGCGAGAACGTCGAGATCGTCGTCCGCGACGGCGCCCGCCTGACCGTCGTCAGCCTGCAGGACTGGGACGACGACGCGGTGCACGTGTCGACCCACTTCGCCGAGGTCGGCCGCGACGCCTTCCTCAAGCACGTCGTGGTCTCGCTCGGCGGCGACGTCATCCGGGTCAACCCCTCGACGCACCTCGGTGCGCAGGGTGCCGACACCGAGATGTACGGCGTGTACTTCGCCGACGCCGGTCAGTACATCGAGCAGCAGGTCTACGTGAACCACGACGCGCCCAACACGCGCGGTCGGGTCAACTACAAGGGCGCGCTGCAGGGCCAGGGCGCGCACACGGTCTGGATCGGCGACGTGCTCATCGGGCGCGCCGGCGACGGCACGGACTCGTACGAGCAGAACCGCAACCTCGTCCTCACCGACGGCACGCGCGCGGACAGCATCCCGAACCTCGAGATCGAGACGGGCAACATCGAGGGCGCCGGCCACGCGAGTGCGACCGGCCGCTTCGACGACGAGCAGCTGTTCTACCTGCAGTCCCGCGGCATCCCCGAGGAAGAGGCACGTCGTCTCGTCGTGCTCGGCTTCCTCGTCGAGGTCATCCAGAAGATCGGTGCGCCCGAGCTCGAGGAACGCCTCATCGCCGCGGTCGAGCAGGAGCTCGCCGAGGGGCGCTCGGTCATCGCCGAGGCCGCACCGGAGGCCTCCGCCTGATGTCGACGAAGGTCTGTGCCGAGGCGGACATCCAGGTGGACAGCCCGATGCGCGCCGTGGTCGACGGCACCGCGGTCGCCATCGTCAAGGACTCCGCCGGCACCGTGCACGCGATCGGCGACACCTGCACCCACGGGGACATCTCCCTGGCGGAGGGGTTCGTCGAGGGCGACACGCTCGCGTGCTGGGCCCACGGGTCCCGCTTCTCGCTGGCCACCGGCAAGCCGCAGAACTTCCCGGCGTACGAACCCGTCCCGGTCTTCCGCGTCGAGGTCCGCGACGGCGAGGTCTACGTCGACGTGCACGACCCCGTCCCGGTCGACTGAGACCGCTCCGACCCGGCCGTCACCGGCCTCCACTCACTTCCCGCGGCTGACGCCGCACACCAGCTGCAACCGAAGGAACGCAATGTCCACTCTCGAAATCCGCGACCTGCAGGTCTCGATCGACACCGACCAGGGTGTCAAGGAGATCCTCAAGGGCGTCGACCTCACCATCAACGAGGGCGAGATCCACGCGATCATGGGGCCGAACGGCTCGGGCAAGTCCACCCTCGCCTACACGATCGCCGGCCACCCCCGGTACAACGTCGTCGGTGGCTCGATCACGCTCGACGGCGAGGACGTCCTCGCGATGAGCGTCGACGAGCGTGCCCGTGCCGGCATGTTCCTCGCCATGCAGTACCCGGTGGAGATCCCCGGCGTGACGGTGTCGAACTTCCTCCGCACCGCCAAGACCGCGATCGACGGCGAGGCCCCGGCGCTCCGCAGTTGGGTCAAGGACCTCCGCCAGTCGATGGCCGACCTCAAGATGGACTCGGCCTTCGCCGAGCGCAACGTCAACGAGGGCTTCTCCGGTGGCGAGAAGAAGCGCCACGAGATCATGCAGCTCGAGCTCCTCAAGCCGAAGTTCGCCGTGCTCGACGAGACCGACTCCGGCCTCGACGTCGACGCGCTGAAGATCGTGTCCGAGGGCGTCAACCGTGCCAAGGCCGCGACCGGGCTCGGCGTGCTGCTCATCACCCACTACACGCGCATCCTCCGCTACATCAAGCCGGACTTCGTGCACGTGTTCGTCGCGGGCAAGGTCGCCGAGCAGGGTGGCCCCGAGCTCGCGGAGCGCCTCGAGAACGAGGGCTACGACCGCTACGTGCAGGCCGCAGCCGCTGCGGCGGGGAACTGATGATCACCGCACTCGCACCGGAGAAGTTCGACGAGGTCGTCGAGGGCCTCAAGGAGGTCCAGGACCCGGAACTCGGCGTGAACATCGTCGACCTCGGGCTCATCTACGACCTCGCCTGGGACGACGAGGCGACCGCGCTCGTGATCAGCATGACCCTGACGAGCGCGGGCTGCCCCCTGACGGACGTCATCGAGGGCGACACGGCGAACGCGCTGGACGGCATCGTCGACGCGTTCCGGATCAACTGGGTCTGGATGCCGCCGTGGGGCCCGGAGCGGATCACCGACGACGGGCGCGAGATGATGCGCGCGCTCGGGTTCTCGATCTAGTCGCGACCCCCTGACGGACGGGAGGCGC
>NZ_MJGR01000034.1:390315-428390 GCF_001865105.1 Curtobacterium sp. MCBA15_016
CCGCGCCTCCCGTCCGTCTGTGCTGGCGACCCGCGCGGGGCGCGACGCCGAGGTCACGCAACCTGTCGCCCGCGACGCGCGCCAGCGGCGTGTCGTGCGACCTCGGCTGACCGCGCACGGCGTGTCGTGCGACCTCGGCGACCGCCCGCCGCCGCCCCCCGCCCCCGCGCACGCAGACGGGCCCCGCACCGTCCGGTGCGGGGCCCTTCTGCGACGGGACTCAGCGGCGGCCGAGGACCTTCCACGCCAGCGGCACGATGCCCGCGGCGATGAGGGCCTTCGCGATGCCACCCACGATGAACGGGTAGAGCCCGGCCGCGAGGACCGACTGCAGATCGTTCGGCGCGCCGAGCTGTCCGAGCACGACGGCCAGGTAGGGGAGACCGGTGACGAACGGGATCGCGCTGGCGACGAGCATCGCCACCGCGGCACGGCCCACGTGGCGGTCCCAGTCGCGGCGGGCGAGCCAGCCGATGACGCCGGCGGCGGGGATGAAGCCGATGACGTAGCCGAAGCTCGGCACGGCGAGGGCGCCGAGGCCACCCGTGAAGTCGGCGAAGAACGGCGCACCGGCGAGTCCGGCGACCGCGTAGACGAGCAGCGACAGCATGCCGCGGCGGGCACCGAGGGTGGCACCGACGAGCACGACCGCCAGGGTCTGGCCCGTGATCGGCACCGGCCACATCGGCACCTCGACCTGCGCCATGGCGGCGGTGAAGAGTGCTCCGCCGGCGACCAGGGCGGCGTTCGTGGCCAGGCCGTGGGTGCGCAGACGGTCGGCGAGGACTGCGCGGCGAGCGAACCCGGTGGCGTTCGTCATGGATTCTCCTAGAATGGACTGCTGGTCCCGTTCGGGACCATCGGTCCCGTCAGCGTAGCGGTGCACCTCCCGCACACACCGTTGTGCACATCCACCAACTGATTGGACGTCTGCTGTGCTTGCCGTGCACGACCTCGAGATCCGCGTCGGGGCTCGCCTCCTGATGGAGAACGTGTCCTTCCGCGTCGAGAAGGGCGACAAGATCGGCCTCGTCGGCCGGAACGGCGCGGGGAAGACCACGATGACCAAGGCCCTGGCGGGTGAGACCCAGCCGACCGGGGGCAAGATCGACCGCTCCGGCGAGATCGGGTACCTGCCGCAGGACCCCCGCTCCGGCAACCCGGAGGACACCGCCCGCAAGCGCATCCTCGACGCCCGTGGGCTCGGCGAGCTCGTCGAGGGCATCCGCCAGGCAACGCTGGACATGGCCAGCACGGACACCGCCGTCGCCGAGAAGGCCATGCGGCGGTACAGCCGGCTGGACGACCAGTTCAACGCGCTCGGCGGCTACGCGGCCGAGGCCGAGGCGGCGTCGATCGCGTCGAACCTCAAGCTGCCGGACCGCATCCTCGACCAGCAGCTCAAGACGCTGTCGGGTGGTCAGCGCCGTCGCATCGAGCTCGCCCGGATCCTGTTCTCGGACGCCGAGACGATGATCCTCGACGAGCCGACGAACCACCTCGACGCCGACTCGATCATCTGGCTGCGCGAACACCTCAAGACGTACCCGGGCGGTGTGATCGTCATCTCCCACGACGTCGAGCTCGTGGACGAGGTCGTCAACCGCGTCTTCTACCTCGACGCCAACCGCCAGTCGATCGACGTCTACAACATGGGGTGGAAGCTCTACCAGCGGCAGCGTGCCGCCGACGAGGAGCGCCGCCGCAAGGAGCGCGCGAACGCCGAGAAGAAGGCCGCCACGCTCAAGGACCAGGCCGCCCGCTTCGGTGCGAAGGCCACGAAGGCCGCAGCGGCGCACCAGATGGTCGCGCGTGCGGAGAAGCTCCTCGCCGGGCTCGAGGACGAGCGCGCCGTGGACCGCGTCGCGAAGCTGCGCTTCCCGACCCCGACACCCTGCGGCCGCACCCCGCTGATGGCCGAGGGGCTGTCGAAGTCCTACGGGTCGCTCGAGATCTTCGCCGGCGTGGACCTCGCCATCGACCGGGGCTCGCGCGTCGTGATCCTCGGGTTCAACGGTGCCGGCAAGACGACGTTGCTGCGCATCCTCGCGGGCGCCGACCAGCCGGACACGGGGGAGATCCTTCCAGGGCACGGCCTGCGGATCGGGTACTACGCGCAGGAGCACGAGAACATCGACGTGAACCGCACCGTGATCGAGAACATGGTGTCCGCGTCGAACGACCTCAACGAGACCGAGGCGCGACGGGTCCTCGGCTCGTTCCTGTTCACCGGTGACGACGGCTACAAGAAGGCCGGTGTCCTCTCCGGCGGTGAGAAGACGCGGCTCTCGCTCGCGATGATCGTCGTGTCTGGCGCGAACGTGCTGCTGCTCGACGAGCCGACGAACAACCTCGACCCGGCCTCGCGCGAGGAGATCCTCGGCGCGCTGGCTGGCTACGAGGGTGCCGTGGTGCTGGTGTCGCACGACGCCGGTGCGGTCGAGGCGCTCAACCCCGAGCGGGTGCTGCTCCTGCCGGACGGCACCGAGGACCACTGGAACAAGGACTACGCGGAGCTCATCGAGCTCGCGTGACCCGCACCGCCGACGGGCGCGACCCGTCGACGGACTGGAGGCGCGGTGCCAGCTGGCACCGCGCCTCCAGTCCGTCCTGGGCGGCGTCAGCCCTGTGCTGGCGTCAGCGACCCGCGTTCAGCAGCTCGTCCTCGATCTGCGCGTCCGTCTTCGGCTTCGCGTCCTTGCGGCGCTGGCGCTCGAGGGCGCGCTCGCGCTCCTCGGGGTCGTCCTGGTTCAGGTTCCGGAACTCCTGCACCATCAGGTAGGCGAGGAACCCGAACCCGCCGACCGCGAACATGAACCACTGGATGAAGTAGCTGAGGTGCAGCCCCGTGTCGGCCGTCGGGCGCTCCCAGCCGAGCGGGCGAGCCTCGGTCGGGGCGGGGGACTCGGACGCGAGCTGCCCGTACGCCCCGGTGTAGATGGGCGTGTCGACCTTCTTGCCGACGTCGGACAGCGTCACGGACTGCACCTGGTCGGTGTGGGCCGGGTCGGTGCGGCCGGGAATGCGCGGTTCGCTCGGCTGCAGGCGGACGATCGCCGTGACCTCGCCGGACGGGGGAGCGGGCACGTGGTCGGGGGCGTCCTGTGCGTTGCCGGTGGGGACCCAGCCGCGGTCGACGACGAACGCACGACCGTCGGCCGTGACGAGCGGCGTGAGGACCTCGAAGCCGGGCTGGCCGTTGTGCACGCGGTTCCGGACGAGCAGCTGGTCGTCGGTGTCGTAGCGGCCGGTGACGCTCACGCGGAGCCAGGTCTTGCCGTCGTTCCAGCTCGACGCCGTCGGGAGCGCCTCGTCGAGGGGGACCGGGGTGTGCTCGTAGTTCTGCGCGACCTGCTCGTTCTGGCGGACGGCCTCGTTCCGGCGGTCCCACTGCCACATGCCGAACAGCGCGCACACGATCGCGAACGCGACCGCGATGGCGAAGTAGCCGAGCCACCGCCGGCTGCGGACGAAGCGCCAGCCGACGAAGGGTTCGTCCGGATCACGTTCGGCGGTTCGCGAGGTTCCGTCGGCAGCGGAGGCGGCCGCAGCGCGCTCGAGCTTCTGCGCGTGCCGTCGGCCGTACCGGGAGCTCGGGTCGAACTGCTGGCTCACCGACGGTCACCGGCTGCGCGTGCACCGACGTCGTTCTTCGGGGCGTCGGCCGGGTCGCGTTCGTCGTCGAGGCGGTCCACGTCCTCGTGCATGCCCGTGACCCGGACGGGGAACGACCGGGACCGGAGGTAGTCGGCGAGGAAGTCACGGTGCTCGTCGCACGCGGCCCAGATCTTCACCCGGTCGGTCGCGTGGATCCGCGGGTTGCGCCAGTTGACGCGCCACGAGGCGGTCGACACGCAGCCGGCACGCGAGCACACGGGGGTCGAGCCGGGTTCGGTGAAGAGGTCGAACGTGGCCCCCATCAGCGACGTCCCCAGACACGCGAGCGGTCACCGTTGCGCTGCCACTCGGCCTGCGCGTCCTGCGCCTGCTCGCGCAGCCGGTCCTGCTCGGCGCGGTACGCCTCGGCCCGGGCGTCCTCCTGCTGTTCGCGGAGTCGCGGGTCCACGGCGTCGTAGAGCTGGATCGCACCGGCAGGCGTCACGATGTCGCTCTCGGCACGGCTGCCCGCGTTGGCGATGATGACGGCGACCCACGGGATCACGCCGGCGAGGACGATCGGGATGACGGCGATCCACGTGTGCCAGATCGACCACACGACGACCGCACCGATGAAGAACACGACGCGGAGGGCCATCTGCCAGACGTACCGGGACAGGCGGTGCGCACGATCCTGCTCCGGAGAGTCCGGGAGGGTGGTGATGCTGTGCGTCGTCTTCATCCGATGTTCTTTCCTCTGCCCGAGGGAAAGCCTAACTCCGCGCGGGCCCGGATGGTTCCGCCGCGCGCGGACACGGTGCGCGTATCGGCTCCGGTACGCTCTTCCGGGCGTGTCCGACCCGGTCCGGGCCCGGCGCGCCGTGCAACCCACCCCGAACGGAGCGACCATGAGCACCCCCCGTACCGTCCTCGTCACCGGCGGCAACCGCGGCATCGGCCACGCCCTCGCGGAGCGCTTCGTCGCCGCCGGCCACCGCGTCGCGGTCACGTCCCGCAGCGGCCGGGGCGGCCCCGAGGGCGCGCTCACGGTGCAGGCCGACATCACCGACACGGCCTCGGTCGACGCCGCCTTCTCGCAGGTCGAGGCCGAGCTCGGACCGATCGAGGTCCTCGTCGCGAACGCCGGGATCACGAACGACCAGCTGCTGCTCCGCATGTCGGAGGAGGACTTCACGAGCGTCATCGACACGAACCTCACGGGGACGTTCCGGGTCGTCAAGCGCGCCACGAAGGGCATGATGAAGGCGAAGTTCGGCCGCATCGTGCTCATGTCGAGCGTCGTCGGTGCCTACGGCCAGGTCGGCCAGGTCAACTACGCCTCGTCGAAGGCCGCCCTCGTCGGCATGGCCCGGTCGATCACGCGCGAGCTCGGCTCCCGCGGCATCACCGCCAACGTCGTCGCGCCCGGGTTCATCCAGACGGACATGACGGCGGCTCTGCCCGAGGAACTGCAGGCCGAGTTCAAGAAGCAGATCCCGGCGGCGCGGTACGGCACCGTCGACGACGTCGCGGACGCCACGCTGTTCCTCGCCGGCGACGGGGCGGGGTACATCTCCGGCGCGGTCATCCCGGTCGACGGCGGCCTCGGGATGGGGCACTAGGCACCCGAAGGGGTCGCCCCGACGTCACGCGCTGAGCGACACCTCACGCCCCCGGTCGGCCGTGAGGTGTCGCTGAGGCCGTGAGGTCGGCGCCAGCGGGGCGGGTCAGCCGCGCAGGCCGAGCGTCGCGAGCACGCTCGACAGGTCACGGTCGACGACCGCGACGTCGGCCTGCTCGCGGACGAGCGGCTTCGCGTCGAACGCGATCGACAGTCCGGCCACACGCATCATCTCGAGGTCGTTGGCGCCGTCGCCGATCGCGACGGTGCGGACGATCGGTACGTCGTCGGACGCGGCCCACTCGCGCAGTGCAACGGCCTTGGCGTGCGCGTCCACCACGTCGCCGAGGACCCGCCCGGTGAGGACGCCGTCCACCACCTCGAGCCGGTTCGCCCGGCAGTGGTCGAGTCCGAGCTGCTCGGCGAACGGGTCGAGGACCTCGTGGAAGCCGCCCGACACGACGCCGACGGTCCCGCCGGCGGCGTGCACCCCGCGGACGAGCTGGTCGGCACCCCGCGTCACGCGGACCGCCTGCTGTGCACCCCGGAAGACGTCGTCCTGGAGGCCCGCCAGGGTCGCGACACGCTCCCGGAGGCTCTCGGCGAAGTCGATCTCGCCGCGCATGGCGCGCTCCGTGATCGCCTGGACCTGTGGCCGGGTCCCCGCCGTGTCGGCCAGGAGTTCGATGACCTCGTCCTCGAGGAGCGTGGAATCGGCATCGAGGACGACGAGGAAGCGTGGCACGCACCAACGGTACCGACTCAGGAGGCGCGGCCGGCGTTCATGACGCCAGCCGCGCCTCCTGGGCCGTCCGTTCGTGCCCACGCGACGCTACGCGTCGACGCGCACGCCCTTGCCGACGACCGTGATGCCGGACTCGGTGACGGTGAAGCCGCGCGCTTCGTCCGCTTCGCGGTCGATGCCGACCTGGGCGCCGGGGGCGATCACCACGTCCTTGTCGAGGATGGCGCGGTTCACGACGGAGCCGGCGCCGATCGAAGCGCGTTCGAAGACGATCGAGTCGAGGACCTTCGCGCCGGAGTCGATCCCGCACCACGGGCCGATCATGCTGCGCTCGACCTGGGCGCCGGACACGAGGCAGCCGAGCGACACGAGGGAGTCGACCGTCGAGCCGGTGTTGCCGTTCGCGTCGCGGACGAACTTCGCCGGGGGCAGGTTCGTCTGCTGGTTGAAGATCGGCCAGTCCTGGTTGTACAGGTTGAAGACCGGCACCGGTGCGATGAGGTCCATGTGCGCGTCGTAGAACGAGTCGATCGTTCCGACGTCGCGCCAGTAGTACCGGTCGCGCTCGTTCGACCCGGGGACGTCGTTGCGCTTGAGGTCGTAGACGCCCGCGTCGCCACGCGCGACGAAGTCGGGGACGATGTCGCCGCCCATGTCGTGGTCCGACGCCTCGATCTGGCCGTCACGGAGGACGGCGTCGACCAGGGCGTCGGCGTCGAAGACGTAGTTGCCCATCGACGCGAGGATCTCGCCGGGGGAGTCCGCGAGCCCGACGGCGTCCTTCGGCTTCTCGAGGAACGCCTCGATCTTCGTCGGGTCGTCGTCGGCGACCTGGATCACGCCGAACTGGTCGGCGAGGCCGATCGGCTGGCGGATCGCGGCGACCGTGGCGCTGCGGCCGGAGGCGATGTGCGCCTCGACCATCTGGTGGAAGTCCATCCGGTACACGTGGTCGGCGCCGACCACGACGACGATGTCGGGGCGTTCGTCGCGGAGCAGGTTGAGCGACTGCAGGATCGCGTCGGCCGACCCGGCGAACCACCGCTTGCCGAGCCGCTGCTGCGCCGGCACCGACGCGACGTAGGACCCGAGCAGGCCCTCCATGCGCCAGGTCTCGGCGACGTGGCGGTCGAGACTGTGCGACTTGTACTGCGTCAGGACGACGATCTTCTGCAGTCCGGAGTTGACGAGGTTGGAGAGCGCGAAGTCGATGAGACGGAAGTTCCCGCCGAACGGGACAGCGGGTTTCGCACGGTCGGCCGTGAGTGGCATGAGCCGTTTCCCCTCGCCGCCGGCGAGCACGATGCCGAAGACCTTCTTTGGTGCCATGCCGCTCACAGTAGGCGTCAGCACTGGGAACCCGTTACGTTGAACGCGTGCGAGTCGATCTGCTGACCAGGGAGTATCCGCCGGAGGTCTACGGCGGTGCGGGTGTCCACGTGGCCGAACTGACCGCGGCGCTGCGGTCCGACACCGACACCGAGGTGCGCGTCCGCGCCTTCGGGGCGTTCCGCGACGAGGCCGACGTGTGGGCCTACCGGACGCCCGGCGGCCTCGAGCAGGCGAACGGCGCGCTGCAGGCACTCGGCACCGACGTCGCGATCGCCGCGGACGTCGAGGGTGCGGATCTCGTGCACTCGCACACCTGGTACGCGAACTCGGCGGGACGCATCGCGCAGCTGACCTACGGCATCCCGCACGTCGTCACGGCGCACAGCCTCGAGCCGCTCCGCCCGTGGAAGGCCGAACAGCTCGGCGGCGGGTACCGGCTGTCGAGCTGGATGGAGCGCGAGGCGTTCGAGCACGCCGACGGTGTCATCGCCGTGTCGAAGGCGATGCGCGCGGACATCCTCCGCTCGTACCCGTCGATCGACCCCGCGAAGGTGCACGTCGTCTACAACGGCATCGACATCGACGAGTGGAAGCCCACCGTCGACGAGGACGCCGTCCGTGCGCTCGGGATCGACCCGTCGCGTCGCTCGGTCGTGTTCGTCGGACGCATCACCCGGCAGAAGGGCCTGCCGTACCTGCTGCGGGCGGTGGCCTCGCTGCCGGCGGACGTGCAGATCGTGCTCTGCGCCGGTGCGCCGGACACGCCGGAGATCATGGCCGAGGTCACGGGTCTGGTCGACTCGCTGCGTTCCGCTCGTGACGGGGTGGTCTGGATCGACCGGATGCTCGCGCACGAGGAGATCGTCAACGTGCTGTCGTCGGGCACCGTGTTCGTCTGCCCGTCGATCTACGAGCCGCTCGGGATCGTCAACCTCGAGGCGATGGCGTGCGGGATCCCCGTCGTCGGCACCGGCACCGGGGGCATCCCCGAGGTCGTGGCGGACGGACTGACCGGTCGCATCGTGCCGATCGACCAGGCACAGGACGGCACCGGGACCCCGACGGACCCGGACCGCTACGTGGCCGACCTCGCCGCGACCCTCACCGAGGTGCTCGCCGACGAGGGGCTCGCGAAGCTCATGGGCCGCGCCGGACGCCTCCGCGTCGAGACCGAGTTCACCTGGGACGCGATCGCCCGGCGGACACGCCAGGTCTACGACGAGGTGCTCGGGCAGAACCCCTAGGCTGGTCGCATGCCCTCGGTCGTGCGCTTGTCAGACGTCTCCGTGGTCCGCAACGGGGCCACCATCCTCGACGGGATCTCGTGGGAGGTGCAGGACGACGAACGCTGGGTCGTCCTCGGTGCCAACGGTGCCGGCAAGACGACGCTGCTGCAGGTCGCCGGCGCCCAGACCTTCCCGACCTCGGGTGAGGTCGAGGTCCTCGGCACCGAGCTCGGCGGTGCCGACCTGTTCGAACTGCGTCCGCGCATCGGCTTCGCGTCGACGGCCCTCGCGCGCCGCATCCCGGTCACCGAGAAGGTCATCGACGTCGTGCTCACCGCGGCGTACTCGGTGACGGGCCGCTGGAACGAGGAGTACGAGGAGCTCGACGTCCGCCGCGCCCAGCGCGTGCTCGACGAGTGGGGCCTCGGTGCCTTCACCGACCGGACCTTCGGCGAGCTCAGCGACGGCGAGCAGAAGCGCGTCCAGATCGCCCGTGCGGTGATGACCGACCCCGAGATCCTGTTCCTCGACGAGCCGGCCGCGTCGCTCGACCTCGGCGCGCGTGAGAGCCTCGTACGGACCCTCGGCGGCTACGCGCAGAGCGAGGACTCGCCGGCCATCGTCATCGTGACCCACCACGTCGAGGAGATCCCGGCCGGGTTCACCCACGCCCTGGTGCTCGCGGACGGGCACGTGCAGGCTGCCGGGCCGATCGACGAGGTCCTCACCGCTCCGACCCTGACCGAGGCGTTCGGCATCGAGCTCACCGTGTCGAAGGACGCCGGCCGGTACACGGCGCGCGCATCGTGACACTGCTCCCGATCCGGTCGGTCGTCTGGTAACGTAGATGGCTGGCGCAAGCCGCAGACTTCCCGCGTCGTGCGTGTACGAGTGCCGCGCACGTCCCCATCATCGCAACCGAGGAATCTCCATGAAGACCGACATCCACCCCGAGTACCGCGCCATCGTCTTCCGTGACCTGGCTTCCGGTGAGACGTTCCTGACGCGTTCGACCGCGAACAGCGACAAGACCATCGAGCTCGACGGTGCGACCTACCCGGTCATCGACGTCGAGATCTCGTCGGCGTCGCACCCGTTCTACACGGGCAAGCAGCGCATCCTCGACTCGGCCGGTCGCGTCGAGAAGTTCAACCAGCGCTTCAAGAGCTTCGGCAAGTAAGCAGTCCTCCGGACGCTCGAACGGGCGGCTCTCCTGCGGGAGGGCCGCCCGTTCCGTCGTTGGCGGGGGTGTGGCGGCAGGGTCGGGCCGGCGGTGCGCGGGGCGGTGCGGCTGGGGCGGGGCGGCACGTTGGGCGGGCGGTGCGCGTCGCGGCCGGGCGGTGCTGCACGTCGGGCGGCCGGTGCGGCCGGGGCGTGGCACGTTGGGTGGGCGGTGCGCGTTGCGGCCGGGCGGTGCGGGCATGGCCGCGGCGACGGTTCGAACCACGGAACCGACGTCGAACCAGGCGAGCGGCGTGGTTCGACGTCGGAAGCGTGGTTCGACGTCGTGTCCGGCCGAGGTGGCGCGGGCGGTGGGGCTGTGCGGTGTGCTCCGGGCGGTGCGGCCGACGTAGCGCTGGTGCGGCCGGAGGGTCGGGCGGTGCGGATTGCCGGCGCACAACGCAAGTGCGTTTGCGCCGTGCGATGGCGCGGTTCGGACGGACTTTGGTTGTGCGGCCGTGCGGGAGCGGAGCGGGACGCCGTGCGGGAGCGGCGCGGGCGTCGGTGCGGGACGCGGGCGGACCGGCCGGGGCGCGCGTCGAACCACGGATCCGACGTGGAACCAGGCGACCGGCGTGGTTCGGTGTCGGATTCGTGGTTCGAAGGCAGGCGACGGGCGTGGTTCGGCGTCGGAAGCGTGGTGCGACGCCGGGCGAGCCGTGCCCGCCGACGGGCGCCTCAGCCGGCGTTGCGGTGGGGCCAGCGGCCGTCGGCGGTGAAGGCCGGGTCGCGCTTCTTCCGCATGTAGTCCTGGAACGAGGACGCCTGCTCGGCGCACCAGCCGACCTGCTTGCGGTGGAGCTCCTCGGCGGAGACGCCGAGCTCCTCGGGGTACTTCGCCGCGATGGCCTGCGCGACACGCCCGGCCGCGATGGCATCGGCTCCGGCGTCGTGCGCATCGGAGAGGGTGACGCCGTAGAGCTCCGACGCGGCCTCGAGGGTGCGCTTGCCCTTGCGGTAGGTGTCGAGCGCCTTGTCGATCACGAGCGGGTCGACGACGTTCCCGATGACCGGGGAGGCGATGCCGTGGCGCTTGGCCTCGCGGTCGAGGACGGTGAGGTCGTACGGGGCGTTGTAGATGACGAGCGGGATGCCCCGGGCGAAGACGGCCTCGACCGCGGCGATGATCTCGGCGACGACCTCGGCGGCGGGGCGGCCGTCGGCGCGAGCGCGCTCGGTCGTGATGCCGTGGACGGCGGCAGCGCCCTCGGGGATCTCGACCCCGGGGTCGGCGAGCCAGGCGCCCTCGACGATGGAGCGACCGGTCATGTCGATCAGGCCGACGTGGGCGGTGACGATCCGGGCGGTCTCGACGTCGACGCCGGTGGTCTCGAGGTCGAACACGCCGAGTGCGTGCCACCAGGGCCGACCCGAGAGGTCCTGGGCCGGAGCGGGGGAGTCGAGCTGCGCTGTGGGGAACGTCACGCGGTCAGGCTAACCGGACGCACCGACACGCCGAGACGCGACCCGCCCACCGGGCGCGACGCGACCGGACGGGGGACGCGACCCGCCCACCGGGCGCGACGCGACCAGACGAGGACGCGACCCGCCCACCGGGGCCGAGCCGCGCCTCCAGGACGCCGCTACCCGACCGGCGCACCCACGTGCAGCCAGTAGAACGACTGCGTCCCCATCGTCAGCGTGACCTGGCCCTCCGCGTCGAACGACGGGAACGAGCCGCCGCCGAAGAGGTCGTACAACGGCCTCCCGGCGTACTCCGGCGCAGAGATGGTGACCGACGTCGGGTTGGTGGCGAAGGAGAAGACGCAGAGGACGTCCTCGGCGGAGGGGCCGAACTGGTGGCCGGAGCCGGAGCCCTCCCACGACCGGACGAACGCGAGCACCGAGTCGTTCGAGGTGTCCTGCACGGCCAACGTCCCGAGCCCGAACACGGGGTGCGCCTTCCGCACGTGGATCACGTTGCGGACCCAGTGCAGCAGCGACCGGGACTGGGCGAGCTGCGCCTCGACGTTGACCTGCGCGTAGTTGTACACGAGGGACTGGACGACGGGCAGGTACAGCTTGCCCGGGTCCGCGGTGGAGAAGCCGGCGTTGCGGTCCGGCGTCCACTGCATCGGCGTGCGCGAGGAGTCGCGGTCCGGCAGCCAGATGTTGTCGCCCATCCCGATCTCGTCGCCGTAGTAGAGGAACGGCGACCCCGGGAGGGAGAACAGCAGGGCGTGGATGAGTTCGAGTTCGGCGCGCGAGTTGTCGAGCAGGGGAGCGAGGCGTCGGCGGATGCCGATGTTCGAGCGCATCCGCGGGTCGTAGCCGTACCAGCCGTACATGGCTTGCCGGTACTCCTCGCTGACCATCTCCAGCGTGAGCTCGTCGTGGTTGCGGAGGAAGACACCCCACGCAGCGGAGGCCGGCACGTCGAGCGTCTCGGACAGGATCGCCTTGAGCTCGGCGGCGTGCTGGGCACGGAGCGAGTAGAAGATGCGCGGCATCACCGGGAAGTCGAACGCCATGTGGCACTCGGGCTCCTCGTCGGTGCCGAAGAACGCGGCGGTCTCGCGCGGCCACTGGTTCGCCTCGGCGAGCAGGACACGCCCGGGGTACTCGTCGTCCACCATCGCGCGGAGCTTCTTGATGAACTCGTGCGTCTCGGGTTCGCCCTCGCCGTTGCCCTCCTCCGACTCGAACAGGTACGGGATCGCGTCGAGCCGGAGCCCGTCCACGCCGAGGTCCAGCCAGTGCCGCACGACGTCGTACACGGCCTCGACGACGGCCGGGTTCTCGAAGTTGAGGTCGGGCTGGTGCGAGAAGAACCGGTGGAAGAAGAACTGGCGGCGGACCGGGTCGAAGGTCCAGTTCGACTCCTCGGTGTCCACGAAGATGATGCGGATGTTCTCGTAGTCGGTGTCCGTGTCGCGCCAGACGTAGAAGTCGCCGTAGGGGCCGTCCGGGTCCTCGCGGGACTGCTGGAACCACTCGTGCTGGTCGCTGGTGTGGTTGATCACCATGTCGATGACGATGCGCATGTTGCGTTCGTGCGACTTGGTGACGAGTTCGCGGAAGTCGTCGAGGGTGCCGAACTCCGGGAGGATCGCCTTGTAGTCGGCGATGTCGTACCCGCCGTCGCGCATCGGCGACTGGAAGAACGGCGGCAGCCAGAGGGCGTCGACCCCGAGCCACTGCAGGTAGTCGAGCTTGCCGATCACGCCCTGGATGTCCCCGATGCCGTCGCCGTTCGAGTCGACGAACGAGCGGATCATGCACTCGTAGAAGACCGAGCGCTTGTACCACTGCGGGTCCAGTGTCAGGCCGGGGAGCTGGATCGGGGCGGTGAACGTCACCATGGACACGCTAGGCCGCGGTGCATGGAGTTGTCCGGAGAATGCACGGCCTGGAGGCGCGGGTCGTCCTCCACAGGCACGTCGCGGCCGCGAGTCGTCCACCATCCAGCGTGGGTGACGTCGGCGCACCGGCGCGCGTTCGTAGACTGACGGGGATGCAACCGCCCGTGCTCTCCCCGTACCAGTCGCTGATGGCCGCCACCACGGTCGTCCACCGCTCCGTGCAGGTCGACGGCCGCACCACCCACTTCTGGGAGTACGGCCCGTCCGACGCCACCCAGACGGTCCTCGCCGTGCACGGGTTCCGTGGCGACCACCACGGCCTCGAGACGATCGCCGCGCACCTCGACGGGGTCCGGGTGATCGTGCCGGACCTGCCCGGCTTCGGCATCTCCGATCCGCTGCCCGTGTCCGACATCGACTCCTACGTCGCGTGGCTGCGCGGCTTCCACGCGGCGCTCGGCCTCGGTGGAGACACCGTGGTGCTCGGGCACTCGTTCGGGTCGATCGTCGTGGCCGCCACGGTTGCCTCCGGCCTCGCGACGCGGTTGCTCGTGCTCGTGAACCCGATCGCCGCCCCGGCACTGCAGGGTCCGCGTGCGGTCGGCACGGCGATCGCGATCGGGTACTACCGTGCCGGCGCCGTGCTGCCGAAGCCGCTCGGGCTCGGACTGCTCCGCAACCCGGCGATCGTGCGCGTGATGAGCCTGGCGATGCTCAAGTCGCACGACCGTGACCTCCGGCGCTGGGTGCACGACCAGCACGACCGGTACTTCTCGGCGTTCGCGAACCGCACGAGCGTGCTCGAGGCGTTCCGCACCTCGGTCACGCACGACGTCGCCGAGTACGCCGATCGCATCACCGTGCCGGTGCTGATGATCGCGGCCGAGCGCGACGACATCACGGCGGTGCCCGAGCAGCGTGCCCTGGCCGCACGCCTCGCGGACGCCGAGCTCGTCGTCGTGCCGCACGTCGGGCACCTCGTGCACTACGAGACGCCCGGCGCCGCTGCGTCCGCGGTGCTGCGACGCATGGCGGACGCCCCGAAGCGCGGCCGCAAGGGAGCGCAGCCTGGGTCCAAGCGTGCCCCGAAGGAGACACCGAAGCCGAAGGAGACACCGAAGCCGAAGGCGCCGCCGACCCCGCCGGCCGACGGTGCCGCGTCGTGACCCGCCTGCGCATCGGGATCGACTGCCGCTACGTCCGCATCGGCCGCCACGACGGCATCAGCCGGTTCACGGCCGGCGTCGTCGCCCACCTGCCCGAGCGACACGACTACACCCTGCTCGTGCACGACGAGCGGCAGCTCGAGTCGCTGCCGTCCGACCTGCCGTGGGAACTCCTGCCCGCGCCGACCGAGCCGGGGGAGCCCCTCGTCGCGCGGAAGGTCAACCGCCTCGGGCTCGACGCCGTCTTCTCGCCCATGCAGACCATGGGGTCCCGCGGTCGGCAGTACGCCCTCGTGCTGACCCTCCACGACCTGATCTACTACCGGAACCGGACGCCCCCGCGGGAGTTCTCGTGGCCCCTCCGCCTCGGCTGGCGTGCCTTCCACCTCAGCTGGGTGCCGCAGCGCCTGCTCCTGAACGGCGCCGACGGGGTCGTGACGGTGTCCGAGACGACCGCCGGCCTCATCGCCGAGCACCGGCTGACGAAGCGCCCCGTCACCGTCGCGTACAACGCCGCCGACCCCGCGACCCCTCGGTCCGAGGGCGGTCCGCGCGAGAAGTCCCTCGTGTACATGGGCTCGTTCATGCCGTACAAGAACGTCGAGACCCTGGCCGCCGCGATGCCGCTGCTCGGCGCGGACTGGGTGCTGCACTGCATGTCCCGCGTGTCCGCCGCCGATCGAGCGCGGCTCGAACGGCTCGCGCCGGCAGGGTCGATCGTGTTCCACGACGGCGCCTCCGACGACGAGTACCTGTCGGTGCTGCGGTCGGCGACGGCCCTCGCGACGGCGTCGTACGACGAGGGCTTCGGCATCCCGCTCGTCGAGGCGATGGGCGTCGGGACGCCGGTGGTCGTCAGTGACATCCCGATCTTCCGCGAGATCGGCGGGGACGTCGCGGAGTACTTCGACCCGTCGTCGCCGTCGGCCGTCGCGGCTGCGGTGCGCCGGCTCGAGGCACGGTGGGACGAGGCCTCGCGGGCATCGGTCGTGCAGGCCGGGCGGTTCCGGTGGAAGACCTCGGCGGAGCAGGTCGTCCGCGCGGTGGAGCAGGCGGTCGCGGCCCGCGGGGCCACCCCCGGGCAGTAGGCCGGCCCGAGCCAGCAGACGTCGGCTACCGGTCGCGCACACCGACCCGCCTCAGGACGACGGCCGCTCCGCCGACACCGTGGCCCCCGGGAACACCGCCTGCGCCTCCTGCGTCGCCTTCGCCACCACGGCGTCGAGGGCAGCCCCGCGCCCGATCGTCTCGACCGTGATCGCCTGGTCGGCGGGCTCGTCCGACGGGCCGCCGTCGCTCCAGGAGCACCGCACGCCCGAGACACCGCCGATCGCGTCGAGCTGCCGGGCGAGCGTCAGACGCTGTTCCGTGGTCCGCTCGTCCGGAGAGACCCCGATCTCGAGCGCACCGAGGTCCGCCACGGCGAACACCCGGACGCCGTTGCCGCTCGCCGCCTTGGCTGCAGCGCGCAGGTCGTCGACGACCGCGGTCCGCTCCTCGTCGGAGAGCGTCGGCGACACCGAGACGGTCGACTCGACGTCGTAGCTCGCGAACGAGGTCTTCTTCGGTTCGGCGTCGCGCACGCCCTCGACGCCGTCGAGGTCCCGCACGGCGCTGCCGAACCGGTCGAGCGCGGCATCGGGGCGGGGGAACACCCCGCCGACGCCGTTCTGCACGCTGCCGATGATGGTGACGAGCACGACGGCGAGCACACCGGCCGCGACGATCACGCCCACTCCGACGAGGGCGCTGCGTCGGACACGCTGCCGCGGGGTCCGCACCGGGACGGATGCCGTGCCCGGGCCGAAGGCACGATCGAGGTCGTCCGGATCGGGCGACCGCGGCCAGCCGGGCCGAGCGCCCCCACCACCGGGTCCGTCGACGGTCATGTCAGCCCCCTAACGCGCTCGGGTCTGCGAGTGCATCGGAGCCTAGTACGACACCACCGACAGCGCGCAGCGGCTCGCCCCGGCGGCTCCCTGCGGCGGCTACCCGCGGCGCTCGAGCGGGTTCTGGTACTCGAAGGCGTACCGGCCGGGCCCGTCCGAGACCCCGTCGATCGGGTCGTCGAACCGCACGAGTTCGGCGTGGAAGCGCTCGGGGTCCCACCGGAACGAGTGCACGGATCCGTTCCGGATCGGGGTGCTGTGCCGGTCGGCTGTGCCGGGGGCAGCGGCGTTGACGATGCTGCGGATCACGGCGCCGTGGGTCGCGACGACGACGCTGCCGGCGTCGTACCGGACCGCGATCTCGGCGAGTGTCTCGGTGACGCGGTCGAGCAACGCGCTGCGGGACTCGCGGCCGGGGATGTCGTCGTGCGGGTAGCGCTCGCGGACCTCGTCGTCGGTCAGGCCCTCGGCCTCGCCGTAGGAGCGTTCCGCCAGCCCTGCGTACGTGGCGGGCGCTGCGAGACCGAGGTGGTCCGCGATGATCGAGCCGGTCTCGAACGCCCGGGACAGCGGCGACGCGACGACGGCGTCGAACCGCCGGCGGTCGAGCAGGGTCGCGGTGGAGCGGGCCTGTCGGCGTCCGGTGTCGTTCAGGGGGATGTCCGTCGAGCCCTGGATGCGCCGTTCGGCGTTCCAGTCGGTCTCGCCGTGCCGGACCAGGTACAGGAGCGTCGTCACCGCACGATCATCCCAGACGCGGCGCGGCACCTCGTCCCGGACGCGGCGCGGCACCTCATCGCAGCCGTGCCGCCAGGGCTTCGAGCGTCTCGGTCGTGCCGGCGTCGATCTTGACCGCTGCCCGGGGGTCGCTGCGGGTCGTGCCGCGGTTCACGATGACCACGGGGTGCTTGCGTCGTGCGGCGTGGTCGACGAGCCGGACGCCGGAGTTCACGGTGAGGGACGAGCCGACGACGAGGAGCGCGTCGGCCTCGGCGACGATGGAGACGGCCTCGCGGAACTTCTCGGCCGGGACGAACTCGCCGAAGAACACCACGTCGGGCTTCAGCACCCCGCCGCACACCGAGCAGTCCGGCACCCGGAAGCGCTCGACGTCGGTGATCTCGACGTCGCCGTCGGGCTGGAGCTGCACCGACCCGGGCTCGTCGATCCACGGGTTGTCCCGGTCGAGCACGGTCGCGAGGTCGGCGCGCGAGAACACCTGCCCGCAGGTGAGGCAGACGGCACGGTCCATCGACCCGTGGATCTCGACGACCCGACGGGATCCGGAGCGGAGGTGCAGTCCGTCGACGTTCTGCGTGACGACCCCCGTGACGATGCCGTCGCGTTCGAGTGCCGCGAGGGCCTGGTGCCCGGCGTTCGGACGGGCCGAGGCGAAGGTGCGCCAGCCGAGGTGCGAACCGGCCCAGTAGCGCTGCCGCTTGGCGGGGTCGGCGCGGAACTCCTGGAAGGTCATCGGCTTCCGGACGACGCGGCCGGCGCCCCGGTAGTCGGGGATGCCGGAGTCCGTGCTGAGCCCGGCGCCGGAGAGCACGGCGATGCGCTTGCCGGCGAGGAGCTCGACGGCGCGGTCGAGGGCGTGCCCGGACGCGGTCGCGCTCGCGGGGCTGGTCGGTTCGCTCGTCGCCATCGTGTTCACGGTACCCTCAACAGCCGACCGCCCCGGTCACTTCCCGTGGACGACGCCAGGCCGTGCCCCGCCGCCACCGGCCCCCACACCGACCCCGAAACGAGCCCCGTGCACGCCGTCCGCATCGACTCCCTCGACGACCCCCGCCTCGACGACTTCGCCAGGCTCACCGACGTCGCCCTGCGGCGCGTGTCCGAGCCGGAGGGCGGCCTCTACATCGCCGAGTCGAACACGGTCATCGAGCGGGCGGTCCGCGCCGGGCACGTCCCGCGGAGCGTGCTGGTCCAGGAGAAGTGGCTCGACAGCGTGCTCCCGGTCGTCGCGGACCACGACGGCCCCGTGTTCGTCGGCCCCGACGACCTGCTCGAGGACCTCACCGGCTTCCGGATGCACCGCGGCGCCATCGCCGCGATGCACCGCCCGGAGCTGCCGAGCGTCGCGGACGTGGTGCGCGACGCCAGGGTCGTGGTGGTGCTCGAGGACATCGTCGACCACACCAACGTCGGCGCGGTGTTCCGGAGCGTCGCCGGCCTCGGGGCCGACGCCGTCCTGGTCAGCCCCCGCTGCGCCGACCCGCTCTACCGGCGCAGCGTCCGCGTCAGCATGGGCACGGTGCTGCAGGTGCCGTGGACCCGCATCGGCGACTGGCCGGCCGCCGGCGAGGAGCTCCGGGCGCAGGGCTTCCACCTCGCCGCGATGGCCCTGACGGACCGCTCGGTGGACCTCGACGCGTTCGTCGCGGACGTCCCGGACCGCGTGGCGCTCGTGATGGGCACCGAGGGGCAGGGCCTCACGCCGGCGGCGATCGCGTCCGCCGACACCACCGTGCGCATCCCGATGGCGCACGGCGTCGACTCGTTGAACGTCGCCGCGGCGAGCGCCGTCGGGCTCTGGGCGGTCACGCACGCGCAGCGGCTCGCTTCCGCGCGGGCCTGAGGGGCCGGGAGGCGCGGGTCGCCTCCGTCGTCCGGCGCGCCTCAGCGGGTCGTCAGGTCTCGTGCGCGGCGCACCAGGTCGCGGTCGGTGCCGACCGCGCCGACCAGGCACACGCCGACCGGGGCGTCGTCGACGGTGAGGGCGGGGGCGCTCACCGCGGGGAGGCCGCCCACGCTCGCGAGGCTCGTCAACCCCGTCGTCGCGGTCCTGGTGCGCTCGAGTGCGGCGGCGTCGGCGGACACGAGCGGCGCGGGGCCCGGCACGGTCGGGAACACGAGGGTCCGGCCGACCAGCGCCCGGCGGATGGTGTCCCGGACGACGCCGAGGCGCTGGACCGCGTCGGCGGTGGCGGCGGGGTCGTTCGCCGCGGCTGCTGCGAACCGGTCCCCGACGACGGTGCTCAACGCGCCGGGGTGTCGGGCGATCCAGGCTCCGTGGGCGGCGACGGCCTCGGCGGCCTGCACGAGGCGGAGCAGCTCGCGGAGCTCGTCGGGGGCGGGGACGCCGAGGTCCGCGAGCCGGACCCGGTCGGGTTCGTCGTCGAGGGACCGGGTGAACGCGGAGAACGCCGCGGCGGTGTCGGGGTCGACCAGGGCGAGCAGGTCCTCCGGGACGACGAGGGGCGTCGGTGCCGGGGCCGTCCCGGGGTCGGGCACGGTGGCGTCGAGCGCGGCGAGGAGCGTCTCGGCGTCGCGGGCGAGCCACCCCACGGTGTCGAAGGACGGTGCGAGGGGGAGCAGACCGTCGCGGGGGACCGTGCCGTGGGTCGTCCGGAGGCCCCAGAGCCCCTGGTACGAGGCGGGGACCCGGACGGACCCGGCGGTGTCCGTGCCGATCCCGATGTCGGCCGTGCCGAGACCGACGGCCGACGCGGAGCCGCTGGACGAGCCTCCTGGCAGCCGCGTCGGGTCCGCGGCGTTCGGCGGTGTGCCGTGGTGCTCGTTCCGTCCGGTGAGGTTGTACGCGAACTCGTCGGTGCGCGCGATCCCGCGGATCGCCGCACCGGCGGCGAGGAGCGCCGCGACCGCCGGTGCCGCGACCGTCTCGACGGGCGCCTCGCGCAGGAAGCTGGGGTTGCCGGCACCGACGGGTTGGCCGGGCACGGCGTAGAGGTCCTTGACCGCGACGGTGCGCCCGTCGAGCGGCCCGGAGGCGCTGGGTGCGACGAGCGGGTCGCCGACGGCCCGCCAGACGGTCGGGTCGAAGGCGCGGGGGCGGCCGGTCACGTGTGCCGCCTCGATGCGCCAGCGCACGACGGGGCCGGTGTCGTCGTGTGCGGTCGTGCGGCGCCACAGCTGGGTCTGGAGGCCGTGGCCGCCGGCGGCGAACCGGGACACCGACACGACGAGGGCGAGGTCCTCGGCGAGGGGCCGGACCTCGACCCGCGTCAGCGTCCTGGTCGCGACCCCGCCGCGTGCTCCGCGGAAGGCGCTGATCGCGTCGTGGCCGACGAGCAGCCCGCGGTCGTCGCCGCGCATCGTGCCGGGTGCGTCGACGAACGCGTCGTCGAGGGCGTCGAGGTCGTTCGTCAGCAGGGCGGCCTCGTACGCGTCGAGTGCCTCGAGGAGACCCTCGGGAGCGTCGGGGTGCGTGGTCATCGGGCGGGCTCCTCGAAGTCGGCCTTGCGGATGCGGGCGTGGACACCGGTGACGAGGTCGACCACCTGCGAGATGTCGAAGTCGGTCGCGGCGGAGAGGTAGGCGTACGCCAGGTGCGGCTCCATGCCCCACCGCGCACCGAGGATCGCGACGGCGTGCCGGACGCACTCCCGGACGGCCTCGTCGAGGTCCGGGTCCATCCCGGTGGGGACGAGGTACTCCTGGGTCTCGGCGACCGGCCACACCAGGTCGCCGAACCGGCTCGCGGCCTCGTCGGCCGGTGTGAGGTCGAACCGGACCGTCGCGCGGAGCGAGGCCTCCATCGCGGTGAGCGCCACCTCGCCGTCGCCCTGCGCGAAGTGCGGGTCGCCGACGTACGCGAGTGCACCGGGGACGAGGACGGGCAGGTGCAGCTGCGTGCCCGCCTGCAGGAGGTTCACGTCGATGTTCCCGCCGTGGCGGCCCGGCGGGACCGAGTGCCGGCGCTCCCCGGGGGTCGCGACGCCCATGATCCCGAGGAACGGGGCGAGCGGGAACCGGGCGAACCGTTCGCGGGCGGGTGTCAGGGGGATGCGGCCGCGGAGTCCGGCGGGGGAGTCGACGACGTCGGCGAAGACGCTCACGGTCGTGCCGTCGACGGGGTACTCGCCGTGCAGCGCGCCCCGGCCGTGGCGGTTCGACACGACGCCGTAGTGCACGCGGGGGAGCGTCTCGACGACGGTCATGGTGAGGACGTCCCCCGGTCGTGCGCCCGCGACGCCGACGGGCCCGGACACGACGTGCGGTCCGTCCGCGTCGGGGTCGCGGCGTCCGGTCCGGGCGATCGCGACGGCGTCGTCGAGCACGTGCTCCGGTGCGACGCCGTGCGTGGCGAAGAAGGCACGTGGGTCGCTGCCCTGGTCGGGGAGGATCCCCTCGTGGCTGACGGTGTCGATCGTCACCGACTCGCCCGGCACGACGGTGATCGCCGGTCGGTCGTCGGCGTTCGGCAGCCGCCCCCAGAGGACGGTGTCCGGGTCGACCGGCAGGTAGCGGTCGGCGCGGACCGGTCCCGTTCCGGGCTGGAGGGTCGGGATCGCGGGGGTCGTCATCGGTCGGCCTTCCGTTCGACGAGGTGGGCGACGTCGGCGAGGTGGTCGGTCATCGCCGCGCGGGCGGCCCCCTCGTCGTGTCGGCGGATGCAGTCGAGGATCTGCTCGTGCCACACGAACGACGACCGGCGGCCCTCGCTCGTGCTGTGGGACCGGGCGCGGACGTCCTGCACCCAGCCGCTGCTGAGCTCGCACAGGGAGACCAGGAGCGGGTTGCCGGAGGCCCGAGCGACCTGCACGTGGAACGCGACGTCCTGCGCGAGGGACTCCTCGGGGCTGAGACCGGCGTGCGTGGCCTGCAGGATCCGTTCGAGCGCGAGCAGGTCGGCCTCGCCGGCACGGGCTGCGGCGAGCGCGGCGACCTGGGGCTCGACGACGGCCCGGAACTCGGCGACGTTCTCGGCCCGGTGCGCGAGGTCCTCGGCGTGCCCGACACCGGTCTGGCGTTCGAGGAGCGCGGTGGCCTCCTCGGACCGGGGGAGCACGACCGTCCCGCGACCGGGCGTCCGGGACACGAGGCGTCGGCGTTCGAGTTCCTGCATGGCCTCGCGGACGGTCGTGCGCGACACGGCGAGGTCCTCGGCCAGGGTCCGTTCCGGGGGCAGCTTGTCACCCGGAGCGAGATCCTCGAGCACCAGGCGCGCGAGGTGCGCGGCGGTGGCGGCGCTCAGGGTGCGTCCTCGTTGCATGGGCAGGAGCCTAGGGTCCATTGGTCTGCTTGGCTCATTGGTACGACCAACTTTTACACGCCCGTCACACGCTGCGACGGAGCCGGAAACACGACGGGCGAATGGTGGGTGGCGTCAACCGACCACCGATGAAGAAGAGGGGTCCGTCGTGGACCTGGTCCTCCGCAACGCCCGCCTGGTCGACGAGCCCGGCCTCGTCGACGTCGTCGTCGAACACGGCACGATCACCGCGGTCACCGCAGCCGTCGGCACCGTGCCCGGCGACCCCGCCACCCGGGTCGTCGACTGCGCCGGCCGCGTGGTCGTGCCCGGGTTCGTCGAGTCGCACCTGCACGTCGACAAGGCCCTGCTCGACCGGGAACGTCCGAACCCGGACGGGACGCTCGCCGGGGCGATCGCCGTCACCGGGGAGCTCAAGCGCGGGTTCACGCACGGCTCGGTCCGGGACCGCGCGCGCACCCTGCTCGACCAGGCGATCACGAACGGCACGACGCTGGTCCGCGCACACCCCGACGTCGACCCGATCGTCGGGTTGACCGGCGTCGAGGTCCTGCTGGGGCTCCGCGACGAGTACCGCGACGCCCTCGACCTGCAGATCGTCGCGTTCCCGCAGGAGGGCATCGCGAAGGCGCCGGGGACACTCGCACTCCTGCGCGAGGCGCTCGGTGCGGGCGCGGACGTGATCGGCGGCTGCACGTACAACGAGCGGACCCTCGCCGAGTGCCACGAGCACGTCGAGACCGTCCTCGACCTCGCCGAGGAGTTCGACGTGCCGGCGGACCTGCACGCCGACTTCGCCGACGACACGAGCGACCCGCGGTTCGCCCTCGCGCGGGTCATCGCCGACGCCGTCGTCCGCCGCGGGATGCAGGGCCGGGTCGCGCTCGGGCACGTGACCTCGTCCGCGAGCCTGCCCTCGACCGAGCGGGCCGACCTGTTCGCGCGGCTCGCCGAGGCGGGGGTCGCGGTCGTCCCGCTGCCGGCGACCGACCTGCACCTCGGCGGTCGCGCCGACGACCACGACGTCCGCCGCGGTGTCGTCCCGGTCCGCGACCTCTGGGCCGCGGGCGTCACGAGTGCGTACTCGTCGAACAACGTGCGGAACGCCTTCACCCCGTTCGGCAACGCCGACCTGCTCGACATCGGGCTGCTGCTCGCGCAGGTCGGGCACCTGTCCGGGCCGGAGGACCTCGCCCGCGTCCTCGACATGGCGACGACCTCGGCCGCACGGGTCGTCGGGATCGCCGAGACCTACGGCATCCGTCCCGGCGCCGACGCCGACCTCGTGCTGCTCTCGACCACCGACCCGGCGGGCGTGCTGCTCGACCGCCCGGACCGCGCCCTCGTCGTGAAGCGCGGCCGCGTCGTCGCCGAGACCACCCGCACCACCGTCCTCACCACCGGCACCACCCGATCGAAGGAGCTCAGCAATGCGTGAACGGATCCCGCACGAGATCGTCGCCTCCGTCCTGGCCGGCGCCACCGCGTTCATCGGGGGCACGGCGCTGAACCTGCCCACCTGGGCGATCTTCATCAGCTGGGCGGGGATGTTCCTGCTCGGGCCGAAGCCCACGCTCCGGAACGCCACCCGGCTCTGGGCGACGATGCCGGTGGGGTCGACGCTCGCCCTCGTCATCGTGCTCGTCGACCAGCGGATCGGCACGCTCCTCGGCGACGGGCAGTTCGCCCGGAACGTGGTGCTCGGCGTCGTGATCCTCGTGTGCAACACCGCGCTGATGTGCACCGGCCGGGTCCGTGCGTTCGCGCTGGTCCCCGGGATGTTCCTCGGGTTCGCGTCCTTCTTCGCGACGTACTTCGGCGGCTTCGGCTTCGCACCGGGCAACGTGTGGGCAGCGTGGGTCTCCGTCGTGGTGATGAACGCCGCAGGCCCCGTCTTCGCGTACCTGTCGCGGAGGTGGACCTTCGCGCGCCCGACGGGACCCGACGGCGGTGGGGCCGGCGTCCCGTCGGACGCGACGGCTGCCGTCGGGGGCGAGCCGCGCCTCCAGTCCGACCCCGCACCGACGCGCGCCTAGCGCGTCCTCGCAGCCACGGGGTACCCGCCCCCGGTACGCTCGGTTCCCGTGTCACGAGTCGTCCGCCGCCCCCGTTCCGCCGTCCGGAGGCCGGTGACCATCTCGGTCGTCGCCGTGCTCGTGCTGGCGGTCGGCTACCTCGTGGCCGCAGCGGTCGTGCCGTTCGCCCCGGCGAGCGCCTCGACCACGACGTACTCCGCGCCCACGTCGTCGGTGCCGGACCTGACGTTCCCCGGCTACGGCGCCACCGCGGTCGAGGCCACCGACTTCCCCGAGAGCCTGCGCACGAGCGGCGACACGAAGCCCCGGTCGATCGCGAGCATCTCGAAGGTCGTCACGGCGCTCGTCGTGCTCGACGAGAAGCCGCTGCAGCCGGGGGAGCCCGGGCCGACGATCACATTCAGCCCCGGGATGCAGGCGCTCTACGCGAAGTACCTCGCGGTGAACGGCGAGGTCGCGCCGATGCCCGCCGGCCTCCAGCTGTCGGAGTACCAGACGCTCCAGGTCATGCTCATGAAGTCGGCGAACAACTACGCCGGGTCACTGGCGCTCTGGGCCTTCGGGTCGATGGACGCCTACCGCCAGGCAGCGGACGAGTGGCTCGACGAGCACGGACTCGACCACACCACGATCGAGGAGCCGACCGGCCTCGACGCGCACAACACCTCGACGGCCACCGACCTCGTCGAACTCGGGCAGCTCGCGCTCGCGAACCCGGTGGTGAAGGAGGTCGTCGGCACGAAGCAGGTCACGGTGCCCGGCGCCGGCGCGATCGAGAACTCGAACAAGCTCCTCGGACTCGACGGTGTCGAGGGCATCAAGACCGGCACGCTCGACGAGGCCGGCGCCTGCCTGCTCTTCGCGGCGACGTACGAGCGCGGCGGCGAGGAGGTCACGGTCGTCGGCGCGATGCTCGGCGGCGTCGACCACGACTCGCTCGACGTCGACGTCCAGCGGCTGCTCCGGTCGGTCGCCGACAACTTCCAGGTCGTCACGCTCGCCCACGCCGGGCAGACCTTCGGCACGTTCTCGACGCCGTGGCAGGACGAGGCGGACGCGGTGTCGCGGTCCGCGTCCGAGGTGCTCGTGTGGGGGCGGACGAAGGTGTCCGCGAGGACGAAGCTCGAGCAGATCACCCTCGGCACGAAGGGGGAGCGCGTCGGCACGGTGCGGTTCACGATCACGGACCACGACCCGGTGACGGTGCCGCTCGTGCTCGAGCGGCCGATTGACGACCCGGGCGTGTGGTGGCGGTGGACGAACCCGTTCCAGGGCGCGTGACGGTGCCGGCTTCCGTGCGCCCGTGGCGGCCATCCGACGCGCCGGTGCTGCTGGCGGCGTCGGCGGACCCGGAGCTCGCGCGCCAGTTCGGCGGTGTGCGGCTCGACGACGTCGCGGCGGCGGAGGCGTTCATCGGGGCGACGTACCGGTTCGACGGGCACGCCCGGTACTGGGCGATCGTCGCGGACGTCGCGGACGTCGCGGACTTCGCTGACGTCGCTGACGTGGCGGACGGGCGCGCCGGGTCGGACGGCGCCGGGTCGGGCGGCGCCGGGGCCCGCGTCGTCGGCTGCGTCGGGGTGACGGCCATCGAGCACACCCACGGCACCGCCTGGGTCTCGTACTGGCTCACACCGGAGGCCCGCGGCCGGGGCCTGGCGACCCGCGCACTCGCCGCCGCCGCCGAGGACGCCTTCGCCCTCGGCCTGCACCGCCTCGAACTCGGGCACCGCACGAACAACCCGGCGTCGTGCGCGGTCGCGACCCGGGCGGGGTTCCGCGCAGAGGGAGTGGAACGCGAGAAGCTCCGCTACGGCGACGACCGCTTCGACGTCGAGACCCACGCCCGCCTGGCGACCGACCCGACCCCCGACACCGTGCCACTGCCCCGCGACCCGGCCAGCCTGCCGCCCCGCGACCCGGCCAGCCCACTGCCCCGCGACCCGGCCGACGCGCGCCGGGGCGTTTGAGCCCTCACCGGCCGACGGCGCGCTCGACCATCGCGCACGGGACGGTCGCGTCCCACCCCGCGATCCTGGGCATCGCGCCGACCCGGACGGTGTCGCCCGGGTGCGCCGCGCAGTACGACGCTCGGTGCTCGATCTCGGCGGACCACTGCGGACCGTCCTCGCGGAGCGGCACCGCCCCGGCCCCGGCCACGAACGCGACGAGCGAGGCGACGACGAGCGCTCCGCCCGCTGCCCGCCACGACCACCGTGCGCGGGCGAGGAACACGTCGGCGGCGAGGACGACCGCCGCGGTCAGGAACATCGACGACGCAGCCGCGTACCGCAGGGGCGCCGTGCTCGCCCACGCCACGGCGGTGAACGAGGACCACGTCGTGCCGGGCGTCCGGTTCACGATGAGCGCCGCGTACCAGACGACGCCGGCGCCGACGCTCACGGCGAGGAGCATCCACCGGGTCCGCCAGTCCGCCAGGACGAGGGCGGCCACGACCGCCACCACGAGGAGCACGGCCGGCACGGTGACGACCCACCAGCCGTGCGCCGAGACGGACGCCCCCACCGCACGCACGTCGGCGTTCCCGCTGCCGCCCACCACCTGGGCGACGAACCCGGCGGTCATGTCCCGGAACGAGGTGATGCCACCCCGGTGCGTGGCGGAACGGGGGTGCGTCAGCGCTGCCGTGACCTGTGCCGCGACACCGAGCACCGCGACTGCTGCGACGGGGATGACCCGACGCTGCCGACGGCCCAGCAGCAGGAGCGGCAGGAACACGGCGGCCTGGATCTCGCTCGTGGTCACGACCGCCACCGCGACGGCGGTCCACGCGGACGACCACCAGCTCCGCGGACGGTGGGCGAGCAGCCACGGCGCCGCGAACAGCAGGTACCAGTGCAGGTTCGCCGCGGTCCCGGCGATCTCGACGGGAGCCAGCGGGACGAGGGCGGGGACGGCCGCGAGGAGCACCCGGAGCGGCCAGGCCCGCACCACGCCGCGCGCCAGGACGAAGACGGTGCCGCACACCGCGCCGAGGACCGCGCACGACATCGCCGAGACGGACAGCGCGTACAGGTCGATCCGCCCGAGCGCGACGGCGGCGTCGACCACCAGCCGGGGCAGGACGTGCAGGTAGCCGTCGTACGGGTGCCACACCGAGCGCACCGGGCCGAGGGTGAGCCGGTCGGTGAGGAAGCGCCCGGAGTCCTCCGCCCAGGCGACGCCGCGGGCCGGGTTCCCGATGCGGACCCACGCGAGCAGGCCGGTGGCGACGGCGAGGAGGAGCGCCCAGACCGCCGTGGTCGGTCGTCTCCGCGGGTGGTCCGCCGTCGTCATCGGACCCCCTCGTGCCGTCGTGCCGTCCGTGCTGTGCTGCCGATCGATCCTGGCGCGCGCCGGTGGACGGCACCCGTGACGCAGATGCCGTGACTCTCAGACAGACCGACGAGGACACGGACCGACGGTCTGCGCGCGCCGACCCCCGGCGACGTAGTGTCGGACGGGTGACGACGACGTTCCCCCGGTCCACCCCGTCCGCCCTCGGCATCGACGCCCGTGGCCTCGCCCGGTTCCTCGATGCCCTCGAGTCGACGGCCGACGTCGAACCGCACAGCATCGTGCTGCTCCGGCACGGTCAGGTGGCCGCCCAGGGCTGGTGGCAGCCCTACGCCGAGGACCGCGTCCACCTGCTCTACTCCCTCAGCAAGAGCTTCACCGCCGCCGCCGTCGGGATCGCCGTCCGCGAGGGGCTCATCGACCTCGACGCCACCGCCCTTTCGTACTTCCCGGAGCTCGACGCCGAGATCACCGACGAACGCAGCCGCCGCATCCGCGTCCGGCACCTGCTCGCGATGGCGAGCGGCCACCGCGAGGAATCCCTCGACCGCGCCCGCTCCGCCGACCCGGAGAACCTCGTCCGCGGGTTCCTGCTCACGCCGCCCGACGAGGAGCCCGGCACCGTCTTCGCGTACAACCAGCCGTGCACCTACACGCTCGCCGCCATCGTCCGGCGGGTCAGCGGCGGCACCCTGGTCGACTACCTGCGTCCGCGGCTGCTCGACCCGCTCGGCATCGACGACCTGGCGTGGCGCCGGGACGAGACCGGCGCAGAGCTTGGCTTCAGCGGGTGCTACGCCCCGACCTCGGCGATCGCCGCGCTCGGCCAGCTGTACCTGCAGCGCGGCGTGTGGGAGGGCGAGCGGATCCTCGACGAGGACTGGGTCGCCGCCGCCACGAGCAAGCAGATCGACAACCTCGACGAGGAGAACCCGGACTGGTCGCAGGGCTACGGCTTCCAGTTCTGGATGGCCCGCCACGGCTTCCGCGGCGACGGCGCCTACGGCCAGTTCTGCGTCGTGCTGCCGGAGCAGGACGTCGTCCTCGCGCTCACCGGCCAGAGCCTCGACATGCAGGCCGTCCTCGACGCGGCCTGGCAGCACCTCCTGCCCGCCGTCGACGCTGCGGACCTCGACGCGGCCGCGGATGCGGACCTGGAGGCGCGGCTCGCCTCCCTGGGACTGCCCCCGGTGCAGGGCGGTCGCCTCCCCGACCTCGGCGCCGGTCCGTTCCGCGGTGACGGCATCGACCGGATCGGCTTCACGCGCGACGGCGACCGGTGGCGTGCGGCCCTCGAGGTCGACGGCGGGACGCTCTCGGTGCCGGTCGGCGAGGGGGAGTGGGCGGTCGACGGTCCCCTCGCCGCGAGCGGTGCGGTCGCGCCGGACGGCTCCGTGCTCGTCGACGTCCGGTTCGTGGAGACGCCGCACCTCGCGCACGTGCGCATCGACCTCGCGGCCGGGACCGCCACCGCGTCGTGGGCGACCGAGCCGCTGCACGACGGTCCGCTGACGCTGCGCCGCCCCGCCGACTGATCGAGCGCTACGGGGTGTCGGACTTGTGCTCGACGACGTCCTGCAGCTCGGGTCGCTTCGGGGTCACGCCGTCGCCCGAGGACGTGTGCTTGATCCGCCGGACCACCCACGGCACGAGGTACTCGCGCGCCCAGCCGAGGTCCTCGGCGCGGGCCTCCCGCCACGGACGGGCCTCGAGCGGCTCGGGGTTGAACGGTTCGAGCCCGTGCTCGACGCCGAGCGCGTCCAGCACCGCGGCGGCGACGGTCGCGTGGCCCATCGGGGAGTGGTGCAGCCGGTCTGGAGCCCACATCCTCGGGTCGCGGAGGACCCGGAGTGCCCACATGTTCGCGACGAGGGCGCCGTGCTTCAGCGCGATGGCGTGCAGGTTCTCGTTGTAGATCGCCGTCTTGCCGCGGACCATCCCGAGCACCGGCGTCATGCCGACGTCCGGACCGGTGAAGAGCACCACGGTCGCGCCGTCGCTCCGCAGCCGGGACACCATCGCGTCCACTCGCTCGGCGAGCTCGTCGGGGTCGGAGCCCGGTCGGATGATGTCGTTGCCACCGGCCGACACCGTGACGAGGTCGGGACGGAGGGCGAGTGCCGGTTCGACCTGCTCGTCGATGATCTGCTGCAGGAGTCGCCCGCGGATCGCCAGGTTGGCGTAGGCGAAGTCCTCGGACTGGTTCGCCAGGACCTCGGCCACCCGGTCCGCCCAGCCACGGTTCCCGCCGGGGACGGTGGGGTCGGGGTCGCCGATCCCCTCGGTGAACGAGTCACCGATCGCGACGTACCTGGACCACGGATGACGAGCTGACACTCCTCGGACCATAGTCTCGTGGCATGACGAAGGCCAACCCCGCGGCGGTGCTGGGCGACGAGCTGCTGGAGCGCATCGCCGCCCGCGCCCCCGGCTACGACGCCGCGAACGCGTTCTGCACCGAGGACCTCGACGAACTCCGGGCGGCCGGCTACCTGCGGCTCGGGGTGCCCGTCGAACGCGGCGGTGCCGGACTCGGGCTCGCCGCGACGACCGCGGTGCAGCGGCGGCTCGCGGAAGCCGCACCGGCGACGGCGCTGGGGCTCGGGATGCACCAGGTCTGGGTGCAGGCGGCGCGCGCCGTCACTGCGCGGGGTGGGTCGTTCCTCCAGGCCGTCACCGACCACGCGGCGGACGACCACCTGCTCGCGTTCGGTGTGAGCGAGCCGGGCAACGACGCCGTCCTCTTCGACTCGCTGACGACGGCGGAGCCGGACGGCGACGGCGGCTACCGCTTCACCGGGACGAAGGTCTTCACCTCGCTGGCCCCGGCGTGGGACGTGCTGAGCGTGTTCGGCAAGGACGGGTCCGGGCCGGAGCCGCGGCTCGTGCACGGTTTCGTGCTGCGGTCCGACGGCGACGTCGAGCACCTCGACGACTGGGACACCCTCGGGATGCGGGCGACGCAGAGTCGTACGACGAAGCTGCACGGCGTGCACGTGCCGGCGGACCGGATCGTGCGGACCCTGCCGGTCGGGCCGAACCAGGACCCGCTCGTGTTCGGCGTCTTCGCGGCGTTCGAGCTGCTCGTGGCGTCGGTGTACGTCGGGATCGCCGCCCGTGCGGTGGCACTCGCGGTGTCGGCGGTGCGGTCGCGCACGGCACTCGACGGGACACCGCGGTCCGCGGACCCGGACGTGCGCCGGGCGATCGCGGACATGCGCGGGACGGTCGACGCGATCGAGCTGCAGGTGACCTCGCTCGCCCGGTCGGTCGACGAGCTCGACGACCTCGGGCCGCGGTGGTTCCCGTTGCTCGTCGGGACGAAGGCCCGGGCGGTCGACGCGGCGCAGCACGTCGTGGACGAGGCGATGCGAGTCGTGGGCGGTGGCGCGTACCGGGCCGGTGGCGAGCTCGCGCGCCTGGCCCGGGACGTCCGGGCGGGCCAGTACCACCCGTCGTCGCGGGACTCGGCGGCGCGGACGATCGCGGCATCGGTGCTGGGGCCGCTCGCACCGTAGCGTCGTCGCCGCGCGCCCCCAAACTAGTTCGCTTGCGGTACCATTGGCCTCCCCAGCGAACAGGAGGCGGCCGGAGCGTGCCGAGGACCGAGACCACGAACCGGACCGCCCCGCGGCGACGGACCCGCACCCAGCGACTGACGGACCGTGCCCTCGCACTCGACCCCGGGCTCGTGAAGACCGACGGTGCCCTCCGCACCCTCGTCGCCGTCCCGGCCGGCATGGCCGTCGGGTACGCGATCGCCACGGCGTTCGGCCTGCCGGCGATCCTCGGCGTGATGATCGGCGCGATGCCGGCCTTCATCACCTGCCTGGTCATCGTCGACCCGAGCACGGGCCGGACCGCCGCGCGCACCGGGGCGGTCCTCGTGCCGTTCGTCGTCGCACTCGCCGGGAGCATCGCCCTGCAGCCGTTCCGGCTCCTCGAACTCGTCCTCATCGTGGTGCTGCTGTTCGTGCAGTTCGCGGCGGCCTCGTGGGGCGTCTGGGCGGCGGACGCGGCGATCGTCGGGTTCGCCGGGTACCTCTGCGGACTCCTGCTGCCCCTGCCCGAGACGAGCGTCGTCCCGCTCGGGCTCGTCGTCGCGGGCTCCCTCGCCGTGACGATCGTCGTCCGCCTGCTGTTCCGGCCGGATCCGCACCGGGCGCTGCTCCGGACCCGTCGCGGGTTCGTCGCCCGGGGGTCCGACGTGCTCGAGGCCGCCGCCGCGGTCCTGGCCGCCGGAGCCGTCGGCGCTGCCGCGGACGACCAGCGCGCCCGCCGCCGAGCCCTCCGCCGGCTCGGACGCGCTCGTGACCGGTACCACGAGATCGCCCTGACGGTCGACGGCATGCTCGCCGCGAGCGGGGTCGACGCCGACACCACCGCCGAGGAACTGCACCGCCTGGTGTTCGACACGCACTTCGCGATCGACGAGCTCGGCCGCTCGGCCGGGGCACTGGTCGAGCAGGGCGCGCCGTCGGACGTCCGGCACGCCGCGCTCCGGGCCGTGACGCTCGTCCTCCGGCACGGCGGCAGCCACGGCCAGGAGGCAGCGCACACCCTCATCGCCCGCTACGGGATCACGGCCTCGGCGGCCGACGACGGATCCCGGACGACCGCGATCGTCCGCCGCATGGCCGCCGAGTTCGCCGACCTGCGGTCCGCCGGACTCCGGTGGCGCGAGCTCCGCGACGAGCTGCCCCGCCGCGGTGCCGGCGTGCCCTTCGCCACGCCGGTGATCCTCGCCGGCGGGCGCCCGGCCGGAGCCGTGCCGGTCGTCGCGGACGCCGTCGCCGAGGGGCCGTGGCGCCGCTGGCACCTCACGGCGTCGCTCCGAACCGCCGTCCACGCCGCCATCGCCGTCGCGATCGTCGAACCGCTCGCCCTCCTGCTCGACGGGAGCCGGTTCTACTGGGGCGTCATCGGCGTGATGATCGTCCTCGCCGGCACGAACACCACGCACGAGCGGATCCGGAAGGGCCTCCACCGCGGCGTCGGGACGGTCGTCGGGGGAGCGGTCGGGATCGTCCTCGTGCACCTGCTCGGCACGACGCACCCGTGGGTGACGATCGTGCTCGTGTGCGTCCTGCTCGCCGTCGGCACGTACGGCTTCGGCGGCGTGTACTCGGTCTGGGCCGCGTGCCTCGTCGTCGTCCTCTGCCAGGTGTACGCGTTCTCCGGCACCTTCACGGATTCCCTCATCCCGATGCGGCTCGCCGAGAACCTGCTCGGGGCAGCGGTCGCGGTGCTCGTCAGCGCGGTCGTCTTCCCGATCGCCACCCGTGCCGTCATCCGGCGCGCGGTGCGGCGGCAGCTGGTCGCGGTCCGCGCGTTCGTGCTCGCGCTGGTCGGGGTCGAGGACGACGACGAGGCGGACGCGGCCGACACGACGGAGGCGGACCGCGCCTCCCGTCAGCTGCGCGCCCGGTCGCGTGCGGTCGACGCCGCCACCTACCAACTGGACGCCGTCCTGCGTCCGATGGTCCGCTTCCCGACCGGCGGGCCGGCGCGCGCCGACGCCAGGACGCGCACCTCCCTGCAGGCGGCCGCGACCTTCGCGCGCGAGGCGGCCGGGAGGCTCGGCTCGGCCCCGCAGGACCCGCCAGCGGCCCTGTGCGGTGCGGCCGACCGCCTCGCCGCCTCGATCGCGCAGCTCGCCGACGGCATCGTGGCCGGGCCCCGGTCCGCCACGCCGACGGCGGTCTGGGTCCGGGTCGGCGACCAGCTCGACGAGGCCGTGGCCGCCGCCTCCGGACGGCCGGACGAGCGGGCGATCGAGACGGCCGCGCACGCGCTCGGCCGGATCGACGAGGCGCTCGCGCTGCTCGCCGACCGCCACCGCGCCACGGTCGTCGGGGCGATGTCGGTGGGTCCTGGCATCATCGCCGTGTGAGCAAGCAGGACGGACGCAACCGACTGGTGTCCGACGCGCCCGTCGACGACGTGACGGCGAGCGTGCTGCACGTCGACATGGACGCCTTCTTCGCCTCGGTGGAGCTGCTCGACCGGCCGGACCTCCGGGGCCTGCCGGTGATCGTCGGGCACGACTCCGACCGCTCGGTCGTCACGGCCGCCACGTACGAGGCCCGCAAGTACGGCGTGAACTCCGCGATGCCGATGGCCGTCGCCAAGCGCCGGTGCCCCGCGGCGATCATCGTCGAGCCGCACTTCGAGAAGTACCGCGCGAAGTCCGACGCCGTGATGGCCGTCTTCGACCGCTTCACGCCCCGCGTCGAGAAGCTCGGCATCGACGAGGCCTTCCTCGACGTCGCCGGGGCGATCCGGCTGTACGGCACCCCGTGGGAGATCGGTCGGGCGATCCGTGCGGCGGTGTACGCCGAGACCGGCCTGCACTGCTCCGTCGGCGCCGCGTCGACGAAGTTCGTGGCGAAGCTCGCGTCGAGTCGGTCGAAGCCGGACGGCCTGCTCGTCGTGCCGGCTGCCGACACCGTGGCGTTCCTGCACCCGCAGCCCGTGTCGGCACTGTGGGGGGTCGGCGGCAAGACGCAGGAGACCCTCGAACGACGCGGCATCCGCACCGTGGGGGACCTCGCGACCACGCCGCTGGGCTCGCTCGTCTCCGCGCTCGGTCCGGCCGGTGGTCAGCGCCTGCACGACCTCGCGTGGGGCCGCGATCCGCGCGTGGTCGAGAGCGGCGTCGGCGAGAAGTCGATCGGGCACGAGGTCACCTTCGGCCACGACCTCACCGAGCGCGACGACGTCGCCCGGGAACTCCTGCGCCTCGCCGACAAGGTGGCCGTGCGACTCCGACGGGCCGACGTCCAGGCACGGACGGTCGCGCTCAAAGTCCGCTACACCGACTTCACCACGCTGACCCGGTCCCGCACCCTCGCGGAACCGACCGACGTCGCCAAGCGCCTGCACCGCGAAGCCGTCGAGCTGTACGACGTGCTGCACCGGCCGGGCAACCGGATCCGGCTCATCGGGGTCCGTGGCGAGAACCTCGTGCCGGCGGCGGCGAGCAACGCGCTCTGGGACGACGACGCGCCGTGGCGCGAGACCGAGACGACGATCGACGCGGTCGCCGCACGCTTCGGCGCGGGCGTGCTCCGACCGGCATCCCTGGTGCGCGGCACGCCCGAGGGGCACGTCCCGCACGCTCGGCAGGACGAAGGGTGACGGTAGAATCTCGTGCAGTGAGCGCAGCCGAGTACACCGATCAGCCAGGGGCGGGGGACCAGCCCGCGGCCCTGTGGGACGACGGCACCGCAGCGCCTGAGCACGCGGTCGTCGCCCACGACGAGGCCGTCGCCGCTGCCGAGGCGGCGGGCAACTCGGCCGTGCAGAACCTGTCGCCGGCCTTCCCGGACCGTGCCGCGTGGGGCACCGCGTCGAAGCTCCGTGCCTGGCAGGTCGAAGCGCTCACCAAGTACTTCGAGACCGAGCCGCGGGACTTCCTCACGGCCGCGACGCCCGGCGCCGGCAAGACCACGTTCGCGCTCCGGCTCGCCACCGAGCTCCTCGCCCGCGGCACCGTCGACCGCATCGTCGTCGTGGCCCCGACGGAGCACCTCAAGCGGCAGTGGGCGGACTCGGCGGACCGCGTCGGCATCCGGATCGACCCGATGTTCAAGAACGGCGACGGCATGTTCGGCCGGCACTACCAGGGCGTGGCGATCACGTACGCCCAGGTCGGCATGAACCCCGAGGTCCACCAGAAGATCACCGCCGGCGGCAAGACGCTCGTGATCCTCGACGAGGTCCACCACGGCGGCGACGCCCTGACCTGGGGCGACGGCATCAGAGAGGCGTTCTCGAAGGCCACCCGTCGCCTGTCCCTCTCCGGCACCCCGTTCCGCTCGGACACCGCGCCGATCCCGTTCGTGCAGTACGCCCCCGACGAGCAGGGCATCCGCACCTCGATCTCCGACTACAACTACGGCTACGGGCGTGCCCTCAAGGACGGCGTCGTCCGCCCGGTGCTCTTCATGGCGTACGCCGGACAGATGCGCTGGAAGACCCGCATGGGCGACGAGATGTCGGCGTCGCTCGGCGAGCAGGTCACGAAGGACATCACCGCCCAGGCCTGGCGCACGGCGCTCTCACCCGAGGGCGAGTGGATGCCGGCCGTCCTCTCCGCCGCCGACAAGCGCCTGACCGAGGTCCGGCGTGGTGTGCCGGACGCCGGCGGCCTCGTCATCGCCACGGACACCACCACGGCCCGCGCGTACGCCCGGATCCTGCAGCAGATCACGGGGGAGCGGCCGACGGTCGTCCTCTCCGACGAAGCGGCGGGGTCCAGCCGGATCAGCGCCTTCGCCGAGGACACCTCCCGCTGGATGGTCGCCGTCCGCATGGTGTCCGAGGGCGTCGACGTGCCGCGGCTGTGCGTCGGCGTGTACGCCACGAGCGCGAGCACCCCGCTCTTCTTCGCCCAGGTCATCGGCCGCTTCGTCCGGGCCCGACGGCGCGGTGAGACGGCGAGCGTGTTCCTGCCGAGCGTGCCCGGGCTGATGGCGCTGGCGGCCTCCCTCGAGCTCGAGCGCGACCACGCCCTCGACCGCCCGAAGGACGCCGACGACGGGATGTACAACCCCGAGGACGCGATGGTCGCCGAGGCCAACAAGGAGGACCGCGCGTCGGAGAGCCTGCTCGAGGTCCAGCCGTTCGAGGCGCTCGACTCGCAGGCGTCCTTCGACCGTGTCCTCTACGACGGCGGCGAGTTCGGCAGCGGCGGCGAGGTGGGCTCGCTCGAGGAACTCGACTTCATCGGCATCCCGGGGCTGCTCGAACCCGACCAGGTGCGCGACCTGCTCCGAGCACGCCAGGCGACGCAGGCGAAGCGAGCGAAGGGCCGTACCCCGAAGGACGGCATGCCCAAGGCAGCGGCCCCCGCACCCGAGGACCGCCCGATGTACCAGACGATCAAGGAGCAGCGGTCCGAGCTGCACCGGCTCGTCTCGATCTGGTCCCGACACGCGAACGAACCGCACGGGGCCATCCACGCCGAACTCCGCCGCATCAGCGGTGGCCCGGCCGTGGCGCAGGCGAGCATCGAGCAGATCCAGAAGCGCATCGACGTGCTGCGCTCCCGCATCGGCGGCCGCCGGTGAGCACCGCGTGATCGAGACCGTCGACGACCGCACCTGGTACGTCAAGCGCGACGCGGAGTCCTCGCCCGAGGCGATCATCGACCGATTCGGCGGGGGCTACCGGCTCCGTCGGTTCTCGCTCACCGAGTCCCGCCGGACGCCCCACGGGGTGTACACGGGCGTCGAACTCGCCGAGACCGCGTGGTGGCGGCTCCGCGACAGGCCGCGGACCTCATGACATCGCAAGCCGAAGTCGGGTAGACCGGGGGAATGGCAGACTCCATCCCTCACGTCCTCGTCCTCGGCGGCGGCTCCGCTGGCTACACCACCGTCAAGCAGCTCCAGAAGCACGCAGCGACCGTGCCGATGCGCATCACGCTGGTGGACCAGAACACGTACTACACGTACCTGCCGTTCCTGCCCGAGGTCGCCGGTGGCCACATCGCCCCGAAGGACGTGACCTTCGAGCTGCGCCGTGCGCTCCGCAAGACCCGGGTCATCCAGGGCAAGGTCACCGGGATCTCCTCGGCCGACAAGACCGTCTCGATCGCCACGGCCGGCGGTGACGACCGCACGCTCGGTTACGACCAGCTCGTCGTCGCGCTCGGCTCCGTCACGCGCACGTTCCCGACGCCCGGGCTCGAGGAGTACGGCGTCGGCTTCAAGAGCGTCGAAGAGGCCGCCTACGTCCGCGCGAAGCTCCTCGACAACATCGCCAAGGCCGCTGCCACCCGCGACGAGGACGAGCGCCGCAAGCTGCTCACGAGCATCTTCGTCGGCGGCGGGTACACCGGCGTCGAGGCGATCGGCGAACTGTTCGACGTCTCGCAGGCCGCCATCAAGACCTACCCGTCGCTCGCCGGCGAGCACCCCCGCTGGGTCCTCATCGACGCGCTCGACCGCGTCGCGCCCGAGGTCGGTCCGGAGCTGTCCAAGTGGACCCTCGAGTCGCTGCGTGCCCGCGGCATCGACGTCCGCCTGAAGACGACCATGCCGAGCTGCGAGGGCGGCGTCGTGAAGCTCTCCGACGGCGACGAGTTCGCCACCGGCCTCCTCGTCTGGACGGCCGGCGTGAAGCCGAACCCGCTCCTCGACGCGTCCGACCTGCCGCGCGGCCCGAAGGGTCACCTCGCCGCGAACGCGAAGCTGCAGGTCGAGAGCGAGGACACCCACGAGGTCGTCCCCGGCGTCTGGGGCCTCGGCGACGTCGCGCAGGTGCCCGACCTGACGGCCGAGAAGCAGCCGGCGTACTACCCGCCGAACGCGCAGAACGCGGTCCGCCAGGCCGTCGTGGCCGCGGACAACGTGGTCGCGACGATCACGGGCAAGCCGCTCGAGGAGTACCGCCACCCGTCCATCGGCACCGTCGCGTCGTACGGTGTCGCGAAGGGTGCGGCGAACATCAAGGGCATCAAGATGACGAACCTCCTCGCGTGGCTCGCGCACCGCGCCTACCACGTGTACGCGATGCCGACGCTGAACCGCAAGGTGCGCATCGTGATCGGGTGGGTCACCGGGGCCGTGTCGGGTCGCGACGCGACGTCCCTCATCAAGGAGACCGACCCGCGCCGCACGTTCGTCGAGGCGTCGAAGTCCTAGACGCGCGTTCCTGACGGACGGGAGGCGCG
>NZ_MJGR01000035.1:0-1053 GCF_001865105.1 Curtobacterium sp. MCBA15_016
CTGTTCACGGATGAGACGGGACCCACCAGACGGAAGTCACACCCGCATCGTGCTGTTCAGCGATGTCCCAGGAACGGGGTCGGCGGACGGCGTTCTTGTCCCCCACCGACCACGGCGACGGCACCCGGCGCGCAAAGCGGCCGCGGCGTCGCGCGTGCTGTCCCGTTCCCGCGCGATCCCGGGTCCGCACGGGCTCGGGCGTGCGGCGGGCCGGCAACGGGAGTACCGGCTACAGGTCCTGCAGTCGGCGCCCGGTGATGCCCTCGTTCCACCGCGTGACCGAACCCCCGACGACCGACTCGTGGTGTCCCGCGTGCCCGTCGGCGAGTCCGCAGCGCCACCGGTCGAAGACGCTGAGGCACGGGACGCGGGGAAGCCGGTCGGACCGGGTGCCGCTCGGGACCGGGTCGGCGGGGCACGTGGCGTTGCTGTCGTCGATCATTCCGCGGAGAAGACGACGCGACACCCGGTTCCGTCACGAAACGGTCGGCCTCCGGTCCGCCCGGGCGTTTCACCGCCGGCCGGTGCAGGGTGGACGGACCACGACCGGACGGCGGCCATGGACGACGACCGGAAGGCGGGGATGGACCACGACGATCCCCTCCTGCGTGCGGAGGACGCCACCCTCGTGGTCCGTGCCGCCGAGGGCGACGTGCGCGCGTTCGAGGTCCTCGCCCGGCGCCACGGCCCGGTGATGCGCCTCTACGCCGAGCAGATGCTCGGCTCGAACGTCGAGTCGGACGACGTCGTGCAGGACTCCTTCCTGACCGGATGGCGTCGACTGTCCGACCTCAACGACCCCGCCCGGTTCCGTCCGTGGATGATGCAGATCGTCACCCGGAAGGCGCTCGACCGACTCCGCCGACGACGCCACCACGACGACGTCGACACCGTGCAGCACCAGGCCGACGTCGCCCGGCAGCCGGAGCGTATCGTCGAGACGCGGATGCAGCTCGACGCGATGTGGACCGCGCTCGACCGCCTCCCCGCAGACCAGCGGCGGTGCTGGCTCCTGCGTGAGACGGCCGGCTACAGCTACCAGCAGATCGCCGA
>NZ_MJGR01000035.1:1724-2853 GCF_001865105.1 Curtobacterium sp. MCBA15_016
TACCAGCAGATCGCCGACGAACTCGAGCTGCCGGTGTCGACGGTGCGTGGGCTGCTCGCTCGTGCCCGTCGGTTCCTGACCGTGGAGATGGAGGCATGGCGATGAGCGACATCGACGATGTCCCCGTGCCCGAGGACGACCTCGACGGTCACACGATGGAGGAGCTCGCGGAGTACCTCGATCGTGGCCGGTCACCACGCGACCCCGCCATCGAGGGCTCCGCCTCCTGCCGACTCGCCCTGTCGAACATGGAGCGGCTGCGCGAGCTCTCCCTCGGCGCCCTGCAGTACCGGGCCGACGCCGAGCCGGACCGTGAGACCGACTGGGTCGACCGGTTGCTCGCGACGATCCGCTCCGAGGTCCGCCCCGGTCGGGACGTGCCCGTCCCCCACCCCGATCCCCGACTCCGCCTGTCCATGACCGAGGCCGCCGTCCGTGGACTGGTCCGGCGGACCGGCGACACGATGGGCGGGGTCGTGATGGGCAGCTGCACACTCGACGGTGAACTCGGCGACCCCGGGGCCCCCGTCCACGTGCGCGTGACCGCCGGACTCGTCTACGGGGCGCCCGCGGACGAGACCGCCGACCGCCTCCGGGTGCGGATCGCCGCGGCGCTCGCACGCCACACCACCCTGACCGTTGCGTCCGTCGACGTGGTGTTCGACGACGTCTACCTGCCGTAGGAGCCCGACGTGAGCGACGAAGCGCTGTCCCGAGCCCTCACCGACCGGATCCGGAGCGTCCCCGGCGTCACGGGCGTGTACCCGACGAGGCCGATCGTGCACGCGGCCGCGGAGGCCGTCGCGTCGACCTTCGCGCTGCAGGAGCCCGACGTGCTCGTCGACGTGCACCGCGACGGGTCGGCGCTCCGGATCGGGGCGGGGATCGCCGTCGACGACGCACGTCCGGCACCGGAGACGGTCCGTGAGGTGGGCGAGCGCATCCGTGACCTGGTCGACGAGCGGACGGGCGCCCCAGCCGACCTGGTCGAGGTGACGATCCGGCTCGTCGAGGGCATCGGCGGACCGGTCGACGAGTCGGCCGGTCCCGATGCGGACGAGCACGTCGCGACCCCCGGCTGACGGAGGCCGTGCCGCCCTCGACGCACCGAGGACGGACGGGAGGCGCG
>NZ_MJGR01000035.1:3479-4061 GCF_001865105.1 Curtobacterium sp. MCBA15_016
ACCGCGCCTCCCGTCCGTGCCACGACCGGGCGTCCGCATCGCGTTCTGGATCGCGCAGGTGCGCGCCGGCACAGCCGGACGAGGATGAGTCCCGATCACCCCGTCGAGGAGGCGAGCGCGATGATGCGGACCGACGACGATCCCCTGCAGACCGATCCCGAGCACTACCGGCTGCTCTGGGAGAACGAGCACGTCCGCGTGCTCGACTACACCGACGTACCGGGCGACCGGACCCACGTGCACCGACACCCGGCGAGCGTCATGGTCACGCTGACGGGCTTCGATCGCCGACTCGTGGCCGACGGGAGGGAGCTCGACGTGGCGTTGCCCGCCGGGACCGCAGTGTGGCTCCCGGCGCAGCGACACAGCGGGCGGAACACCGGGTCCACACCGACCCACACGATCCTGGTCGAGCTCCTCCACGTGCCGGTCGAGGACCCGGACCCGACCGTGCTCGGACCGGGCCCGAGCCAGAGTTGAGCGTGGTGTCCCAGCCGGCCGACACCGTCGATCAGGGGGCCGCGGGGACCTGACGGACGGTCGCGGCGGCGCCGGGGGTGGCCCCGACCGTGCCGTCGACGG
>NZ_MJGR01000035.1:4840-5165 GCF_001865105.1 Curtobacterium sp. MCBA15_016
GTCCTCGTCGCCGGCGACGACCGCGGTCGCGAGGACGTCCGCCGTGACGATGTCGTCGGCGATGACCGTCGCCTGGACGAACGTCGGGGTCGCCCGGCGCCAGATGTGCTCGCCGCGCTCGGCGGTGCCGGAGGTCGCGACGGCACGACGAGGTGCCTCGAGTCGGACGACGCCGACGACGGTGTCCCGGTGGGCCGGGTCGACGACGCCGACGCTCCAGGGGTCGTCGGCGCGGTGGTGTCCGCGGACGAGCACGTCGCCGCCGGCGCTGACCATCCAGTCGCCGCCGCCGTCACTCGCGGCGTCGAGGACGGCTCCGGCGTCG
>NZ_MJGR01000036.1:0-5228 GCF_001865105.1 Curtobacterium sp. MCBA15_016
CGCGCCTCCCGTCCGTCGCCACGCACGCGCGCGACGGCAGCCCACCCGACTACGCCGCCGGCGTCTCCGCCGGCGCCTTCGACGCCCCGTACACGGCCGTCAGGATGCTCTCCACCCACTGGATGAGCGCAGCGTCCGGCAGGGTCTCACCGTGCGGCTTCGGCAGTGGGACGCTCGCCGCGTCCTGCTGCGGGAACCACCGGGCTCCAGGGAACATCCGCTTGAGCCGCACCTGCGCCGAGTCGGCGAGCTCCTTGCCCGCGACGCGCAGGTTCGACCCCATGACGACGACGTCGGAGAGTCCGACCTGCTGCGCCATCCGGCGGAGGCGCGAGACCTCGACCAGGGTGAGCACGGCCTGCGGCGGCTGGCCGTACCGGTCGGTGAGCTCGTCGAGGACCATGTCGATGCCCTCGGCCTGCGCCGCGGGGGCGGAGGCGGCGGAGAGCTTCTGGTACGCCTCGAGCCGGAGCCGCTCGGACTCGACGTAGTCGTCCGGGATGTGCGCGTCGACGGGGATCTCGAGCCGGAGCTCGGTCTGCCCCTCGGCGACGTCCCCGCGGAACTGCGAGACGGCCTCGCCGATCATGCGCAGGTAGAGGTCGAACCCGACGCCCGCGATGTGGCCGGACTGCTCCCCGCCGAGCAGGTTGCCCGCCCCGCGGAGTTCGAGGTCCTTCATGGCGACCTGCATGCCCGCGCCGAGCTCGTTGTTCGCGGCGATGGTCTCGAGGCGGTCCTGCGCGGTCTCGGACAGGGGCTTCTCGGCGTCGTAGAGGAAGTACGCGTACCCGCGCTCACGCCCTCGGCCGACACGACCACGCAGCTGGTGCAGCTGCGACAGCCCGTACTTGTCCGCCTTGTCGATGATGAGCGTGTTCGCGTTCGCGATGTCGAGGCCGGTCTCGATGATGGTGGTCGAGACGAGGACGTCGAACCGGCGCTCCCAGAAGTCGACCATCACCTGCTCGAGCGTCGACTCGGACATCTGGCCGTGCGCGACGGCGATGCGGGCGTCGGGGACGATCTCGGCGAGGTGCGCGGCGACGGACTGGATGTCCTTCACGCGGTTGTGCACGTAGAACACCTGCCCTTCGCGCAGGAGCTCACGGCGGATGGCGGCGGCGACCTGCAGGTCGGACTGCGGCCCGACGAAGGTGAGGATCGGGTGGCGGTCCTCGGGCGGGGTCGCGAGGGTGGACATCTCGCGGATGCCGGTGACCGCCATCTCGAGCGAGCGCGGGATCGGCGTCGCGGACATCGCCAGGACGTCGACGTTCGTCTTGAGCTTCTTGAGCTGGTCCTTGTGCTCGACGCCGAACCGCTGTTCCTCGTCGATGATGACCAGGCCGACGTCCTTGAACTGGATGCCCTGCGACAGGATCCGGTGGGTGCCGATGACGATGTCGACCGTGCCGTCGGCGAGGCCCGCGATGGTCTCCTTCGACTCCTTCTCGGTCTGGAACCGGCTGAGGGCGCGCAGGTGCACGGGGAAGCCGGCGAAGCGCTCCTGGAAGGTCTCCATGTGCTGGCGCACGAGCAGCGTCGTGGGGACGAGCACGGCGACCTGCTTGCCGTCCTGCACGGCCTTGAACGCGGCACGGATCGCGACCTCGGTCTTGCCGTAGCCGACGTCGCCGGAGAGCAGACGGTCCATCGGGATCGGCCGCTCCATGTCGCGCTTGATCTCGTCGATGGTGGTGAGCTGGTCGGCCGTCTCGGCGAACGGGAACGCCTCTTCCAGCTCGCGCTGCCACGGGGTGTCCGGGCCGAACGCGTGCCCCTTCGACGCCATCCGCGCGGAGTAGAGCTTCACGAGGTCGACGGCGATGTCGCGGACGGCCTTGCGCGCCTTCGACTTCGCCGAGGCCCAGTCCGAGCCGCCCATCTTCGACAGGGTCGGGGACTCGCCGCCGACGTACCGCGAGAGCTGGTCGAGCTGGTCGGTCGGCACGAAGAGCTTGTCGCCCGGGTACCCGCGCTTCGACGGCGCGTACTCGAGCACGAGGTACTCGCGCTGGGTCTTCACCGCGTTGCGGCCGCCGGAGCTCACCTCGCGCGAGACGAGCTCGACGAACTTGCCGATGCCGTGCGTGGCGTGCACGACGACGTCGCCGGGCTTGAGCTGCAGCGGGTCGACGACGTTCTTGCGCCGGCTCGCGAGCTTCTTGACGGTGCGCGCGCCCTGCTGGACGCTGCGGCCGTAGAACTCGGCCTCGCTGAGGACCGCGATGCGCGGATCCGGGGTGGCGAAGCCGTGCTCGACGGTGGCGGTCGTGACGACGGCGACGCCGGGCTCGGGAGGCGCGGTGACGGTTTCGGCACGGGAGGCGACCCCCGCGTCTGCGAGCACCTGCACCGCCCGTTCGACCAGCCCCTGGCCCTGGGCGGTCACCACGACGGCCCACCCGTCGTCGGTGAGCTGCTTCACGTGCGCGATCGCGCCGTCCGCGCTGCCGGCGAAGCTCGGGATCGCCTCGGCCCGGACGCGGATGTAGTCGCCCGCCTCGGCCACGGCTTCGGCGTCGGTGAGCACACGCTCGGCGTCGCCCTCGTCCAGCCCGGAGTCGAATGGGGAGACCGTCCACCAGGTGCGCTGCCCACGACCGTTCTTGAGCTGCTGGACGGTGAGGAAGTTGCCGGCGTCGAGGTCGATCGGCGCCTGCGCACCGGCGACCGCGGCGCTCCACGCGGCCTGCAGGAACTCGGTGTTCGTCTCGGCGAGGCTGTGCGCGCGGCCGCTGACCCGTTCGGGCGAGAACACCGCGATGACCGCGTCGTCCGGCAGGTAGTTCGTGACCGGCACGAGGTCCTGCACGAGCGCGGGGGCGAGGGACTCCATGCCCTCGACCGGGATCCCCTCGGCGATCTTCGCGAGCATCTGGGAGAGGTTCGGGAACTCGTGCAGCATCTCGCGCGCCCGCTGCCGGACGTCGTCGCTCAGCAGGAGTTCGCGCGAGGCCGTGAGCTCGACGGAGCCGAGGTCGTCGTCGGTGGTGCGCTGGTCGGCGACGGAGAAGGCCTTGATCGCCTCGATCTCGTCGCCGAAGAAGTCGACGCGGACCGGGTGGTCGGCCGTCGGCGGGAAGACGTCGAGGATGCCGCCGCGCACGGCGAACTCACCGCGGCGGGTGACGAGGTCGACCCGGGCGTACGCCATGTCCACGAGCTGCCCGGCGATGGTGCCGAGGTCGTTGCCGCGGGACTCGGTGCGGAGGGCGATCGGCGCGAGGGAGGTGAGGTTGCCCGCGATCGGCTGCAGCGCCGCCCGGACGCTCGCCACCACCACGGTCGTGCGGCGCTCGGCCACGGGGGCGTCTTGCCACGCGGCGAGCTTCCGGAGGGTCGCGATACGTGTGCCGACGGTCTGCGCGCTCGGGCTGAGCCGTTCGTGCGGCAGGGTCTCCCACGCGGGGAACTCGAGGACCTCTGTATCGGGGAGGTAGCTGCCGACCGATGCGCGGACGGCCTCGGCCTCTCGCCCGGTGGCCGTGATCACGAAGACGCACTGCGGCCCGGTGCGTTCGGCCAGCAGGGCGCCGAGCAGCGGCACGCGCAGACCGTCGACGACCGAGAAGTCGGCGTCACGGGGAGCGGCACGGAGGACGCGATCGAACGCGGAGGCGCGCGAGAGCGCAGGGATGATGCCCGAGATCGTCACTCAGGAGATGGTACCGGCCACCACTGACACCGGCCGCTGTGTGCGCGACCGGCGAACGCACGGCACCGGGCAGCGCCGCTCAGGACGGGGCGTGCACGCGCTGCTGTGCGGCGAGGAGCCCGAGGTCCGCGATCGCCTCGACCGCGTCCGCGCCGTCCGCCAGCAGGTTCGGCAGCGTCTTCTTCTCGGTCGGCGAGAAGTCGCGCAGCACGTAGTCGGCCGGGTCCTGGCGCCCGGGGGGTCGGCCGATGCCGATCCGCACGCGGGTGAACTCGTTGGTCCCCGTGGCCTTGATGATGTCGCGCAGGCCGTTGTGCCCGCCGTGCCCGCCGCTGCCCTTCAGGCGGACGGTGTCGAACGGCAGGTCCAGCTCGTCGTGCACGACGACGAGGTCGGCCGGGGTGGCGCTGTAGAACCCGAGCACGCTCGAGACCGGGCCACCCGAGGTGTTCATGAACGACCCGGGCTTGGCGAGCACCAGGCGGGGTCCCCCGGGAACCAGGCGCCCCTCGGCGACCTGGTTCGGGGTCTTGTGCTTCTTGAACGTCGCCCCCATGCGGGCGGCGAGTTCGTCGAGGACCATCTGGCCGACGTTGTGACGGTTGCCCGCGTAGCCGGGCCCGGGGTTCCCGAGCCCGACCACGACGAGCGTCTTGCCTGTCATCAGCGTCGGCCAGATGTCCGCGAAGGGGTGTTACTCGCCGTCGACCGGGGCGGAGCCGCCCTCGGCACCGGCCTCGGCGCCCGCCTCGGCAGCGGCCTCGTCGGCGGCGTCGTCGTCCGCGGTGCCACGCGGGGTGACGATCGCGACGACGAGTGCCTCGGCATCGGTCTCGAGCTCGGCGCCCTCGGGGAGCTGGAGCTGCGAGGCGTGGATCTGCGTGCCGTCCTCGAGGCCCTCGACGTCGACGACGACGTGCTCGGGGATCGACGTGGCGAGCACCAGGAGCGAGACCGTGTTGAGGTCCTGCACGTGGATGGTGCCGGAGAAGGACTCGCCCTCGACGACGACGGGCACGTCGACCGTGACCTTCTCGCCGCGGCGCAGGACCACGAGGTCGATGTGCTCGATGATCTGGCGCACCGGGTCACGCTGGACGTCCTTGACGAGGGCGAGCTGGGCCGCACCCTCGATGTCGAGGTCGACGACCGCGTTGGCGGTGCGGACGAGCAGCATGGTCTCGTGGCCGGGCAGCGTGATGTGCTTCGGCTCGGTGCCGTGGCCGTAGACGACCGCGGGGATCTTGTCGGCGGCACGGAGCTTGCGAGCAGCGCCCTTGCCGAACTTGGTGCGGACTTCCGCTGCGAGCTTGGTGTAGTCGGCCATGGTGTCTCCTGGTCTCGGGGACGACACCGGGGTGCCGGCATCGTGGGGGTCTGTGGTGTTGCAACTCGAACGCGTGCACGCGTGAGGAACGTTCCCAAGCTGGGCCGGGTCTCCCACCGCGTCGATCACGGCCGCGCATGCGCGGCCCTCGCCGAAGTCAGTCACCGAGTCTAGCAGGACCGATCCGGGCGTGTCGCACCGTGCCCTGGACGTCGGTACAGGCGGCCTGGAGGCGCGGTG
>NZ_MJGR01000036.1:5805-6151 GCF_001865105.1 Curtobacterium sp. MCBA15_016
CGCGTCAGTGGCCCGCCGCTTCGGCGCCCTTCGGCACCTTGAGGAAGGACAGCACCACGAACGCGAGCACGTAGAGGCCGACGAACGTCCAGACGACGCCGCCGGGGCCACCCCAGGGCAGCACGGCGCTGACGACGGCGTTGCCGAGGAACGTCGCACCACCCGCTGCGGTGGCGTACATGGCCATCGCGGCGCCACGGCGCTCCTCGCCGGCGAAGGCGGGGACGATCGCGCCCATCGGCGTGAACCCGGCGAGCATGATGCCGAAGACGGTGCCGGCGGCGGTCGCCAGCCAGAAGCCCCACTCGGAGCCGGCCGGCACGAGGTGCGGGACGTACCACCAGGC
>NZ_MJGR01000036.1:6856-7078 GCF_001865105.1 Curtobacterium sp. MCBA15_016
CGGGACGTACCACCAGGCGAGCAGGCCGATCGCCGAGGCGCCGATGCCGAACCACTTCACGGTGCGGATCCAGCCGATGCGGTCGCCGAGGGCGCCGAAGAACGCGTTGAACAGGATGTTGCCGGCGTAGACGATCACGGTCATCGTCAGCCACTTCGACTGGCCCCAACCGAGCTCGGTGCCGATGATCGCGGGCATGATCACGAACATGCCGAACTCCGG
>NZ_MJGR01000036.1:7798-7997 GCF_001865105.1 Curtobacterium sp. MCBA15_016
ACGAACATGCCGAACTCCGGGGCGGTGTTCACGAGCCGGATGAGGACCGCGAGCAGGACCTTCGGGCGCTTGACGCAGACCTCGATGCCGCTCGCGATCACCCGGGCGGCGGAGTGCGAGCGCGGCGCGATCCGACCGAGGCCGGTGGGCTCGTGCACGCCGAACCGGACGACCGCCCAGCCGACCGCGACGAGGAGCA
>NZ_MJGR01000037.1:0-144 GCF_001865105.1 Curtobacterium sp. MCBA15_016
CCGACCGCGACGAGGAGCAGCGACAGCGCCATCGACCAGGTCTCCCCGGTGTGGCCGCCGCCGAACGCGGGGATGGTACCGATCGCGATGAGCGAGCCGAGCGTCGGCAGGCCGCCGGTGAACACGACGTAGAACCAGCCGACG
>NZ_MJGR01000037.1:846-1228 GCF_001865105.1 Curtobacterium sp. MCBA15_016
ACGTAGAACCAGCCGACGGCGGTGGCGTTCCGCTCGCGAGCGACCGTGTGGTTCACCCAGCAGAGGAACGAGAACGCGAACAGCGGGAAGCCGAGGCCCCGCAGGAAGTACGTCAGCGCGATGAGGCCGACCGACCCGGTGGGCAGCGCCGCGAGGAACGCGACCTGGAACACGACCCAGAGCACGGCGCCGATGGTCATCACCCGGCGCGGGCCCCAGAGCTCCGACAGCACGCCGGCGAAGTACGACGCGACGAGGACCGCGACGCCGTAGAGGCCGATCACCATCGCGGCGCTGTCGACCCCGCCGGAGCCGAGCGCAGCCGCGATGTGCGGGGAGATGAAGTTGGACTCGATGCCGTCGCCGGTCATGAAGACCAGGA
>NZ_MJGR01000038.1:0-215 GCF_001865105.1 Curtobacterium sp. MCBA15_016
CCGCGCCTCCAGTCCGTTGCGTCGGTGGGCTCTACCGCCGTGCCTGCTTCGCGGGGACCGTGAAGATGTTGCCGGTGGTGACGCCCTCCTCGACCTCTTCGAGGGTGCGGCCGCGGCTCTCCGGGACGAACTTCCAGATGAAGAGCAGGGCGAGCACGCCGACGATCGCGAAGCCGAAGAAAGTCCCGGTGATGCCGGTCGCGGCGACGATGGTC
>NZ_MJGR01000038.1:909-1724 GCF_001865105.1 Curtobacterium sp. MCBA15_016
CGGTCGCGGCGACGATGGTCGGGAAGTACAGCCCGAGGAACGCGTTCGCGATCCAGAGGCAGAACACCGCGATGCCCATGCCGAGCGCACGGATCTGCGTCGGGAAGATCTCGGACAGGATCACCCACGTGGCGATGTTGAGGAACGTCTGCATCGAACCCACGAACGCGACGACGAGGAACAGGATGACCCACGGGCGGGCCGGGTTGCCCTCGACGAGCGTCATCGACGCGATGCCGATGAGGAAGTGGCAGACCGTCGTCAGCGAGTAGCCCAGGATGAGCGTCGTGCGCCGGTTGATCTTCTCCATGTTGTAGATCGCGATCACGCCACCGATGACGGCGATGATCCCGGGGGCGATGTTCGCGATGAGTGCCGCCGACTGCTGGAAGCCCGACTCGATGAGCACGGTCTGGCCGTAGTACATGATCGAGTTGATGCCGGTGAGCTGCTGGGCGACACCGATGCCGGCGCCGATGAGCACGATGCGGATCAGCCACTTGTTGCCGAGCAGGGTCCGCCAGCCGCTCTGCCGCTGGACCTTCGACTCGAGCTCGTTCGAGCGCTTGATGTCCTCGAGCTCGGCCTCGGCACGCTCCTTCGAGCGGATCTGGCCGAGGACCTCGAGCGCCTCGTCGTTGCGGCCCTTCGACGCGAGCCAGCGCGGCGACTCGGGGACGCGCAGCATGCCGACGAACAGCGCGATCGCGGGGAGCGCGCAGACGGCGAGCATGACGCGCCAGACGCCGTTGCCCTCACCCCAGAGGTTGCCGATGATCGCGTTCACGACGAAGGCGGCGAGCTGCCCGATGACG
>NZ_MJGR01000038.1:2381-3039 GCF_001865105.1 Curtobacterium sp. MCBA15_016
CGGCGAGCTGCCCGATGACGATCATGAGCTCGTTGCGGCCGGAGAGCGACCCGCGGATCTCGTACGGGGCGAGTTCGGCGAGGAACACCGGGACGACCGTGGACGCACCGCCGACCGCCAGACCGAGCAGGACACGACCGACCACCATCACGCCGAACACCGGCGCGAACACGCAGATCAGCGTGCCGACGAAGAACGTGACCGCGAGCAGGATGATCGTCTTGCGGCGACCCCAGCCGTCCGCGATCCGGCCGCCGAGCATGGCGCCGATCGCGGCACCGAAGAGGAGCGAGCTCGTGACGACGCCCTCGGTGAGGTTCGTCAGGCCGAGCTCCTGCTTCATCGGCAGGAGCGCGCCGTTGATCACGCCGGTGTCGTACCCGAACAGCAGACCGCCGAAGGTGGCGACGAGCGCGAGCACGCCGAGGCGGCGGACGTGCGGACCCTGTCCGACGGGCGGGAGCGGGACGCTCGGGGCTGTCGGTTTGATGTCGACCATGCGGGTGACTCCTTCGTCAGTGATCAGGCTGCATCGCTTGGAAGGATCGTAACCCGATTCCATGTCCTGTCAATCGGTCATGAGGACAACATGACGATTGGATCGCTCCACGAAAGTCCTGGTCAGCGATCATTCGTCGTCGTCGGCCGGCTCGTCGAG
>NZ_MJGR01000038.1:3715-4326 GCF_001865105.1 Curtobacterium sp. MCBA15_016
TCGTCGGCCGGCTCGTCGAGCACGTCCCCCAACGACGCCATGTCCGCACCGTGGTCCGTGTAGCGCCGGACCGTCCGTCGCGCCGCGGCACTCGCGGCACCCGAGAGTCGTGGGTTCTTCCGTGCGGCGTCGGCGACGCGTCCGGCGTGCCCCGCGGTCGACAGCAGGATGTTCGCCAGGGCCCGCGCGTCACCCGGTTCCGGAACACCCGTGACCGTCCACGCCGTGCGGACCTGTTCGTCGGGCGTGACCCCGCGCCGCGTGCCCATCCGGTGCCAGTCCGAGAGCGAGCCCTCGGTCCGGGAGGCGGCACGGTCAGCCTCTCCCGCCCGCCGGCGGTCGGCGTCACGCGCGGCGTCGTCCGCGGCTTCGCTCCGCTCGATCCGGTCGACGAGCCCGTCCGCCCGCTTCCGGACGAGTTCGGCCCGTTCGCGTGCGGCGGCGTCGTCACCGCCGGCTTCGGCGATGCGGGCGGCGTGCGCGGCAGCCGCCGCGGCGAGGATCTCCGAACGCTCCATGCTCCGACGGTAACCCGTGCGGCCGACAGCGCCGCACACGAACCGCGCGCACGGGTTCCGGATAGCCTCCAGCCAGCAGCGGCACCTCGTGCG
>NZ_MJGR01000038.1:5124-5391 GCF_001865105.1 Curtobacterium sp. MCBA15_016
AAGCTCGGCATCGACGAGGCGACCGCGAGGAACGCCGTCAGCCAGGCGGTCCCGGCGCTCGTCGGCGGGCTGCAGAAGAACGTGGAGAACGGTGGCGCGGCCTCGCTCGACAGGGCCCTCGACAAGCACGCCGCGAAGCCGGACCCCAGCACGATCGACGACGTCGACGAGGAGGACGGCAACAAGATCGTCGCCAACGTCTTCGGCGGCAAGCAGCAGGACGTGGCGGCGGCGCTCGGCAGCACCGGCGGCGGCGTGGACCTCGGC
>NZ_MJGR01000038.1:6119-6426 GCF_001865105.1 Curtobacterium sp. MCBA15_016
CGGCGGCGTGGACCTCGGCGGGATCATCGGCAAGGTGCTCCCGCTCGTCGCGCCGATCGTGTTGAGCAAGCTCGGGAACCAGAAGGCGGCGACGCAGTCGGGCGGTGGCGGGTTCGACATCGGCGGGCTGCTCGGGGGCTTCCTCGGCGGCGGATCCGGTGCGGCCGGCGGGGCGGGCGGCGGCAAGGGTGGCGGCGGCCTCGACGTCGGCGGCATCCTCGGCAGCCTGGGCGGCCTGCTCGGCGGCGGCAAGAAGTAGCGCGGCAGCGACGGCCGCCGGCCGCAGGGCGACCAGCAGACGGACGGG
>NZ_MJGR01000038.1:7155-7391 GCF_001865105.1 Curtobacterium sp. MCBA15_016
ACCGCGCCTCCAGTCAGTCAGGTGCGTGCGTTACTCGCCGCGCAGCTCCAGGTACTTGGCGATGAGCGCCTTCGTCGAGGAGTCCTGCGCGTCCAGCGCAGCCTGGTCACCGTCGACCGCCGGGGCGATCTGCAGCGCCAGCTGCTTGCCGAGCTCGACGCCCCACTGGTCGAACGAGTCGATGCCCCAGATGGTGCCCTCGGTGAACACGATGTGCTCGTACAGCGCGATGAGCT
>NZ_MJGR01000039.1:0-338 GCF_001865105.1 Curtobacterium sp. MCBA15_016
GCACCGTGATCCCGGTGATCGCCGCGGCCGCCATCACGTAGAACGCCGGCGCGAACGTGTTGCCCGTCGCCGTGATCAGCCAGGTGGCGAAGTACGGCGTGATCCCGCCGAAGAGCGCGACGCTGATGTTGTACGCGATGCCCATCGACCCGTAGCGGATCGCGGTCGGGAAGAGCTCGGCCATCGCAGCGCTCACCGCACCGTCGAAGGCCGCCATGAACAGCCCGAGGAGCACCATCGCGCCGGCGGCGGCCCAGAAGTTGCCGGCGTTCATGAGCATGAGCGTCGGGTAGGTGAGCACGAGGAATCCGCCGCAGCCGGCGAGCATCACGGGCTTC
>NZ_MJGR01000039.1:1013-1832 GCF_001865105.1 Curtobacterium sp. MCBA15_016
GCAGGCCGAAGAACGGCACGAGTCCGGCGATCACGATGAACCCGATGACGACCACGCCGTACGACACGAGCGGCGAGTAGCCGAGGTCGGCCTGCAGGTACGACGGCATGAACGTCTGCAGGATCCAGTGCCCGACGGCCTTGAGGACCACGAACCCGACGCAGAAGAGCAGTGCCTTCCACCCGGTGCGGAGCGATCGCCGGAGCGGATTCTTCGCGAGGTCGCCCTTGGCCTTGAGCGCGCGGAACTCCGGGGTGTCCTCGAGCTTCGAGCGGAGGTAGAGCCCGACGAGCCCGAGCGGCAGCGCGATGAGGAACAGCACGCGCCAGCCCCACGACTCGAGGGCGCCGTCGCCCGCGATCGCGGTGAACAGGAAGACCAGGCCGCCCCCCACGATGAACGCCGCGAAGCCGAAGACGTCGATGAAGCTCGTGACGAAGCCGCGTCGGTTCGAGGGCGCGGACTCGGCGAGGAGCGTGGTCGCCCCCGCTCCCTCACCACCGGCGGCGAAGCCCTGCACGAGCCGCACCACGACGAGGAGGATCGGCGCCAGCAGCCCGACGCTCTGGTACGTCGGCAGGATGCCCATCACCGCGGTCGCGCCGCTCGTGATGAGGATGACCGTCGCGAGGGTCGTCTTCCGCCCCACCCGGTCGCCGAGCGAGCCCCAGAAGAGTCCACCGAGCGGACGCATCACGAACCCGGCGCCGAACACGGCGAAGGCCGAGAGCAGCGCGACCTGCGGGTCCCCCTGCTTGAAGAAGTACAGCGAGATGACCGTCGCCAGGGTGCCGTAGAGGCCGAAGTCGAACCACTCCA
>NZ_MJGR01000040.1:0-25672 GCF_001865105.1 Curtobacterium sp. MCBA15_016
CGCGCCTCCCGTCCGTCCTCCGGTCGCGCTGTCTCGTGGGCCGCGTCGTCAGGCCGACTCGCGCAGGAGCAGGCGGTGCCGCACCGTGCGCTGCACCGCGTCACCCTGCCGCGGCAGCTCGCCGGCGAGCATGCCGAGGGCGAGGTCGAGCGCTTCACGCGCGACCTCGTCGAGGTCCACCGCCAACGTGGTGAGCGTCGGCGAGACGAGCGAGCCGAGCGGCAGGCCGTCGACGCCGACGACCCGGAGCTCCCGCGGGACGTCGACGCCCGCCCGCCGACAGGCCTGCAGGACACCGAGCGCCATCACGTCGTTGAAGGCGAGGATCGCGTCCTGTCGTCGGCGTCGCCGGAGGATCCGTGTCGTCTCCTCGGCGCCGCACTCCGCCGTGCCGTGCTCCGCGTGCACGAGCTCGGGCAGGTACCCGCGCCGCTGGAGGGCGTCCATCATGAGGATGCCGCGGACACTCGTGTGCTCCGGCGAGGAGTTGTCGAGCACGACCGGGTGCCGGACCCCGGTGGCGACGAGGTGGTCGGCGAGGACCTCGATCGCGTCGGCGGGGTCGATCCAGACGGCTGCGGTCGGTGGCTCCGAGTACGGGTCGAGCTCGACCATCGGCACGGTGCCGAGGAGCTCGCGCCACCGGTCGCGACGGGAGCCGAGGTACCCGATGACGACGTCCGTCTGCGACCCGAGCGCCTGCACCATCCGGTCGGCGTCGCTCGCGAGGTCGACGTCGGCGAGCATGACGTTCCAGCCCTGCTCGGCGGCGAGTCGGAAGACGGCCGAGGCCAGCTGCGGCGTGTAGGGGTTGCGCAGGTCGTTCACGACGAGGCCGAGCTGGTGGTCGCCACCCGTGACGAGCCCGCGGCCGAAGCGCGACGGCCGGTAGTCGAGGCGCTCCGCGGCGGCGAGGACCCGTTCCTTCGTCGCCGCGCTGATGCCGGACATGCCGTTCATCGCCCGGGTGACGGTCTGCCGGGACACCCCGGCGGCCGCGGCGACGTCGATGATCGTCGCCCGGCCGCCGGGTGCGGGAACGGGTTCGGTCAGTCGCGGAGGTCCAGCCATGCCACCTGTTCCGGAGTGAGGTCGACGGAGAGGCCGGTCATGGACGACCGGGCTTCCGCGATCGTACGCGGTCCGAAGAGCGGGAACGTCGGGAACGGCTGGTGCAGCACGTAGGCCAGGGCGATCGCCGTCGCGGGGACGCCGAACCGCTCGCCGAGCTCCGACGCACGGCGCAGCCGCTCGAAGTTCTCGTCGCTGTAGTAGCAGCGCACGAGTTCTGCGTCGCTCGTGTCCTCCGGCTTGGCCCGGCCGGTGAAGAACCCACGCGCCTGCGAGGACCAGGGCAGCAGGGGCACCTGGCGCTCCTCGAGCCACTGCTTCGACGCCGCGTCGGTGGCGTGCTCGCAGCCGGCCCACGGCACGTCGTACGCCTCGGCCAGGCCGAAGTGGTTGCTCAGCACCTCGAACTCGTGCTTGCCGTTCGCGCGGGCGTAGGCGTTCGCCTCGTCGAACCGGGCAGGGGTCCAGTTCGAGCCGCCGTACACGCGGATGCGGCCAGCACGACGGTGCTCGTCGAGGACGTCGACGAACTCCCCCACCGGGATGTCCGTGTTGTCGCGGTGCATCATGTAGATGTCCGCGTAGTCGGTGCCCTGGCGCTCGAGGCTCTCGAGCAGCTGCCGGGTGAGGGACTCCGGGTCGCAGTACGGCGTGTGCGCGCCCTTGGTGATCACGACCACGTCCTCGCGGACGCCGCGGTTCTGGATCCACTTGCCGAGCCGACCCTCGAGCACGCCCCCGCCGTAGATGTAGCCGGTGTCGAACACGTTGCCGCCCTGCTCCACGAACAGGTCGAAGATCGCGCTCGCGTGCGCCAGGTCGGGCTGGTTGTCGACACCCATCACCAGTCGGGACATGCGCTTGCCGACACCCGCGACCTCGCCGTAGCGCATCGGGTTGTCGGCACGGTCGGGCTCGTGCGCGGCGACCGTGAGGGGTCGGCCGCTGACGGTCGGGATGTCGGCGGTCTCGGCTTCGAACGGGAAGCGCAGACCGATCGCGGCACGCCACTTGTCGAGCGTCCGGGCGGTGGCGAGCGACTCGTCGAGGGTGAACTCGGGGGCGTCGACACGACCGGCCGCGAGGGCCGCCGTGGTGGCGTCGGCCTCGAGGGCGTAGGGGTGCGCCCCGGCGAAGGACAGCGTGCGCGGGTCCTCGTCGACCGTGCTGATCTCGATCGTGGGGTCGTCGCCGAGGGTCCACGGGTCGGTGAGCGTGATCTTCCCCGTGGTGCCGTGGACGACCACGGCGTTGTCGTCCTGCACGCGGACGCCGGTCCGGAGGTTCGCGGTGATCCCGCCGGTGTAGCTGAGCTGTGCCACCGTCCACTCGTCGACGCCGGTCGGGCCGACGGTCCCGGTGGCGGTGAGCTCGGTGGGCTCGGCGACGGCCACGCCGGTCGCGGCCTGCACGATCGCGGCCGTCATGGTCACCGGGTAGCCGCCCACGTCGAGGATCCCGCCGCCGGCCGTGTCGACGTCGAAGAGTCGGCCGGAGCGGCTGCCCGCCCGGAACGCGAACGAGGCGTCGACGTGCGTGACGGTACCGATGGCACCCTGCCGGACGAGGTCGAGCAGGGCCGCGGTCTGCGGGTGGAAGCGGTACATGTACGCCTCGACGAGGGGCAGGCCGGCCTGGCGTGCGGCGTCGGCGAGCGCCATGGACGTGCCGTGGTTCGGCGAGAGCGGCTTCTCGCAGAGGACCGCCTTGCCCGCCGCGAGCGCCGCGAGGACGAGCGCCGCGTGCCCGGTGTGGACCGTCGAGACGTAGACGGCGTCGACGCGCGGGTCGGCGAGCACCTCGTCGTAGGTGGCCGCGACGACGTCGGCGAACCCGTGCTCGGCCGCCTCGGCAGCGAACGCTCCCGCTCGCTCCGCCGATGAGCTGCCGGCGGCGACGAGGGTCGCCCCGACGCCACTCGAGGGCAGCTGGGAGAGGAAGCGGCGGGCGATCCCACCGGGGCCGAGGACGGCCCAGCCGGGGGTGTCGTGCCCCGTCGAGGAGGTGCTGCTGGCGGTGGTCGCGGTCTGCGCTGACATGCGGATCCCTATCGTGTCGTGAACCTTCACGGTCCCGACGACCGTACCCGTCCGTCTCCGCACCTGCAACGATGCGGATGCTTGACACGGCGTGTCGGCCGGGGCATGCTCTGACCACTTCGTGAGCGTTCACGGTCGAGCGCTCAACGGTTCCGCATCTCAACGACGAGAGCAGGCACACCAGTGACAGCAGCAACGCACAGTCTCAGCCGGCGGGGGTTCCTCGCCGGCGCAGGCGCCCTCGGCGCACTCGCCACCACGGCCCTCCTCGCCGGGTGTTCCACCGGTACCGCGATCTCCAAGGACCCGGACGAACTCGTCCTCTGGTACTGGAACCGGTCCCTCGACCCGAAGTTCCTGAAGCAGGCGGCCCGGGGCATCAGCGGCCACGAACCGATGCGGCTGCGGCCGGACCTCATCGGCGGGGCGTCGTACGACACCAAGTTCCGGACCGCCCTCGCCGGGAACGCGTTCATCCCCGACGTCCTCATGGTGAACTCGAACTGCTGGCTCTACTTCCCCGACGAGGACCTCTTCACCGACTTCGATCCCTCCGCCACCGAGAAGTCCGCCTACTACGACTGGAAGCTCTCGCTCGGCCGGACCCCGTCCGGGCGGCAGTGCTTCTGGCCCGTCGACACCGGCCCCACCGGCTTCTTCTACAACCAGGACGTCCTGCAGAAGGCCGACCTCCCCACCGACCCGGACGAGGTGAGCGCGGCGATCCAGACCTGGGCGGACTTCCGGACCTTCGGCAAGCAGATCAAGCAGAAGACCGGTGCCGCGACGATCATCACCGCGACGCAGCTCTTCAACCAGTTCGTCTCCGCGAGCCCCACGCGGTACTTCGACCGTGACGACCAGCCGCTCTACCACGACGACGACAGCTCGATCCGGAAGGCCTGGGAGAACGCGGTCGAGTCGATCCACGCCGGGATCACCGGCAACCTGCAGTCCGGGACCGACCAGAACGCCGGGTGGGTCGCGGGTCGGGTCGCCGGGCAGATCGAGGGCGCGTGGTGGACGCAGATCATCCACGACACGGCTCCGGACCTGTCCGGGAAGTGGCGGATCGCCCGGCAGCCCGAGCGACCGGGCAACAGCGGCGGCTCGTTCCTGGCCGTGCCCAAGACGTCGAAGAACCCGGAAGCCGCGGTGGCGTTCGCCAAGTGGATCACCGGCGCGGACGTGCAGTCCCACACCTACAACGACATCCAGCTCTTCCCGTCGACACCCGCGTCGTTCGAGAACGGCATCATGCGCAACCCCGGCGACTTCTTCGGGGACCAGAACCCGCTCGACTTCTTCAGCAAGGCCGCACCGGAGGTCCCCGTGACGTACATCTCGAACTCGGAGCGGTTCATCGGCGCCTTCGCGACCGAGATCACGAACGTGGAGTCCGGCGGCAAGGACCCGGAGCGTGCCTGGCAGGACGCCATCGACCAGACCGACCGCGTCCTGGCGAAGCGCGGGGTGTCGGCATGAGCGCGCCGATCCGCGAGAAGACCGCCACCACCGCGAACCCCGTCGTCGGGGGCGCCCCCACCGCGTCGATCTCCACCGCGGCGACCGGGCACCGCTTCAGCCTGCGCCGGTTCTGGCCGCAGTACGTGGCGATCGCGCCGTTCTACGTGCTGTTCCTCGTGTTCGGGCTGTTCCCGATCGTCTTCTCGATCGTGCTGTCGTTCACCGACTGGGACGGCGTCGGCTCCCCCGCGTTCGTCGGCCTCGCGCAGTACCAGTACCTGCTGACCGACCCGCGGTTCTGGAACGCCGTCTCGAACACCTTCATCATCTGGATCATCTCGACCGTCCCGATGCTGTTCCTCGCCCTCGTGCTCGCGTTCCTGCTGCACGGCAACATCCGGGCGAAGGGCTTCTACCGGGTCGCGTTCTTCATCCCGAACGTGACGAGCATGGTCGCGATGGCCATCGTGTTCGGCTCGGTGTTCTCGGACGGGTTCGGGCTCGTCAACGCCGCGCTCCGAGCCGTCGGTGCCGACCCGGTCGGCTGGCTCTCGTCGTACTGGGGCATCAAGGTCACGATCGCGGTCATGGTCATCTGGCGCTGGACCGGGTACAACGCGATCATCTACCTCGCCGGCCTGCAGTCGATCTCGACCGAGCTGTACGACGCGGCGAAGGTGGACGGCGCGAACACCTGGCAGATCTTCACGCGCATCACGATCCCGATGCTGCGGCCGGTCATCCTGTTCACCGTCATCACGTCGACCATCGGTGGCCTCGGGCTCTTCACCGAGCCGCAGATCCTGTTCAACGGGCAGGCCGTCGGCGGCCCCGACGAGGCCGGCATGACGATCGTGCTCTACCAGTACGACCAGGCGTTCAACCAGTTCGACTTCGGGTACGGCTCGGCGATCGCCTGGGTGCTGTTCTTCTTCTCCGTGGTCTTCGCGATCATCAACTGGCGACTGCTCAGCGAGCGCGACGGGCTCAAGACCCCACGGCGACTGCGCACCCCGCGCACCGTCACGACCAGCGCGAAGGGACCCCGCGCATGAGCGCCGACACCGCACCCCGCACCACGAACACCGCCGCCGCACTCGGCCGGCCGAACGCCGTCACCGACGGGCCCGACGGCCACCGCCGGGGGTTCAGGCACGGCTGGGTCGGACGGCTCGTCACGCACCTGTGCCTCATCGTCGGCGTCGTGCTGTCGATCTTCCCGTTCTACTGGCTGCTCGTCATGTCGACGTCGTCGAACGCGCAGATCTTCGGCTACCCGCCGTCGCTGTGGTTCAGCGACCACACCATGCAGAACCTCGCCACGGTGTTCAGCAGCGTCGACATGCTGCGGGCGCTCGGCAACACCGTCATCGTCGCCGGCGGCACCGCGGTCCTGGTCATGCTGTTCGACTCGCTGGCCGCGTTCGCCTTCGCGAAGTACGAGTTCCCGTTCAAGCGCTCGCTGTTCACCGTCATGCTGGCGACGTTCCTCGTCCCCGGCAGCCTGTCGCTCGTGCCGAGCTTCGTGCTCATGGCGCACCTCGGGTGGATCGGTGGACTCCAGGCGCTCATCGTCCCCGGGGCGGCGAACGCGTTCGGCATCTTCCTCCTGCGGCAGTTCGCCACCGGGTCGATCCCGAACGAGGTCATCGACTCCGCGCGCGTGGACGGCGCCGGGTTCTTCCGCACCTGGTGGTCGATCGCGGTCCCGATGCTCCGCGGAGGCCTCGCGTTCCTCGGCATCTTCACCTTCATCACGGCGTGGAACGACTACGTGTGGCCGTTGATCGTGCTGATCGACCCGAAGGGACAGACGCTCCAGGTGGCACTCGCCTCGCTCAGCTCGGTGAACGCGACCGACCTCGGCTCGGTGATGGCCGGTGCCGTGATCAGCGTGTTCCCGCTCATCGGGGTGTTCATCATCGGCTCGAGGCACTTCATCGCGAACATCGCGGCGGGGGCGCTGAAGGGCTGACCGGACCCGCAGGCGCCGTGGAGGATGGCCCACGGCGCCTGCGCTGCGCCCGCCGTGTCGTCGGCACAGCGCCTCCTCCGCGCCTGCGCTGCGCCCGCTCCGCGCCCGCCGGACGCGGCACGCCCGCGTCCCATGGCAGACTTCCGGCATGGCAAGCGCCCGCGATCGTGTCCTGGACAGCTTCGTCGCCATCGTGTGCGAGGAAGGAGAGCGTCCGGCGACCCTCGACGCCGTGGCCGCCCGGGCCGGGGTGTCCAAGGGCGGACTGCTCTACCACTTCGGCTCGAAGGCCGCCCTGGTCGAGGGACTCTGCGAGCGCCTGTCCGACCTCTCCGCCATCGACGTCGAGCGCATGCGTGACGCCGAGGACGGCGCCGCCCGCTACTTCGTGCGGAACTGCCAGTTCGTGGGCAGCGAGCTCGACCTCGCCCTCCTCGCCGCGAGCCGACTGCAGCAGGCCGGCTACGAAGAGGCGGGCCGCACCCTCGACGAGACCGAGAACGCCTGGCTGGCCACGCTCGTCGACTCGCTCGGGGACGTCCCCACGGCGCAGGCGATCAAGCTCATGGGCGACGGGCTGTACCACGCGGCGTCCCTCGGCGCCGCCAGTGAGGTCCGACCGGACCGCGCCTCGGTCGACATGGAACCGCTCCTCGCCGTGGTCGACCGGTTGATCGCCACCCGCCCCGGCGCGTGAACCGAGTTCGTCGCTCCTGGGGATAGACTGGGTCCGATCCACCCGCCTGATTCCGGAGGTACCACTGTGGGCCGCGTCATCGCCGCTGTTTTCTCGATCCTGCTGCTGCTGGTTTCGATGTACCTGTTCGGCTTCGCGTTCCAGGTGAGCTCGGGTCAGGCGTTCATCTTCATGGGCGGTCTCGTGCTCATGTGCCTCTCCTTCTTCCTGCCGATCCACGTGTTCGGCAAGCGGTAGTCAGCACCACCGCACACGAACGGCCCCGCACCTGAAGAGGTGCGGGGCCGTTCGCACAACGGAAGTCACCCCGCACCACGTGATCGCGTGGCGCGGGGTGACTTCGGTTGTGCGAACGTAGGAGCGACGCGCTGACGCGCTGACGCGCGGCGGGCCAGGAGGCGCGGGTCGCCTACGCGAGCACGCGCAGCCGGCGCAGGGTCACCACGGTCGACACGGCGGCGTGCACGGCCTCGGCCCCCTTGTCCTCCTTCGAACCGGGCAGCCCGGCACGGTCGAGGCCCTGCTGCTCGTCGTCCAGGGTGAGCACCCCGAACCCGACGGGCTTGCCGGCGTCGATCGCGACCCGGGTGAGGCCGCTCGTCGCCGCGTCCGAGACGTACTCGAAGTGCGGGGTCCCACCGCGGATGATCACGCCGAGGGCGACCGCCGCGTCGAACCCGGCCTCGAGCGCGGCCTTCGCGACCACGGGCAGCTCGAAGCTCCCGGGGACGGGGATGACCTCCGCCGTGGCCCCGAGCCGCTCGACCTCGCGCTGCGCCCCGGCGAGGAGGCCACCGGCGATCTCGTCGTGCCACTGCCCGGCGACGATCGCCACCCGGATGCCGCTGCCGTCGACGTGGTCGCGGTCCGCCGCGCCTGCTCCGCTCATCGTGCCGTTCCTTCCGTGGGCGCGGACTCCGCCGCTGCCCGGTCTGCCGCGTCGAGCCACTCGGCGAGCGCGGCGATGGTGATGACGGGCACGCCGGCGCGTGCCCCGAGTCCGAGGAGTCCCGGCAGACGCATCATGCCGCCGTCCTCGTCGACGATCTCGCAGATCGCCGCGGCGGGCCGGAGCCCTGCGGCGGTGACCAGGTCGATCGCGGCTTCGGTGTGGCCCGCACGCTCGCGGACCCCGCCCGGACGGGCGCGCAGGGGCACGACGTGTCCGGGCCGGTGCAGGTCGTCGCGCACGGACGCCGGGTCGGCGAGGACCCGCAACGTGTGCGCTCGGTCGTGGGCGCTGATGCCGGTGGTGACCCCGACGGCGGCGTCGACGGTCACGGTGTATGCCGTCCCGCGGACGTCCTCGTTGTGGGCGACCATCGGCGGGAGGTCGAGTGCGTCGGCGATCTCGACGCTCACCGGTGCGCAGATGAACCCCGACGAGTGAGCCACCGTCCAGGCGATCCACTCGGGGGAGGCGAGTTCGGCGGAGAGGATGACGTCGCCCTCGTTCTCGCGGTCCTCGTCGTCGGCGACGATCACCGGGCGGCCGGCGGCGATGGCGGCGATGGCCTCGTCGACGCTCGACAACCCGAGCAATCCCGGGACGACCGCACCGGAGGCACCCGCCTGCGCGGCGGGACGTGCCCCGGCGACCATCACCGTGCCTCCTGGCCGAGCGTGGCACCCGCGAGCGGACGCGCGTCACCCGCGAGCGGACCCGTGGCACCCTCGAGCGGCCGCACCGCGGCGTCGAGCCGCAGCATCCGCCGGACGTGCCGGGCCAGGACGTCGGTCTCGATGTTCACCCGGTCCCCCGGCACGCGGTCGCCGAGCGTGGTGGCCTCGAGCGTCTCGGGGATGAGGCTCACCTCGAACCAGGCGGCCGCGGCGGGGGTGTCCTCGGAGGACACGGCGCTGACCGTCAGCGAGACGCCGTCGATCGCGATCGAGCCCTTGTCGACGACCAGGGGGCTGAGGTCCGGCGCGAGCGAGAACCGGACGCGCCGCCAGCCGTCGCCGTCCGCGGTCTCGAGCACGGTGGCGGTGCCGTCGACGTGGCCCTGGACGATGTGCCCGCCGAGCCGGTCGCCGACCGAGGCCGCGCGTTCGAGGTTGAGCCGGTCGCCGACCGCGAGCGACCCGTGCGCGCTCATGTCGAGCGTCTGCTTCATGACGAAGGCCGTGAAGGTCTCCGGGGTCTGCTCGACGACGGTCAGGCAGACGCCGCTCGTCGCGATGGAGTCGCCGTGCCGGGCGTCCTGCACGACGACGGGCCCGCGGACGGTGAGCGCGACGGAGTCGCCGTGCTGCTCGACGGCGGTGACGGTGCCGAGTTCCTCGATGATGCCGGTGAACACTGGTGTCCTCTCAACGGGACTCCGGGGGCGTTCGACGATCGTCGGCATCGACGGACGGGTCGCACCCACGGATCGTGGGACGTCTCGTCCGCCAGCGCGCCTCCCATCCGGACTTTCACCGTCGGTCCCGGAGTTCCACCGGGTCAACCTCTGCCGGGTTCGCACCCGTCATCAGTTCGTGGACTGTCACCACCGGTTCGGACTTGCACCGACCCCGGAGCGCTTGCGTACCGGGAACGATACCCCACGCAGGTGACGGACACGTTGCGCCGGTTCCGTGGGCGTAACCGGACGTCGCGTGACCGCGCTGCGGTCCAGGAGGCGCGGTGCGGCCGACCCCGCGACCCGCGTCCGCCACCCGGTCCCGCTGGCCGCGGGGCGGAGGTGCGCCGCGCCTCCCGAACCGTCCGTCGGTCCGTCTGCTCAGCCGCGCCCGCGCGCCAACGCCACCGCCTGCCGGAGCGACAGGTCCGGCAGGTACGCGCGCACCACCGCGATCCCGATCGCCGGCAGCGCGACCGGGTCCGGGTAGGCGAGCACCAGCGGGTGCAGCTCGGGGCCGAACTTCTGCTTGAACCGCAGCAGCGACCGGAACCCGTAGACCGGCTCGAGGACCCCGCCGACCAGGTCCAGCAGGCTCTGCACGCCGTCGTTCGCCTGCGGGCCCTCGGCGGCCTGCGCGAGCGGGGCCGCGGACAGGCTGAGTCGCTCGACGCCGTCCTCGCGCATCCGGTCGGCCGCACTCGCGACGAGGAACTCCATCACGCCGTTCGGTGCCGCGGGTGTGCGTCGCATGACGTCGAGCGTCCAGGCGACGACCCGGCCGTCCCGGTACCCCGGCAACCAGCTGGTGACCGCGAGCACCGTGCCCTCGGGGTCCTGCGCGACGAGGGTGCGCACCGCGGGGTCGCGCATCTCGTCGACCCCGCCGAGGGTGAACCCCATCTCGGGCAGCTCGCGCTCGGCGACCCACTCCTCGGAGATCGCCTCGATCTGCCGGGTGGTGGACGCGGGCAGCTGCTGCCAGCTCGACCAGGTCGCGGTGAGGCCCTCGCGCGCCGCCTTGTTCACCGAGGTCCGGACGTCCTGCTTCTTCTTCCCGCTCGTCGTCCACGTCCGGGGGTCGAAGTCGGCGTCCTCGGCCACCGGGAGCGTCGCCCAGCCCTGCGCGGTGAGCACCCCGGCGGTCTCCGCGCCGATGCCGTAGAAGACCGCCGTCCAGCCGTTGTCGTCGCACCACCGGGCGAACGCGGTCATCGCCGCCGTGCGGGCGTCGGGCCAGCCGAAGGGCCCGCCGACCGTCACCGCGACGCGGCCGTTGCGGCGGAAGGCGACGCCGGCGCGACCGTCCTCGGCGAACCAGTAGGCGTTGCCCTGCCAGGTCGTCATCCAGCCGAACGCGTCCCCGCCACCGGCGACGAGCAGGGCGCGGGCGCGCTCGCGGTCGGCGTGTGCAGCGTCGGCGTCGGTGTCGGGTTCGACGGCACCGGTCGGCCGGACGGCGGCGATCGCCACGACCAGCCAGAGCACCGGTCCGCTCAGCCCGAGCACGAGCCGGAGCGCGTGGTCGAGCGACGGGAGCCGGTCCCAGAAGCTCACCGGTGCGAGCGGGCCCAGGGCGGCGAGCGCCAGCCGCAGGGGGTCCTCGACGTGGTGCGCCGAGGACGCGGCGACGACCAGCACCACGACGACGATGCCGACCGCGGCCGCACCGACGGTGACCGCGAAGGCGACGACGCGGCGGCGGCTGGTGAGCACCGTGAAGGACCGCCGCAGCACGACGAGGACGACCGCGGTCCCGAGCGGGACGACGATCGACGCGACGATGGACACGTCGGTGACGAACTGGTCCTCGAGGCCGTGCTGCGCGACGACGCGCCCCGGGACGAGGCCGTAGGTGATCGCGGCGGCGATCGCCGTCACCGTGTCGACGACGACCACGAGCCACACCGCGAAGCGACTGCCGCGGAAGAGTCCGAGTCCGCCGACGACGAGCACGAGCAGGGGCGCGACGGCGAGCACGAGGGTCCACGGGTCGGTCGCGCGGAAGGACAGGAGCCCGCGGAGGCACTCCCCCGCGACCGCGTCCGCACGGCAGCCCCGCACCGGGGTGACGGGGCCGGCGCCGACGACCGCGGCGATCGGTGCGAGGAGTCCCACCCGCGCGCGGGACACCAGCGCGATGACGGGGCCGACGGCGGACACCAGCACCGCGGTGCCGAGCAGCACCCGGATCTCGCGGTGCGAGCTGCGCACCCAGCCCTGCCGCTTCGGCGTGCGGCGCAGGAGTTCGCCGAGCAGCCACCCGGCGGCCGCGGCGAGGACGGCGGACAGGTCGGAGACGTGTCCGGCGTAGAGCAGGAGGGCGGCGACCACGGCGAGGGCGTTCACCCGGATCCGCCGCCGCCACAGGGTCCCCGCGAAGGCGCTGGCGGTGACGACCGTGCCGACGATGGCGGTCCAGGGGTCGAAGCTCGTCGCCCGGCCGAGCACCATCGGTACGGCGCCCTTGCCGTCGAGGTCGACGAGCACGGCGAACGCGGCGATGCCCGTGCCGACGACGGTCGTGACCACGAACGCCAGTGCCGTGCGCCAGGACCCCATGAGCCGCTCCGACGCCCCGACGAGCACGACCACCCCGGCGAGCGTCAGCAGCAGGGCGAGCACGCCGGTCGATGCCGCGAAGACCCGGAACGGACCGAACACGGTCGCGTGCGCCCCGTGTTCCAGCCGGAGCACGAACGCGAGCGTCGAGGTCGCCAGCACGAGCAGGACGATCGCCGTGGTGACCGGGCGGGTGACGACGACCCGGCGGACGGTCGCCAGTGCCGATGCGACGCCGCTCACAGCGGTCCGCTCGCGGGGAGCCCGAGGTGCTCGAGCACCGGTGGGAGGCCGTGCGCGAGCACGTAGCGGACGGTGTTCCAGTCGTGCGCCGACCCTGGGGAGACGACCAGCTGCGTGGCGATGCCCTCCCGCTCGGCCGCCGCACGGAGCGTGGCGGTGGACGCCTTGTACGGGGCGTCGTCCCCGCCCACCCCGAACACGACGAGGTGGTCGGCGTACCGGCCGTGGGCGCGCATCTCGGCGACCGGCGTCGCGGCGTCGTAGGCGGAGCGGGAACCGCCGAAGCCGACGGCGATGGTGTGCTGCAGGCTGCCGTTCTTCGGGGCGATCTCGCTCGAGATCGCCAGCGCGGACCCGAAGACGTCGGGGTGGGCGGACGAGAACTGCATCGCGCAGGTGGCCCCCTCGGAGAAGCCGACCACGCCCCAGCCCGTCGGTGCCGTGGCGACCGCGAGGTGCTTCCGGATCCAGTCGACGGTGTCCGTCATGACGTAGGTCTCGCTGCGCCCGAGCCGCCGGGAGTCCACGCACATCGGGTTGCGGTTCGGAGCGCCGAGCTGGTCCGGGGCGACGACGATCGGGGCGAGGCCGTCGTGCGCTGCTGCATACCGGTCAAGGTAGTGGCCGATGTCGCCGGTCTGGAAGAGGTCGGCCGGTTCGCCGGGTTGCCCGGAGAGTGCGACGAGCACGGGCAGCGCCGGGGCGTTCCGGACCTGCGCAGCCGGCGGGAGCCACACCACGGCCTTCCGGGCGTGGAAGTGCGAGATCGTGCCGGGGATCGTCACGCTGAACGTTTCGCCCTCCTTCGGCATGTCCGCCGGTGCGTGCCAGTCGTGCAGGTCGACGAGCCGCTCGGCCGCGGGGTCCCGTTCCGCCAGGGTCCGCGTCTTGTACGGGTTCGTGGCGATGGCCTGCTCGACGTTCTTGTAGAAGCCGAAGTCGACGTTGATGCCGAGTCCCGCTGCGAGCAGCAGGCTCGCGGCGGCGGCCCCGGCGACCACCCGGCCCGCCCAGCCGCCCTGCACGAGCAGCACGACCAGCAGCAGGATCCCGGCGCACGCCAGGGCGACCCACATCCGGGTCACCGAGGTGAACGCGACACCGAACGCGTCCTGGACGTCGCCGAACCACCAGACGAGCGCCAGCCCGGCGACCGCACCGACGCCGAGGGCGGCGATCCGGACGAGGACGCGGCCGAGCGATCGCGGCCGGGCGAGGAGCGCCCACACGACGAGGACGGCGGCGAGCACGTCGACCGGGACGAGGACGGTCGAGCCCGTGATGGGGATGCGCAGGAGGTCGTGGAGCACGCTCTCATCGTGGCGCTGCCCTGCTGCCGGGCGGCCTCGGAGGCGCTTCTGCTCCGCACAGGTTCGCCATGGTCGGCTCCCAGAGAGCCTTCGGCGTTCGTCCAGCGGACGGCGGACGGCGGACACAGGTCCGGCCGACGGCGGGCACGGGTGCGAGGGGCACCGCGGCGCGGTGCCCCTCGAGCCCGTCGGACGTCAGTGCCGCTTGCGCAGCACCAGGGTCCCGGCTCCGGCGAGGAGCAGCAGCAGGGCGATGCCGGCAGGGACGACCGGCGAGGACGCTCCCGTGTAGGCGAGGGCCGGCTGGCTGCTCGACGCAGCCACCGTGCGGACGGCGGCCTGGACGACCGTCGAGGCACCGGCGGTCGTCGCGACGACCGTCGCGGGCCGGGAGGCGCTGGTCGCCACGGCCGCGCCGGCCCCGGTGGCCGGGGTGGTCACCGTGACGGGCGTGGTGCCGTCGCCGGCGCCGTTCCCGTCGCCGGGGTCGGTGCCGTCACCAGGGGTGGTGCCGTCACCGGGGTCCGTGCCGTCACCAGGGGTGGTGCCGTCGCCCGGGTCCGTGCCGTCGCCGGGGTCGGTGCCGTCACCGGGAGCGGCGCCGCCACCGGGCGTCGTGGTCGAGCTGGTGCCGTCGCCGACGATGCCGATGCCGTTGCCGCCGATGGTGATCGGGAGGCTGATCACGGGTGTGATCTGGCTGCCCGAGAGCAGTCCCCCGTCACCCGAGGTGGATCCGCCCGTGGTGGGCGTCGTGGTCCCGGTCGCCGGGGCCGTGGAACCCGTGCTCGTGCCGTCACCGACGAGGCCGATGCCGTTCCCACCGATCGTCACCGGGACCGACACCACCGGGGACACCTGCGTGCCCGAGGCCGTGCCGTCCGACCCCGAGGTCGAACCACCCGCGGCCGGCGTCGTGGTGCCGGTCGCCGGGGCAGCTGCCCCCGCCGAGGTGCCGTCACCGAGCAGCCCGATGCCGTTGCCCGACACCGTCACCGGGACCGACACCACCGGGGACACCTGCGTGCCCGAGGCCGTGCCGTCCGACCCGGAGGTCGAACCGCCTGCGGTCGGCGTCGTGGCGCCGGCCGCCGGGGCAGCTGCCCCCGCCGAGGTGCCGTCACCGAGCAGCCCGATGCCGTTCCCCGACACCGTCACCGGGACGGACACCACGGGCACGACCTGCGTGCCCGAGGCCGTGCCGTCCGACCCCGAGGTCGTCGGCGCAGCGGCCGGAGCAGCCGGCGTCGAGTCGGCGGGCGCCGACGCGGCAGGAGTGGCGGCAGCGGACACGGCGTCGCCGCCGACCGCCACCGCGTTGCCCGTCGCGGAGCCCGGCGCGGTCACCGCACCGGCGACCTGCGTCCCCGAGGCGATGCCGTCGGCACCCGACGTGGACGGTGTCGCGGCCGGAGCCGAGGACGACGGTGCGGCCGGGGCCGCGGGCGCTGCCGGACGGGTGACCGACGACACCGCGTCGCCGAGGACCCCGAGTGCGTTGCCGGTCGCGGACACCGGCGCGTCGATCGACGGCGCCACCTGTGTGCCCGAGGCGGTGCCGTCCGCTCCGGAGGTCGTCGCCGCGTTCGCCGCGACCGCACCCCCGAGCGTCAGACCGCCGACGAAGAGGGCGAACCAGAGCCCTCTCGAGACGTACTTGTTCATGATCGTTGCTCCCTGATCGAGATGAGATGTGGACCGACCGCGATGGCGGCCGGCGGTGCGTGCCTGCCGTGTCGGACAGGCGCACCGATCTCAGTCAGGGGCGACGTCGTGCTCGCCGACGATCGACGCGGGGACCGCGTCGTCGGCGATGGTGCCGCGTGACCCCGCGGCGAGGGAGACCTGGTCGTCGGAACCGACGATGCCGACGGCTGCTGCCGACCCGGCGGAACCGGCAGCGCTGCCACCGAGGGCACCGGTGGCGGAGCCGTCCGCGGGGCCGCCGAACGTGACGCCGTGGCCCTCGGGGACGAGGAGTGCCCGGCCGCCGAACGACGCGTCCTGCACGCCCGGTGCAGCGGCGGCGCTCGCGCCTCCGGCGAGCACGGAGGCCCGCACGGTGGCGACGGCGTCCGTCCGCTCGGCAGCGCTGCCCGGCGCCACGGTTGCCGGCGCGACAGCGCTGGCAGCGCCCGGGGACGTGAGCGACGGTGTCGACGCGACCGGGGCCGTGGACGTGCCGCCCACCGGAGCGGTGGGGAGGCCGACGACGGGATCCGTGCCTCCTGGCAGGACGCCGCCGACCGTCGGAGGCAAGCCGGTGAGCACGTCCGGCACCGATCCGACGACCGTGCCGACGCCGCCGAGGGTGTCGTCCACCAGCCCGCTGACCGGGTCGGTCACGGTGCCGAGGGTGTCTTCGCCGAGGACCGTTCCGACGACCGGGAGGCCGCCGACCACCTGGTCGAGCGAGTGCACGACGGTGGTCACGGGGCGAGCGTCGGTGAAGGTCTGGACGGCGCCGGTGACGGGACGGAGGACGGTCCCGACCGTGCCGGTGACGGGCCTGGAGGCGCTGCTCGCCTCCGCCGGTCCGGCCTGCGGTGCTGCGGGGGTCGCGCTGGTCGCTGCGGGTGCCGCCGCGGGGGCGGTCGCGGGCTGCGCTGCCGGTGCTGCAGGGGCAGGCGCGGCGTGTGCCGGTGTGGACGGTGCCGGAGCGGCGCTCGACGGCTGCGTGTGGGCCGGAGCGGCGCTCGACGGGCGGGTCGGTGCCGGAGCTGCGGGTGCCGGCGCCGCCGGGGCCGCCGGTGCCGGGTGCGCTGCCGGGGCGCCCGGTGCGGGCGCGGCCGGAGCTGCCGGAGCGGCGGGGACGACGGCCTTCCGGACCGGGGCGACGACGCCGTCGACGACGTGCCCGACCCCACCGGCGACGCCCTGGACGGTGTCGCCGAGACCGTCGACGACTCCGCCGACCAGCCCGCGCTCCTGCGACGGGTGGGTCTGCAGCGTCTGCTGGGCGGGCGCGGGGGCCGCCGCGGCCGGACGAGCGCCGAGCACCAACGAGAGCAGCACGAGGGCAGCGGCGATGCCGACGCCGAACACGACGTACCGGATCATCGCGCGCCAGGGTGCGCGCAACGGCTGGTCCATGCGCTCACCTCCTGATCTCGGCTGCGCACGTAGAGTGGTTGTCCGGCAATGTACGCCGCTCCGTTCCGGAACGCACCCTGTTTCGGAAGAAATCGTCAGGAAAGGCCGGTCTTGGTCTCGATCTTCAACGCCCCGACGCGCAACCTGGACGTCGTCACCCTGCACGAGATCCTGCGACTCCGGCAGGACGTGTTCGTGGTCGAGCAGGCAGCCGCCTACCCGGACATCGACGGGCGCGACCTCGAGCCCGGCACGCTGCAGTTCTGGGCGGGGCAGGGCTCGGTCGACGCCACGCTCCGGCTCCTCCGCGAGGACGACGGCACCGAGCGCATCGGCCGCGTCGCCACCGCGAAGGCCGCCAGGGGGCAGGGGCTCTCGTCGCTGCTGATGGAGGCCGCGATCGCCGAGGCACGCTCCCCGCGCATCGCGATCGACGCCCAGGCGCACCTCGAGCAGTGGTACGCCCGGTTCGGGTTCGTGCGCTCGGGCGAGGACTTCAACGAGGACGGGATCCCCCACCTCCCGATGACCCGCACGCGCTGAGTCAGGCCCGCCAGCGCCGGAGCTCGTCGAACGACCGCCCCTGCTGTGCACGGTCGGCGACGAGCCGTTCGAACACGATGTTCGTCTGCGTCGTCGCCACCGAGGGGTCGCCGCTGAGCTCGTCGGCCACGAAGTCGCGGAGCTGCTCGGTGGACGTGCACGCGATGTGCACGAGGAAGTCCTTGTCGCCGGCCAGGAACGACACGTCCTGCACGACGGGCACCCGGAGCAGCCGCTTCGCGAAGTCGCGGAGCTCGTGGCGCGCTGCGGCGTGCACCCGGACCGAGACCATCGCCTCGATCGCGAAGCCGAGCCGTGCGACGTCCACGTCGGCCCGGTAGCCACGGATGACCCCGGCGTCCTCGAGCGCACGGACGCGCGTCAGGCACGTCGACGGGGCGATGCCGACCGCAGCGGCGAGGCGGTTGTTCGGGATCCGGGCGTCGGCGGCGAGGGTCCAGAGGATCCGCTCGTCGACCTCGTCGAGGCGCGGCGCGGGATCGGGGCGACGGACGTGGCGATCGGACACGGCTCGACGCTACCGCGGCCCGGCGAGGAGCTGCCGCAGGACCCCGGTGAGCGCGTCCGAGACCGCCTGGTGGTCGGCCGACGCGAGCGGCTCGACCTTCGTGGACGTCCGGAGCATGGTCATTCCGAGCACCACCGCCAGGGCGATCTCGGCGCGGAGGAGCAGGTCGTCGGTGACCTCGTCGTGGACGGCCCCGGCGAGTCGTTCGGCGTAGCGGCGCAGTGTCTCGCGGCGGATGGCGTCCGCGCCGTCGTCCCCCGAGGAGCGCAGCAGCAGCATGAGCTGGAGCGAGTCGTCGTCGGTCGGGGACCGGACGGCGTGCTCGATCATGCCGGCGAGGGACCGCTCGAGGTCCGGCACGGGCCGCTCCTCGGCGCCGAGGTCGCGGGCGACGCGGTCGAGACACTCCCGGAAGAGCCCCTCCTTCGACACGAAGTACCGGTTGATCAGGGCGACGTTCACGCCGGCGTCCGCGGCGATGTCGCGCACGGTGGTGGCCCGGTAGCCGTCGAAGGCGAAGCGACGTCGCGCGGCCTGCACGAGCAGTCGGCGGGTTGCCTCGGCGTCCTTGCTCATGCTCCGAGCGTAGCGGTTCGGGGACTGATGTAAGCAATTGTTGACATCAGCCCGGAACCGCGTACCCTCGTCAAGTCAGCAACTGTTTACATCCGAGCGTACGGAGCACGATGACCGAGACCATGGAGACCCCGCGGACCGGGTCCCACCCCACCACCGGTGCGCGCCGACCGAACAGCACGGCGATCATCGTCTACCTGTCGCTCGGCGGCCTGTCCTTCGCCGTCCTGCAGTCGCTCGTCGCACCGGCGCTGTCGACCATCGGACAGGACCTCGGCGCCTCCACGAGCGCGACGAGCTGGGTGCTCACGGCGTACCTGCTCTCGGCGTCGGTGCTCACGCCGATCCTCGGCCGGCTCGGGGACATGATCGGCAAGCGCAAGGTGCTCATCGTCGTCCTGTCGATCCTCCTCGTCGGCGCCGTCCTCGCCGCTCTCGCACCGAACCTCGGCACGCTGATCGTCGGTCGCGCGCTCCAGGGTGCCGCCGGTGCCGTGATGCCCCTGTCGATCGGCATCGTCCGCGACGAGCTCCCGAAGGAGAAGGTCAGCGTCACGATCGGCCTGCTGTCGGCGATCTTCGGCATCGGCGCGGGCGTCGGGATCGTCGCCGCGGGCCCGATCGTCGAACACCTCTCGTGGCACTGGCTGTTCTGGCTCCCCGCCGTGCTCGTCGTCATCGCTCTGCTCGGCGCGGTCTTCGGCATGCCCGAGTCCCCGGTCCGGAAGCCCGGTCGCCTGGACATGCTCGGCACCGGTGTGCTCGCGGTCTCCCTGGTCGCGATCCTGCTGGCGATCAGCGAGGGCGAGACCTGGGGTTGGGGCGACGGCAAGACCATCGGTCTGCTGATCCTCGGCGCGGTCGCACTCGTCGCCTTCGTGCTCGTCGAGCTCCGCGTCGCCGAACCGCTCATCGATGTCCGGCTGTTCGCGGTCCGCGGCGTCTGGACGGCCCACGTGGTCGCGCTCGTCTTCGGCTTCGCGATGTTCGGCACGTTCGTCCTCGTCCCGACGCTCCTCCAGCTCCCGACCGCCGTCGGGTACGGGTTCGGCAAGGACGTGACCGAAGCAGGGCTCTTCCTGCTCCCGACCGTCGTCATGATGATCATCGCCGGGCCGATCGCCGGCATCCTCGTCCGCAAGGTCGGCCCGAAGCCGCCGATGCTGCTCGGTGGGGTCGCCATCGTCGCCGCGTTCCTCATCCCCGCGATCTCGCACGCCGCGATCGCCGAGGTCGTCGTGTCCGGCGTCCTGACGGGCATCGGCATCGGCCTCGCCCTCGCCGCGTGCTCGAACGCGATCATCGAGAGCGTCCCCGCGAACCAGACCGGCGAGGCCATCAGCGCCAACACCGTCGTCCGCACGATCGGCTCCAGCGTCGGCACCGCGGTCATCGCGGCACTGATCACGTCGCACACCACCGCGCAGGGGCTGCCGACCGACGACGCGTTCACGATCGGGTTCTGGGCGTGCACGGGCGTGGCCGTCCTCGCGGTCCTGGCCGCCGTCGCGGCACCGTCGATGCGGGCACGGCGGGCCGCAGCCGCCGCACGCGGGATCGACGACCTGGACGAGATCGCGTCCTAGCGCACGACGGCGGTCGAGACCCGACCGTCTCCGGAGGCCCGGCCTGCGTCGTCGACGCGAGCCGGGCCTCCAGTCCGTCACCCGCTCGTCCCCGCGGCGGACGCGCCGAAGCCCGTGTTCTTCTCGGCGCGTGACCGTTCCGGTTCGCGATCCCCGGCATCCGCGAACCAGAACGGTCACGCGCCGGACGGAACCTGCTCGTCACCGCCGGTCCTGGGAACCCGCCGAGCATGCGCGTCGGACACGTGACGACTCCCGTCCCCGACGCGTCACCCTGGTGGGTGCGGACGACCGCGCCCGAAGAACAGGAGACACCATGAGCACCGACCACGACGACACCACGACCGGCAAGCCGTCCTTCCGTGACACCGTCACCGCCGGGCTCGTGCAGAAGGCGCTCGAGCCGGTGCTCCGCGCCGTCCGTGACGAGGTCGCATCGGCACGACGCGAGATCGGCGACCGCGTCAGCGGCGCGAAGACGGGCCTCGTGCTCACCGGTGTCGCGGTGGCGTTCGCGCTGACGACCCTCGTCCTGCTCGCCGGCTTCGTGGTGGTGCTGCTTGCGCTCGTGCTCCCGCTCTGGGCCGCGACCGGCATCACGCTCGTCGTGTTCGGCGTCGTCACCGCGGTCCTCGCGGTCGTCGGCATCGCCGGCATCCGTCGGGGTGTGCCGCCGGTGCCGTCCGACACGATCCACGAGGTGCAGGAGCGCGTGGCGAACCGCTGACTACATCGCGAGCGTCATGCCGACGACGGCGACCGTCATCGCGAAGACCTCGCCGCTCCGGACGGCACGCCGGTCCTCTCGTGCCCACTCGTGGCGGAGCAGCCACCCGCTGAACGCGGCGTAGCCGATCACTCCGGCGCCGAGCACCGCGGTCAGGGCGATGCCGTGGCCCGCGTGTCCGTCGGCGATGCCCGTGGCGTGCCCCATCAGGAGCATCCCGGACATCACGACCGCCGACAGTGCCCGGTGGACATCCATCGGCTCAGCGCGGCGACCGTCGGCGCGCCGCCGCCGCATGACGGGCAGCGGCGCGAGGAGCAGGAGCACGGTGGCGGCGAGGAGCGTCCACACCGCTCCGGCGTGCACGACGGGCATGAGCATCGCGACGAGCATCACCGCCGCGGGGACGATCACGCCCGGGCGAGGCCGGTACCGGTCCCCCACGATGCAGCACACCGACGCGAACTGCGGCACGACGAGCATGGCGTCGGCGACGGTCTCGTGCACGGGGTGTCCTCGGGCGGCGGGGTGGTGCGGGTCGGGGTCAGTCCTCGGTGCGGCCAGCGGCCTTCGCGGCACGCTCCTGCTTCACGCGGGCGTTCTCGGCGTGCACCGCGGCCTGCGTCGCGCGCTCGCGGACGAGCCACTCGGGCTTCTGCTCGAGCAGCGTCTTGATCTCCGCCGTGGTGAGCGGTTCGTCGATGCCCGCACGGGTCAGCCCCGAGATCGACACGCCGAGCTTCTGCGCCACGACGGGTCGCGGGTGCGGTCCGTCGCGACGGAGGTCCTCGAGCCAGGTCGGGGGTTCCGTGCGGAGTTCGTCGAACGCGGTCCGGCTGATCGGCGCGTCCCGGAAGGTCTCCGGGGCGGCCGCCAGCAGGATGCCGAGCTTCTTCGCGGCCGTCTCGGGCTTCATGGTCTGTTCCTGCGCCATGGACACAAGGGTACGGCCCCTATGCTCGGTTGCATGACCGCGGCACTCACCATCGCCTTCGTGCCGGGGGTGTCCCCCGCGAAGTGGGCCCGCGTCTGGCGCGAGCGCTTCCCCACGACCGAGCTCCGACTCCGCCCGATCGGAGCGGACGAGGTCGACGACGCGCTCGCCGGCGAGGCCGACATGGTGTTCGCCCGGGTCCCCGTGTCGGACGCGCACAACGCCATCCCGCTCTGGACCGAGACCGCCGTCGTCGCGATGCCGAAGGACTCCCCGCTCGCTGACCTCGCCGAGGTAGACCTCGCCGCGACGGACGTGCACGTCGTCGACCCCGGCCCGGTCCCGGAGGACGTCGACGCCACGCTCGACCTGGTCGAGGCGAACGTCGGCGTGGCCGTCCTTCCCCAGTCCCTCTTCCGTGCCGCGAGCCGCAAGGAGCTCGTCAGCCGCACGCTCGCCGGCTCGCCCGGCACCCGGATCGTGCTCGTCTGGCGTTCCGAGGACGCTACCGAGACCACCGAGGAGTTCATCGGCGTGGTCCGCGGGCGCACCGCGAACAGTTCGCGGGGTGAGCAGGACCAGCCAGGAGGCGCGGCTCCCGACCCGAAGGACGGGTCGCGTCCGGCGAAGGGCGGCGGCAAGGCCGCACCGTCGAACGCGAAGACGGTCGCCAAGCGCGGCGCCACCAAGGGCACCGGTGGCAAGAGCGGCGGCGGGAAGAACTCGACCGGTCGCGGCCGTGTGCAGCGCGGCATGAAGGGCAAGCCGAAGCGCGGGTCGAAGGGCAACCGGTGACGGACACGCACCTCGTCGCGATGCCGGCCGAGCGACTGCCCGGGTGGCTCGACCGAACGATGGCGGAGTACGTCGAGTCACGCATCCGGGCGGGCGAGACGCGGGAGCGCGCCGAGGCGAACAAGCAGCAGTCCCTCGACAAGTGGTTCCCCGACGGAACGCCGCTGCCCGAGCACTTCGTCTGGGACGTCCTGGACGGTGCCGAAGCCGTGGTCGGGTTCCTCTGGATCGGCCCGTTCGCACCGAGCAGCACCGACTGGTGGGTGTTCGACGTCGAGATCGACGAGCCGCACCGACGCAGGGGGCACGCCCGCCGAGCACTCGAGCAGGCGCACGAGGTCGCCCGCGCGAACGGCGCCCGGACCATCGGCCTGAACGTGTTCGGGTACAACACGGGCGCGCAGGACCTCTACGAGCGACTCGGCTACGGCGTCACCGCGACGCAGATGCAGCTCCCGCTCGACTGACTCAGCGCATCACGGCCGCGGCCGCCCGCGCCACCCGGTCACCACGTGCCGCTTCCGCTGCGGCACGCGCCTCGGTCACGATCCGGGTGTCCGCCCGGACGGCCGAACCCGCGTCGAACGGGGGCTGCGGGTCGTACTCGATCTGGAGCTGGATCGCCTCGGCTGCAGGCTGCCCGGCCAGTTCGGCCGCGAGCCAGAGCGCCATGTCGATGCCGGCGCTCACCCCGGCCGCGGTGACGACGGCCCCGTCGTCCACGACTCGGTCGTCGACCGGCTGCGCACCGAACGCCGCGAGCATCGGCTTCGATGCCCAGTGCGTCGTCGCGCGCTTGCCGGCGAGCAACCCCGCCGCGCCGATGACGAACGCGCCGGTGCACACCGAGGTCACCCACGTGGCGCGCTCGGCCTCGCGCCGGACGAACGCGACCACCGCGGGGTCGAGCATCGCGTCGAAGGCGCCGTCGCCGCCGGGGACGACGAGCACGTCGGCCGGGCTGGCATCACCGATGGTCGTGGTCGGTACGAGCGAGAGCCCGCAGTCGCTCGGTACCGGGTCGAGCGTCGCCGCGACGTACTCGACGCGTGCTCCCGGGACGCGGCACAGCACCTGCGCCGGCCCGGTCAGGTCGAGCTGCGTCAGGCCGGGGAACAACAGGAACGCGATCCGGATCTCGGCCGGGTCGTGCTCGGGGGTGCCGGCACCGGGGTCGTCGGACGGCTCGGGCGTCGGCACCTCGGCGTCGAGGGGCACCTCCACCACCTCTGCCTCGACCGGGTGGACGGGGCGGACGCGCGGGTTCTCGGAGCTCATGCCGCGACCCTAGCCCTGCACCGTCGGCACCGGCGGGATCAGCCCCAGACGCCGGAGGTCCCCCGGCGGTGGCTGCCGACGAGGTGCGTGTCGACGATGCCGAGCGCCTCCATCAGCGCGTACATCGTGGTGGGCCCGACGAAGGCGAAGCCCCGCTTCCGGAGCGCCTTCGACAGTGCGACGGACTCGTCCGACTTCGTCGGGACGTCGGCGTACGTGAGCGGCTCGGGCGTCGTCGCCGGCCGGAACGACCACACGAAGTCGGCCAGGCCGCCGTCCTCGCGCAGGGCGATCGTGGCGTTCGCGTTGGTGATCGTCGCGAGGATCTTCGCCCGGTTCCGCACGATGCCGGCGTCGGCCATGAGCCGTGCGACGTCGTCCTCGCCGAACGCCGCGACCGTGTCGGCGTCGAAGTCCGCGAACGCTGCCCGGAACGCCGGACGCTTCGCGAGGATCGTCCGCCACGACAGCCCGGACTGGAACGCCTCGAGCGACAGGCGTTCGAACACTCCGCGCTCGTCGCGCACCGGCATTCCCCACTCGGTGTCGTAGTAGTCGCGCAACAGCTCGTCACTCGATGCCCACACGGGCCGGGCGAGGCCGTCGTCACCCACGACGAGGTCGGACGGGGCAGCGGCGACGGGCTCGGAGCTCATGGCACCATCCTGGCCGTCGCCGCCGACACCCGCCGCCGACACCCGTCGTCGCTCACTCGGCGGGCGGACCGTCCTGCGCCGCCTGCGGGTCCATCCACACGTACTCCCAGCGGTGCCCGTCGGGGTCGACGAAGCTCCGCTGGTACATGAACCCGAGGTCCATCTCGGGGCGGTCCTCGGAGCCACCGGCGGCGACCGCTGCGTCGACGATCCGGTGCACCTCGTCCTTGGAGTCGGCGCTGAGCGAGTTGATGACCTCGATCGTGTCGGCGTCGGCGATGGTCTTCGTGGTGAACTCCGCGAACTTGGCGTGGGTGAGCACCATGACGTAGATGGTGTCGCTCACCACGACGCACGCCGCGGTGTCGTCGCTGAACGCCGGGTTGATCGAGTAGCCGAGTGCCTCGTAGAACGCCTTCGAGCGCTCGAGGTCGGCGACGGGCAGGTTGATGAAGACCATCGTGTCCATGGGGAGGATCCTTTCGTCGTGCTCAACCTGGCGCGCCCGGGGTCGGAGCGCAACCGTTTCATCGGCGAAGCAACCGGTACGCAATATACTGGCTCGATGCACCGCGCGTACGTCGACGAGTCCGAACCCGGCGGCGGTCGCGACCACACCGCGTACGTGATGGCCGCGGTGGTCGTGCACGACCGGGAGCGCGACGACGTCCGCGCCGGGATCCGAGCCGCGACGCCCCGTCGGATGCGGAAGCTGCACTGGTACGAAGCGCTGCACGCGCAGCGGATCTCGTGGCTCGAACTCCTGCGTCGCGCGGTCGCGGTCGTCGTCGTCCGCTACGACGGGGCGGCCGCGCGCGTCGAACGCCGACGGCGCCACTGTCTCGAACGCCTGGTGTGGGAACTCGAACAACGCGGCGTCGGGGAGATCGTCATCGAGTCCCGCGGACGGGCCCACGACGACGCAGACCGATCGATGTTCGATGCGCTCCGACGTCGAGGGGTCGGGCGCTCGGTCCGCCACGAGCACGTGCGCCCGGACGACGAGCCGCTGGTCGCGCTGGCCGACCTGGCGTGCGGCGCACACGTCGCCGCGCTCGACCACGAGTTCGACGGATCGGTCGTCCGCGTGCCGTGAACGCAGCCGGACAGCGCAAAACCCCGGTCCCGCGCTGGCTGCAGGATGCTCCGGGGCTCACTTCCGACCGAGCAGCACGCGGTCGACATATCAATACTAGGACCGCCGCGGATCTGCCGTCAACCGGCACCGGGACGGACGGGAGGCGCG
>NZ_MJGR01000041.1:0-352 GCF_001865105.1 Curtobacterium sp. MCBA15_016
GGGGGAAGCCGTTCAGGACGGACGTCGTGTCCGCCGCGTGCTCGAAGCCGGCGTGCTCGAACAGTGCGCGGGTCCCGGCGTACGCCATCGTCAGGTCGACCCGCTCGCCGCGGTTGTCGACGGGGTAGCCCTCCACCGTGCGGGCGCCGTGCTCGCGGGCGAAGTCGACCGCGCCCGCCAGGAGCGCGTGCGAGATGCCCTCGCCCCGGTGGCCCGGCCGCACCCGGATGCACCAGACGCTCCACACGCTCCGGTCGCCCGGGTCGTCGAGGTGCGGGATCTTCCGGTTCCGCGCGAACGTGGTGTCCGGACGGGGGTGCACCGCTGCCCACCCGACGACCTCGTCGCCGTC
>NZ_MJGR01000041.1:1043-1795 GCF_001865105.1 Curtobacterium sp. MCBA15_016
CGACGACCTCGTCGCCGTCGTACGCCAGGACCCCGGGCGGCAGGTCCTCGTCGAGGAGCACCCGGACGCGATCTCCACGGGCCGTGCCGCTGAGGGCCTGGTTCTCCTTCGCCGGGATCCGGTAGCTCAGGCACCAGCACACGTTCGCGTCCGGACGCTTCGGACCGACCATGGTGCGGACGTCGTCGAAGGACGTCGCGGGACGCACCTCGATCGTCATGCCACGAGCATGGCACCGGTTCGTCGGAGGAGTTCGAGCGATCGACCGATCTCCTGTTCGGCGGTCGCGGTGTCCGGGGACCAGTTGCACTCCAGCGAGACCGAGCCGCGGTAGCCGCCGTCGTGCACGGCCGCGAGGAAGTCACGCCAGACGTCGTCGCCGCCGTCGGCACCGAGCGGGCGACGGTCGCGGTCGCTGACGTGCACGTGGCCGATGCGGGCGCCGTGCTCCCGGAGGACGTCGAGCGACTCCCCCTCGTTCCGGATGTGGAACAGGTCGGCGACGACGTCCACCCCGTCGACCGCCGTGTCGTCCAAGAACCGGACGGCCTCGGCGACGGAGTGCAGGACGTTCGTCTCCGAGCGGCTCAGCGGCTCGAGCACGATGCGGAGGTCGTTCGCCGCGGCGGTGTCCCGGGCCGTGCGGAGCACCTCGGCGAAGCGACGGTGGGCCTCGGTCTCGGGCATGCCGTCGGGTGCCGTGCGGGCGGTCCCCGAGCCGAACACGATCTTCGCGCCCGGCTCGGCGACGG
>NZ_MJGR01000042.1:0-1560 GCF_001865105.1 Curtobacterium sp. MCBA15_016
GGCGGCGAGGGCGTCGATGCCCTCCTCCCACTCGGTGGCGTCGTCGAGCAGCGATCCCCGCGGGACCGTGACGTCGGTGAGCTCCTCGATCTTGTCGAGCAGCGAGAGCGTCGCCTTGGGGGACGGCGAGTTGTGCACGTAGTGCGGCACCGAGGCCCAGAGCGACAGCGTGGTGAGGCCGGCGCTGTCCATCGCGTCGGCGAGCACCCCGAGGATCCCGGTCGGGCCCTCGTACGAGGAGCGGTCGACGTCGAACGCGGCACGCACGCCCGCGTTCTCGCTCGACACGAACACCGAGATGGGTCGCGTGTGCGGGACGTCGGCGAGCATCGCGCCGACGAAGACGACGGCGTCGATCGAGTAGACGTCCGCGAGGTCGATGATCTCCGCGCAGAAGCCGCGCCAGGTCCGCGAGGGCTCCGGGCCGACGAGCACGTAGACGTCGCGTTCGGACGGGGAGCCGGTGGCTCCGATCACGGGTCGACCCTCGGCACCGGGACCGTGCAGGACGATCCGCGGCCACTGGATGCCCCGGCCGCCGTTCTCGTCCGTGCCGACGTTCGGGCGGTTGAACTGGTAGTCGACGTACCGCTCACCGTCGAGTTCGCGCAGCTCGTCGAGCTCGAGCGACTCGACGATGCGCCTGGCGAGACCGCTCGCCGCTTCTCCGGCGTCGTTCCAGCCCTCGAAGGCGACGACGAGCAGTCGACCGTCGCTGAAGGGGGAGTGCTGTGGCACGGACGGGACCTCCTGGTGGTGGAGCGGGGCGCGGGCGGCTCGCAGGTCGCGCGCGACCGGACATTCGCAGCAACAAGGATAGGGCCGCTCGACCGGAGTGCGTCCACGCGTCCGCGGTGAGCGGAACGCGGGCGGACCGCCCCGGTAGACTCGTCGCCCGTGACCGCGCAACCCTCCGCCCTCGTCCCGCCCGCAGCCGTGCTGTGGGACATGGACGGCACGATCATCGACACCGAGCCGATCTGGCAGCAGTCCCAGGTCGAACTCACCGACCGCTACGGCGTCGTCTGGACCCACGAGGACGGTCTCGCCCTGGTGGGCAGCGGCCTCGAGCGCTCGGGGGAGATCCTCCGCGACAAGGGCGTCGACATGGAGGTCGAGGAGATCATCCAGTGGATGACCGAGTACGTGATGGTGCGCCTGCGCGACGGTGAACTGCCGTGGCGTCCCGGTGCCCGCGAGCTCATCGAGGGCCTGCACGACCGCGGCATCCCGACCGCCCTCGTCACGATGTCCCGTCGGAAGATGGCGCTCGTCGCCGCCGATGCGCTCGGCGCGCGCGGGTTCCGGGTCGTCGTCGCGGGTGACGACGTCGAGCGGCCGAAGCCCTTCCCCGACGCCTACCTGTCCGCCGCCGCGCAGCTCGGCGTCGACCCGACCGCGTGCGTCGCGATCGAGGACTCGGCGACCGGCGTGGCCTCGGCCGTGGCCTCCGGCGCGGTCACGGTGGCCGTCGAGCACATCGTCCCGCTGTCGGACATCACGGGCGGCGACGTCCACCTCACCACCCTCGCGGACGTCGACGTCGACCGGCTCGTCGAG
>NZ_MJGR01000042.1:2230-2850 GCF_001865105.1 Curtobacterium sp. MCBA15_016
CGTCGACCGGCTCGTCGAGCTGACCGGCCCGGCCCTCGCCGCCCGCACCCAGGAGGTCGCACGATGACCGACGCGCTCCCGAACCCCACCGAGTCGCTGCCGCACACCGCGGGCGGCGCACCGCACACCCCGCCGCGCGGACCCTTCCGCGCCGGTGACCGCGTGCAGCTGACCGGTCCGAAGGGCAAGCTGACGACCCTGTCGCTCGAGGTCGCGGGGGAGTACCACACGCACCGCGGCGTCCTGCGGCACGACGACGTCATCGGGCAGCCGGACGGGTCGGTGATCCGGGCGAGCACCGGTGACGAGTACCTCGCGCTGCGTCCGCTCCTCAACGACTACGTGATGTCGATGCCGCGCGGTGCCGCCATCGTGTACCCGAAGGACGCCGCCCAGATCGTGGCCTTCGCCGACGTCTTCCCGGGCGCCCGCGTGGTCGAGGCCGGTGTCGGTTCCGGCGCGCTCTCGCTGTTCCTCCTGCGGGCGATCGGACCGACCGGACAGCTGCAGTCGTTCGAGCGCCGCGAGGAGTTCGCCGCGATCGCCCGTGGCAACGTCGGCACCTTCCTCGGCGCCGTCCCGGACAACTGGTCGGTCACTGTCGGCGACCTCGTCGAGGA
>NZ_MJGR01000042.1:3510-5946 GCF_001865105.1 Curtobacterium sp. MCBA15_016
GTCGGCGACCTCGTCGAGGAGCTGCCCGGCGCCGCCGAACCGCAGAGCGTCGACCGGGTCGTGCTCGACATGCTCGCGCCGTGGGAGTGCGTCGACGCCGCAGCGGACGCCCTCGTCCCCGGTGGTCTCATCGTCTGCTACGTCGCGACCGTCACGCAGCTGTCCCGCACGGCCGAGGCGCTCCGCGACACCGGGCGCTTCACGGACCCGCAGTCCAGCGAGACCCTCGTCCGCACCTGGCACGTCGAGGGCCTCGCCGTCCGCCCGGACCACCGCATGGTCGGTCACACCGGGTTCCTCGTCACGGCACGCCGGCTGGCCGACGGTGTCGTGCTGCCGAACCTGAAGCGTCGCGCAGGCAAGGCGGAGTTCTCCGACGAGGACGTCGAGGCCTGGACGCCCGGCGCCGTCGGCGAGCGGTCGGCCAGCGACAAGAAGCTCCGCAAGGTCGCGCGACAGGCGGCGGCACAGGCCCGCAAGGTCGCCGCAGCCGAGGCCGGGCCCGCCGCGTCCGACGCGGACGGCGCTGCTGAGGACGACCGGTAGGCTACGCGACGTGCCCGTCCTGCATCGAACGGAAAGAGGGTCCGTGCGCACCATCCCCGCACTCCTGGTCACCATCGGCCTCGCCGCAGCACTCACCGGGTGCGCGGCGAGCGGGGCCGGTTCCACGCCGTCGAGCTGCGCCGCTCCCGGTGCCGCGTCCGAGGCGGTCACCGCCACGGGTGCGTTCGGCAAGGAGCCGAAGGTCAACATCCCGAGCGGCCTCACCACGAAGGGCACCCAGGTCTCGGTCCTCCGCCAGGGCGAGGGTCGCGAGATCGAGGACGGCACGCCCGTCGTGATCGAGTACACCCTCGTCGACGGTGCGACCGGCGAGGTCGCACAGACGAGCGGGTACTCCGGCCAGACCGCCCCGATCACCGCGGGCGCCGACAACTACGGGGCGCTCGGCGCCTCCCTCGAGTGCGCGCACGTCGGCGACCGCCTCGCCGTCGCACTGCCGAAGAGCGCCCTGAGCTCCTCGACCACCGGCGACACGGGGACCTCGTCGACCAAGACCGAGGACGCCGTCATCGCCGTCATCGACGTCAAGAAGGCCTTCGACGCGCGTGCGACCGGCACGCCGCAGCTCGCCGGGGACGGGATGCCCGCCGTCGTCCTCGCGCCGTCGGGTGCGCCCGGCATCACGATCCCCTCGTGGTCCGCGCCGAAGTCGGACGAGACGCACCTGCTCCGCAAGGGGCACGGCGCCGAGCTCACCGACAAGGACACCGCCGTCATCAAGTACACCGCCGTGTCGTGGCCCGCTGACGGCACCGACGCCTCGGTGGCCGGCTCCAGCTGGACCGACGGCTCGGGCGCGCAGACCGTGCCGCTCGCCAAGGGCCAGGTGCAGGAAGGCGTCCGGAACGCCATCGTCGGGCACCGTGTCGGCGACCAGGTGCTCACGATCGTGCACCAGCAGGGCGCGGCGTACGCGTACGTGATCGACGTCCTCGGGAAGATCTCCGCCTGACCCTCCCGGACCGTCCACGGACCGCGGCGCGGGTGCACTCCGGTGCACCCGCGCTGCCGTAGGATCGGCTCGTGCCAGCGACCCGTGTGCCCCGTGTGCCTGCCGAGGAACGGCTGTTCAGCCTGGTGCTCGCGCTGCTCTCGACGGAGTCCGGGCTGACGAAGTCCGAGATCCTGGCCAACGTGCAGGGCTACCGGCAGCGGTTCACGACGGGCGGCGACAACGCCTCGCTGGAGCGCCAGTTCGAGCGCGACAAGGACGACGTCCGCGAGCTGGGCATCCCGCTCGAGACCATCGAGACCCCGGGTGCCGCCGGCAACAACCAGACGCTCCGCTACCGGATCCCGAAGGGCGAGTACGACCTGCCCGTCGACGTCCGCTTCACGCCGGACGAGTCCGCGCTCCTGTCCCTCGCCGCGATGGCCTGGCGCGAGGGGGCGCTCTCCGCCGACTCCCGTCGCGGCCTGCTCAAGGTGCGGTCCGCCGGATCCGAGGACGACGGCGCCGGGGCCCTCGGCGTCGACGCGTACGCCCCGCGTCTCCGCGCCCGTGACGTCGCCTTCGAGCCGCTGCGCTCGGCGCTCGACCGGTCCGCCGCGGTCCGCTTCGACTACATCACGCCGGGGCAGCACGAGCCGCGTCGGCGTGCGGTGGCCCCGGTCGCCCTCGTCCAGCACGGCGGCCGCTGGATGCTCGCCGCGCACGAGTTCGCGACGGACAGCGAGAAGAACTACCTGCTCTCCCGGATCGTCGGGCCCGTCGCCCAGTACGAGGTCGGGCAGCACCCGGCCCCGGCCGGCGCGGGCGAACGCGCACTGGCGGAGCTCGAGCGCATCTGGGCGGCACGCACCGCCCGGATCCGGGTCGCACCGGGGTCGGACGCCGAACGTCGGCTCGCCCGCCGGCGGGACACCGAG
>NZ_MJGR01000042.1:6680-6812 GCF_001865105.1 Curtobacterium sp. MCBA15_016
CCCGCCGGCGGGACACCGAGACCGATGACGACGGCGTCCTCGTCCTGCACCACGTCGACCCCCAGATCCTCGCCGAGGAGCTCGCCGCCTTCGGGCCCGAGGTTCGCGTGCTCGAGCCGGACGACCTGCGCG
>NZ_MJGR01000042.1:7618-8605 GCF_001865105.1 Curtobacterium sp. MCBA15_016
TTCCTGCTCGCCCTCGTGCCGTACCTGATCGACCGCGAACGCGTCTCGGTCGCCGAGGCCGCTCGGCACTTCGGCGTCCCCGAGACCCGGATCCGCCGTGCCGTCGAGCTCATCGCGGTGTCCGGCGTCCCCGGCGAGACGATGCAGTACCAGCACGGCGACCTGTTCGACATCGCGTGGGACGACTTCGACCAGAACGACATGATCGTGCTGACGAACCTCGTCGCGATCGACGACTCCCCGCGGCTCTCGGCGCGCGAGGCGTCGGCCCTCATCGCCGGGTTGCAGTACCTGTCCGCCCTGCCCGAGGCCGCCGACCGCGACGCGATCCGCGCGCTCATGGCGAAGCTGTCCCGCGGTGCCGGTGGCGCGGCCGCGAACGTCGCCGTCGGGCAGGACCTGCACGACGTCGCCCTCGCGGTCATCCGCAAGGCGATGGCCGACGGTCGCGGGCTCGCGTTCGAGTACGCCGGTCCGCGCACGCAGGGGAGCACCCGCCGCGTCGACGCGCTGCGCGTGGAGTCGATCGACACCGACTGGTACCTGCGGGCGTGGGACCTCGATCGCCAGGCCCTCCGGACGTTCCGGCTCGACCGGATGTCCGGTGTGCGGGTCGACGACCGCCCGGCGGAGAAGTCGATCGACGACGTGGTGATCCCGGACACGCTGTTCCAGCAGGCAGCCGAGGACGTGATCGTCACCGTCGAGCTCGACTCCTCGTCGCTGCCGCTCGTGGCCGACTTCCTCGCCGACACGGCGGACGCGCCCGACACCGACGGCCGGGTGCGCATCCGGCTGGCGGCGTCGAACGGCTTCGACGGTGTGGTGCGGCTCGTCGCGGGGCTGCCCGGTCGCGCGGTCGTGCTCGACCCGCCGGCTGCACGGGCCGCGGTGCGCGACTTCGCCGCGGCGGCCCTCGCCGCCGACTGAGCCGCGCGACCGCCGGACCGGCGCTGCGTGTCGCGCACGTCGAACCACGAAACCGAC
>NZ_MJGR01000043.1:0-868 GCF_001865105.1 Curtobacterium sp. MCBA15_016
CTGTTCACGGATGAGACGGGGCCCACCAGACGTTCGTCACACGGAGGTGATCGGATTCAGGAACTTTTCAGAGACACCGCCGGATGCCTGTGTTTCCGTACCCCGGCTGGTGGGACGTTCAGCGGACTGCGCTGATTCCGTCCGTCTGGTTGCGTCCTGCAGCACCACGGATCGACCGCACGGCCGCCATCGGGGACTCGCCCCGTTCCTCCAGGAAGAGCTGCTGGAGCCGGCGCGGACGCACGCCCGCCGCGTCGGCGATCGCCTGCAGCGTCACCGGTTCGTCGGGGTGCGACTCGATGAACTCGACGGCCCGGCGGAGCCGCCAGGAGGCGCGGCCCGGCTTGGCGGCGCGCGACGAGCGCAGCGTCGTGGCCGGGTCCTCGCCGTACCGGTCGCGGTACGCGCCGGCGAGGCGGCCGTGGTTCGTGAAGCCCCAGCGTCGGGCGATCTCGGTGACGCTCTCGTCGCCGTCCGAGTGCAGGAGCTCGCGTCGGACGCGGTCGAGCCGGTGGTCGCGGAGGAACCGGTGCGGGGTCGAGTCGAGCGTCCGCGCGAAGACGTCCTGCAGCCCCCGCTGGCTGAGCCCGCACGCGGCGGCGATCTCGGGGACCGAGGGGCGTTCGGCGGCGTGCTCCTCGATGAACCGCACCGCGTCCCGCAGACGGTTCGCCACCGGGACGTCCGATCCGCGGTTCCGGATCGGGAAGGTGTCGAGGACGACGACGGCGAGCCGCCGGTTGAGGGCCGTCCGCATCGGTCCGAGCACGCGGTCGTCGACGAGCATCGGGCCGATCTCGCGGACGAGGTGGCGGAGGGGCTCCTGGCGCGCGACGGCCTCGTCCTGCTGCTCGAACAGGAGCGGCCC
>NZ_MJGR01000043.1:1481-2240 GCF_001865105.1 Curtobacterium sp. MCBA15_016
GAGCGGCCCGTCGGGGAGGGCGAAGCCGAGGTCCCGCCCGACCGTGCGGAGGAACCGGTCGGCGATGTGCACGCCGTTGTAGACCGTGCCCGTGGACTCGAAGCGGTAGGCCTCGGACGCCGAGGCGATGTACGGGCTCCCGGGCTCCACCACGCGGGAGCGGTCCGCGAAGTGCATCTCGAGCTGGCCCCTGGTGAGCCAGAACACGACGTGGTCGTCCCGCGGGCCGATGACGCCACCGCGCTTCCCGCCCTCGGCGCGCATCGTGCGGAGCGTCAGGTCGTCGTCGCCCACGACCGTGTACTCGTAGCGGGCGTCCTCGGTCGCGAACGTGTCGGAGGCGAAGTCCGAGCCGTGGTACTCAGCCTCGAAGATGTCGGAGTAGTCCGAGCCGTCGGCGTCCGCGAACCGCAGCCTGCGGAAGCCGTTCGTCGCCGCCTCGGTCATGGGCGCATCCTGCCATGGTTGCGCGTTCGGCGTCAGGGAATACCCTAGGGGGGTACCGTATTGACCATGACGGAGGCCAGCATGCACGAACACGTCGGCTACATCGGCGACAAGGACGACCTGCTCAAGCGACTCCGCCGAGCCGAGGGCCAGGTCCGCGGCATCGCCCGCATGGTCGAGGACGAGACGTACTGCATCGACGTCCTCACCCAGATCTCCGCAGCGAACCGGGCGCTCGAGCGTGTCGCCCTGTCGCTGCTCGAGGACCACCTCAAGCACTGCGTCGCCGAGGCCGTCGCCGAGGGCGGCGAG
>NZ_MJGR01000044.1:0-18178 GCF_001865105.1 Curtobacterium sp. MCBA15_016
GGCGCGGTGCCAGCTGGCACCGCGCCTCCAGTCCGTGAAGGGGATGCGGCTCAGACGCAGCTCACGTTGTAGTCCTGGTTCCCCACGACGTACTGGGCCATCCGCACCTGGCTGCCCGCGGTGAGGCCGCCGGCCGAGCACGCCTTCTGCGCCGCCGCGACGCCGTCGTTGCCCACCGCGATCCAGCTCGGCAGCCCGCGGAGCGTCGAGGTCGACGGGACGGTCCCCACGATCTGCCCGAACTGGTACCCCGTCGAGTAGATGCCGATCGTCGAGACGCCCGCGGCCTTGAGCGCGGCGACCATGCCCTCGATGTCGGCGCGGTTCTGCGTCTGGTAGTCCTTCGCGTCGGAGGCCCCGAGCCACGAGAGGCCCGTCTCGACGTCGATCCACCAGCGGTACGACGAGGGATTCGGGACGCCGCGGGTGTTCGCGGCCTCGTACGCACGGGTGTAGCCGTACATGTACGAGCAGGCGCTGGTGTACGCCTTCGCCGTGCACGTGCCGTACGGGTTGGACACGGTCGTGCCCGACGGGTCCCGGTTGGACGACGGCCAGACCGAGGCGGCCTTGCCGGGGTTCGCGGCGAGGGCGTAGAGCTGCGCCTTCGGCTGCGACGTGCCCCCGGCCGACCCCGCGGCCCACGCGAGCTGCGGGGTCAGGTACTGGTTGTCCTGGTTCGGCAGCGAGCCGTTCACGCCGACGACGCCGAACGCCTGGTTCGACGGGTAGTTCGACGAGGACCCGCCCTGCGGCCACGAGACGTCGGCCCCGAAGCCGGAACCGCTCGACCCGTCGAGGAAGTACCCCGCGACGTCGAGGTGCAGCTGTGCGGAGCCCTTCGACACCTTCGCCTGCACCCGGCGGTCGACGCTCGACCCGGTGACCTTCGCGACGACGAGGTTCGCGACCGAGGTGCCAGCGTCGAACACCTGCGTCGCGACCTGGGGGTCCTGGCCCGCGGGCGTGACGCGGAGGTACGCGGCCGTGGTGGGCTTCGTCGTCTCGGCGTTCGCGACGACGGCCGTGGCGGTCCCGGGGACGCCCGCGACACCGGACAGTCGGATGGTCCCCGCGGTGGCGGACACCGAGCCGGCGAACGCACGGGTGGTGTCGATCGGGACGAACACCGAACCGGTGGACGAGTTCGAGTAGTAGCCGGCGACGTCCATGTAGACCGTGCCCGAGCCCTTCGAGAGCTTCACCTGGGCGGCACCGTCGTCGGAGAGCTTCACGATCGCGAGGTTCGACAGCGCCTGACCGGCCGAGTAGAGCTGCGTCACGACGGAGGGGTCCTGCCCGGCCGTGGTGACGCGGACGTACCCGGCGACCGTCGGGTTGCTGACCTGCACGTTCACGGCGACGGCGGTCGCGTCGGCCGGGATCCCGGCGCGGCCGGCGAGGGGCACCTGCGTCGGCGTGGTGCCCACCGTGGCGCCGAACACCCGCGCGGCGTCGAGCGGGGTGTAGGTGGCACCGGAGCCGTCGGCGTAGTACCCGGCGACGTCGAAGTACCCGCTCGCCGTGCCCTTCGAGAGCTTCGCCTGGATCGAGCCGTTCACGAGCCGCACGGTGACGAGGTTCGCGATCGTCTGCCCGGCGGCGAAGTCCTGCGTCGCGACGGTGGCGTCCTTGCCCGCCGGGGTGACGCGGACGTAGCCGGCCGCGGTGGGCTTGGCGACCTCGACGTTGACGACGACGGCCGTGGCGTTCGCGGGGACCCCTGCGTTCCCGGCGATCTTCACCACCTTCGGCGACGTCGTCAGGGCGCCGGACCAGACGCGGGTCGTGTCGATCGGCGTGTACCGGCCGGTCGTCGGGGCCGCGGCCTGCGCGGTCGAGACCGGTGCGACGACGGCGACGGCGGTGGCGACGAGCGCGGTGGTCAGGGCGAGTGCGAGGCGTCGGTGCAGGCGCATGTGGTTCTTCCCCAGGTTCGTGGACCGCCCCCTGACGGTCTCCGGCAGTCTAGGTGCACGATGCAACGGATCGGGAGTCAGCGGCAGGCGACGACCGTGTGTGCCTCGTCGGACGCCGAGACGATCGGCCCGCCGAACAGCGAGGTGTTCCGGCAGTCCTGGTGGAGCCCCGTGAGGTCGTGCGGGTTGATCAGCGACGTCTCCATGCCGTGCAGGGGACTGGTCGCGGGCACGGTCCCGAACAGCAGCCGTGCGACCGACGGTGCGGTGCGGACGCCCACCGGCACGCCGAGCGACCCGAGGTACGCGGCGGCTCCCTCGACGAAGGCCGTGTCGTCGGCGACCGAGAAGTCTGCGAAGTCGCTCTCCACGGACAACCACCAGCGGTGGCCGGCGGGGTCCGGGAGCCCGTGGTTCTGGGCGGCGTCCCATGCCTGCCAGTAGCCGAGGACGTACGAGCACGCCGGGTCCTGGGCTCCGGTGCACGTGCCGTAGGGATTTCCGGCGACGACCGGACCGCCGTTCGGGGTCTGGTCGGACAGCGGCCACGGGCGGGCGCGGGCGCCGGCGGGGGACGCCGCAGCGGTCGACGCGCCCCAGTTGAAGAGGGTGACGGCGTACTGCACGGCCTCCTGGTTCGTCGTGCCGGTGCCGGACGTCGCGACGGCGAGCGCTGCGGGACACAGGGCGTACGTGTTCGTCCGCGGGGCCATCCGGAGGATCGTGAACTGCGGACGCGCGTACGACGACGGGTCGGAGGTCGGCCCGCCGGTGCAGTCCTCCCCGTTGACGACGACGCCCGTCCCGACACCGGTCCGACGGTCGACGAAGTAGCCGGTGACGTCGACGTGCACCACGGCGGTTCCGCGCGACACCGAGACCTGCGCGGTGCTCGCCAGGTCCCCGATCGTGGCGGCCGTGAGCACCGCACCGGCGATCGACTGCCCGGCGCCGAACTCCTGCGTGGCGACCTGGGCATCGGTGCCGGCCGGCGTGACACGGACGTACCCGGGTGCCGACGGTCGGGTGACCTCGACGGACCCGGTGACGGCCCGCACGGCCGTCGGGAGGGCGGCGCGTCCGCTCACCGGTGTGGCCACGGGGGTCTGTCCGACGGTGGTGGCGAGCACTCGGGTCGGTGCGACGGGGACGAAGACCGCGTCGTCGTCGCCGTTGCGGTAGTAGCCGGAGACGTCGAGGAAGACGTGCGCCCGGCCGGCGGAGAGCCGCACCTGTGCGGAACCGGAGCGGAGCTTCACGACCTGCAGGTTCGACACGGTGCGTCCGGGAGTGAACTCCTGGGCGGCGACCTGGGCGTCGCGGCCGTACGGGGTCACCCGGACGTAGCCCGTCGCGGTCGGGGCGGACACCTCGGCCGTGAGGACGACCGCTGCCGCGTCGGCCGGGATCCCGTGCGTGCCTGCGAGCGGCACCCGGACGGGTGCGGTGCCGACGGCCGCCGAGAACGCGCGGGTGGGCGGTGTGGGCGTGAACGTCGTCGTGCCGTCCGCGTCGTACGTGCCCGCGAGGTCGACGTACACGCGGGCCGACCCGGCCGAGGTCTTCAGCGTGATCGTCGAGCCGGAGCCGCCGACGGTGACGAGTGAGGAGATGGTCTGGTGTGCGGCGAAGTCCTGGGTCACGACCGACGTGCCGCTCCCGTACCGCGGCGTCACGCGGAGGTACCCGGCGTGCGACGGGTCGGCGACCTCGACGTTCAGGACCAGGCCACCGATGCCGGTGCCGACGGGGAGACCAGGATCGAGCTCGATGTTCCGGGCCGTGGTGCCGATCGTCCCCGACCAGATCCGACGGGTGTCGGCGGGCGAGTACCGCCACCCGTGCGGCTGCACGTCGCCGGGGTCCGCGGTGGTGGCCGACGCGGTCGGTGCAGGGGTCGCCGAGGCTGCTGCGGGGACCGCGACCGCTCCCGCGAGGAAGACCGCCGCGGCGGCCAGGACGGTGATCAGACGGCGCGACGGCACGGTTCCCCCTCGGAGCTCGCCGACGGGACCGCCGGGCGGCGCCCGCTCGGGCGCCTTGGAATCGTATTGGCGCCCGCAGCGTCCCAGCCTGTGGTTCCGCTCAGGGATGCGGCCCGTGTTCGGGGGAGGCGACCGCCTGGAGGCGCGGCTGGCGCTGTCAGGGCGGGTCGCGCCTCCTGGACCCGCCGGCCGCGCCGGATCCGTCAGCCGCGCGGCAGGTGCCGCCGCCACGACCGCCGCCGCGCGGCGATCACGAGCACGGCGACGAACACCATCAGCCCGGCCCCGTGCAGCAGGTAGCTCTCCGCCGCACTCGTGACGCCCAGCAGCACCAGCACCGCCGCCGGCCACACGTAGGCGACCCCCGGGAACGTCGTCGCCGTGACCCACGCCCGCGCGAACGCGAGCAGCGCCGTCACGGCGAGGATGATCGTGCCCGCGAGCCCGATCTGCAGCCACGCGTCGACGAACGCGTTGAGGCCCGACGTGAACCGCTGCCCGGCCGGGTCGATGAACGTCACGTAGGGCACCACGGCCTCGTGCGGCCACGTGCCGACCCAGCCCCAGCCCTGGATGGGGAACTGGCTCACGAACACGCGGATCTGCGCCCAGAGGTCCACCCGGGTCGCCGTGCCCCCGGCCGCCCCGATCTCGGCGAGGACCCGGTGCCGGGCGACGATGCCGAGGCCGATCATGAGCAGGACCGCCCCGCCGAGCACGCCGTTCACCACCGGCCGGGTCGTCGGTCGGGCGTGCCGGAGCGACCACAGCGCGAGGGCGGTCACGGCCAGGGCGATCATCGCGAGCCCGGTGATGGGGGACTGCACGAGCATCAGGGCGATGACGGCGAGGGTGGTCGAGCCGATCGCACGCCACATCGTGACCGAGCGGGTGAGGAACTCCACCACGAACGTCACCAGCGCCATCGCGGCGATGAACCCCATGAAGTTCCGGGTCCCGCCGATGCCCTGGATCGGGCCGCCGTACGCGATGTTGCCCTGGATGCCGAACGCCGGGATCGGGGTGTCGAGGACGAGGCCGGACAGGACCTCGAGGCCGAGCGCGACCACCAGCAGGATCCGGAAGGCGTCGCCGGACGCCCGGATGACCTGCACCAGGTCGCGGCCGAGCGCGAGGTAGAGCCCGAGCCCGATGAAGCAGACCGTGCCGACCAGCCCCCGGAGCGCCACCCACGAGTACTCGCTCCAGAGGACGCTCAACGCGCAGTACCCGACGAACGCCAGGAGCGAGAGGGGGAGCACCCCGTGCCACTCGATCCGGTACCGCTGCCCGAGCAGGCTCAGGCCGGCGAGGACGAACAGCGTGACGAGCACGGCCCACACACCGGCACGACCGACGAGCGCGGTCACCGTGGGCTGCGCGAACGCGAAGAGCACGATCACGGTCGCGAGTGCCTGGCTGAACCGGCCGCCCGCGGAGAACCCGATCCACGCCGACAGGTACCGTCGCGCGAGCACGCGTCTGGTCACCCGGCCGTCCGTCACCTCACCATCTTGGCCCATCCGGCCTCGTCGGCAGGTGGACGCCCCGGCGTCGCGCCCTGCACCGAGCCGGCGGCGGCCTCGATCGGCGTGCCCCGGACGTCCGCGACACGACGGCTGCACCCCCGCGCGGATATCCACGATCCGCGATGTCGGCGGTACGATCGCCGCACCATGGCGCGCGGGTGGCGGCTGTACGGCGCACCGACGGTCGCTGCGGTCTTCGGTGGGTCCGTCACGGCCGTGGCCTGGTGGCGGCTCGGCCCGGTGACCCGCGGGACGGCGTGGGCCGAGGACGGCGGGGTGTTCCTCCGCGAGCGGCTCGCACTCGGCCCCGGCGCCGTCCTGGAGCCGTACGCCGGGTACCGCCACCTCGTCCCGCGCATCGTCGTCGACCTCGCCTGGCTCCTGCCCGTCGAGCGGTACGCGGTCGCGGTGTCGGGCCTGTCCTGCCTGGTCGTCGGGGTCGTCTGCGCGCTCGTGTTCCTGCTCTCCGGTGACGTCGTCCGGCCGTGGCCGCTCCGGGTCCTGCTCGCCGCGGTCCCCGTCGTCCTGCCGCTCGCCCCCGTCGAGATCAGCGGCACCGCGGCGAACCTGCACTGGTACGTGCTCGTCCTGGTGCCGTGGCTGTACACGCACCGTGCCCGGACCTGGTGGGGAGCGGTGGCGCTCGCCGTGGTCACGGCCCTCGGCGTGCTCAGCGAGGTCCAGGCGACGCTGTTCCTCCCGCTCCTGCTGGTCGCCTGGCTCCCGCTGCGACGCACGGCCACCGGACGGGTGGACCTCCGCCCGCTGCCGGTCACCCTGGCGGCGGTCGTCGGCAGCGCGGTGCAGGTCGCGACGGCGCTCACGGACCCGCGAACGTCCCGCCCGGGCGAGCCGCGCGCCTCCGATGTGCTCGCCGGGTACCTGCTGCAGCCGCTCGGGGGCGCGTGGGACCGTCGGGTCGGTGTCGTGGCGGAGACGGTGCACGCGCACGGGTGGGGCGTGGTCGTCCTGCCGACCGCCCTGCTGGTGGTCGTGCTCGTGACGGCCGTGGTGCTCGGCCGGGGGCGTGCGCGGTGGGTCGTGGTCGCCCTCGCCGGGGGCTCCCTGGTGGTGTGGTGGGCAGCGCTGGTGGCGAACGGGTCGGCGGTGCAGGACTGGGTGGCACTCGGGCCGGCCGCGCTGGCGGTGGGACCGCAGCGGTACGCGGCAGCGTCCGGGCTGCTGCTCGTGTCGGGAGCGGTGGTGGCGGCGTCCGTGGTCATCGGGTCGGTGGGAGTGCCGGGAGGCGCGGGTCGGCCCGGTGCGGGTCGGTCCGGTCCGACAGTCGGCCGGTCGGCGACCGCGGGCCGGCTGGTCGCGGTCGTGCTCGCGTGGTGCGTGGTCGCCGCGGTGGTCGTCGCCGCCGCCTGGAACGCCGCTCCGGGGACGACCCGGCGGAGCGCCGGCCCGGTCTGGTCCGCGCAGGTCCCCGCGGCCGCCGAGGCCTGTCGCGCCGACCCGACGCTGCCGTCCGTCGTGCTCCGGACCGCGCCGTGGCGGGCCGCGGTGCCGTGCGACCGCCTGGTCGAGCGGCCGTGACGACGGGACCGGTGTCGGGGGCCGGGGCGGGCTCGGGTCAGCGGCGCGCGGGCGTCCGGAACTCGCGGCGGGCCGGGGGCGTGCGGGGACCGTCACCGGCGGACACGGGCTCCTCGCCGACGAGCACGATCCGGGTCTTGATCGCGATGAGGGCGAACAGGACCCAGTTGCCCTGGTAGAGCAGTCGTGACTCGGCGACCGACTGCACGAGCAGCGCCACGACGACGAGCAGCGGCAGGAGCGACACCGGGTCGAACGGACGGGGGGAGAGCGATGCGTCGTAGCCGATCCGGGTGGCCGAGGCCCACGACCGGCTGAGGGTCGTGACCACGTAGACCACGAAGATCGCCAGTCCGATGACACCGGTCTGCATCCACACGTCGAGGTAGGCGTCGTGCGCCTGCAGGTAGGTCACGCCCTTGCGGTGCGCGAGGTCCGCGAGGGTCGGGATGCCCGGCCACCAGTAGCCGATCCAGCCCCAGCCGACGACGGTGTGCTCCTGGATGAGCCCGATGACCCGCTCCCAGATCACGCCGCGGCCGGTCGCGTCCGAACCCTTGCCGAGCAGCTCGGACACCTGGCCGCGGGCGAGGAACCCGAGCACGGCGACGACCACGGCCCCGACGGCGACGGCGAGGTAGCGAGGTGTCCGTCGTTCGGTCGGGACCCGGCGGATCCAGAGTGCGACGGCGAGCGCGACGAGGACGACGAGCCCGGCGGCCAGCACGGTCGAGGAGCGGGTGAGTGCGAGGACGACGAGGGCCACGACGGTCCAGCCGATCGCGCGGTTGCGTCGGAGTCGCCCCTCGGCGTACTGGACGGCGACGGCGATCACGGCGAGGAGCGCGACCATCGCGAGCAGGTTCGCGTTGCCGGGGAGACCCTGGATGCGCCCGCCGGTGAAGAGCTCGGCGCGTGAGAAGTAGAAGGCGTCCGGGATCTTCCGGTCGCCGTAGTCCGTCCACGCCGGTGCGATCGGGTGCCGGAGGACGACCGCGACGAAGGCCTCGAAGAGCAGCGACCCCATCAGGACCCAGCGCAGCGCGAGGCTCAGCGCGTCGGTGATCCGCCGCCACGTCAGGGTCGAGGCGATCGCGAAGGCCGCGCCCGCGCAGATCACCTGGACCGCGAGGCTCGAGATCGTCGCGAACCGCCAGTGCGACCACACCACGGACACCAGGCACCAGGCGAGGAAGAGCCAGAGCGCACGCGGTGTCCGGGTGAGCGGCGGGCGGGCCCGGACGATGATCGTCGTGGCCCAGACCCCGGCGGCCGCCCAGAGCAGTCCGGCGCCGACCCACGTGAGCGTGTTCGGCACGGCGTCGCCGGCGAAGAGCACGAACAGGATCGTCGCGCCGAATGCGAACGCCTCGCGCTCGGGCACGGATCCGCGCGCCAACGGCCAGGTGTTCGTCACGACGCCAGGGTACCCGGGGAGCGCACGTCGACCGCCGATAGGCTCGTGCGCATGTTCCTCGGCATCACGAACACGCCCCGCGACTACGCCTGGGGATCCGTCACGGCCATCCCCGAGCTCCTCGGCCGGACCGTCACCGGCGCACCGCAGGCCGAACTCTGGCTCGGCGCGCACCCGGGCAGCCCGAGCGTCGTCGTGAACCCGGCGATGGTCGGCGGCGCGGACACGCTGCTCGACTGGATCACCGCGGAGCCCCGGGACGCCCTCGGACCGGACCGCACGGGGCTCCCGTTCCTGCTGAAGGTCCTCGCGGCCGCCGCCCCGCTCTCGCTGCAGGCGCACCCGACACCCGAGCAGGCGCGCGAGGGGTTCGAGCGCGAGGAAGCGGCGGGTGTCCCGATCGACGACCCGGCCCGCAACTACAAGGACCCGTTCCCGAAGCCCGAGCTCGTCGTGGCGCTCAGCGAACGCTTCGAGGCGCTGAGCGGCTTCCGCCCGGTGGCCGAGACGCTCGCCGACGTCGAGGCGCTCGACGCCGGGTCCGGTCGGCTCGGCCCGCTGGTCGTGCACCTGCAGCACGGGCTCGAGGACACGGTGCGGTGGCTCGAGACCGGCGACTCCTCGGCGCAGGCCGTCGTGCAGGCCGTGAGCGACCTCGCTGCTGCGCTCCCCGACGACGCCGTCACCCCGAACACCGCGACCGTGCGCGACCTCGGCACGAGCTACCCGGGCGACCCCGGCATCGTGGTCTCCCTGCTCATGCACCGCGTGACGCTCGCCGCGGGTGAGGCGATGTACCTGCCCGCCGGCAACATCCACGCCTACCTCGACGGGCTCGGCATCGAGCTCATGGCCCCCTCCGACAACGTCCTGCGCGGCGGGCTCACGCCGAAGCACGTCGACGTCCCGGAGCTGCTGCACGTCCTCGACTTCACCGCGTACCCGGCACCCGTCCTGACCCCCGAGCCGATCGCCGCCGGCGTCGAGCGCTTCGCGCCGGACGGCGTCGGGTTCGCGCTGCTCCGCGTCACGGGGGACGGACGCCCGGTCGGCCTGGCCTCCGGCGGGGTCGCGCCGCTGCACGGCCCCTCGATCGCGATCTGCACGGCGGGCGCGGTGACGCTCGTCGGGGCGCAGTCCGCGACGCTGCTGCGCCAGGGGGAGTCCTGCTACATCACCCCCGACGAGGGCGACGTCACGGTCGAGGCCGACAACGGCAGCGGTCTGGCGTCCACGGTCTTCATCGCGACGGGTGCGTGAACCCGCAGCGCGTGGCGGTCTGACGCCGCGCCGGTTCCGCTAGCGTGGCCAGCATGAGTTGGCTGGTCACCGGCGGCGCCGGGTACATCGGGTCCCACGTCGTCCGAGCACTGCGTGCGGCGGGCATCGACACCGTCGCGTTCGACGACCTCTCGAGCGGCTTCCGGGCGTTCGTGCCCGAGGACGTGCCGTTCGTCGAGGGCACGATCCTCGACGGCGAGCTGGTGGCCCGGACGCTGCGTGAGCACGCCGTCACCGGTGTGGTGCACGTCGCGGGGTTCAAGTACGCGGGGGTGTCGGTCGAGCGACCGCTGCACACCTACGAGCAGAACGTCACCGGCATGGCGACGCTCCTCCGGGCGATGGCGGAGAACGGCGTCACCAAGGCGGTGTTCTCGTCGAGCGCCGCCGTCTACGGCACGCCGGACGTCGACACCGTGGTCGAGGACACCCCGAAGGCGCCGGAGTCGCCCTACGGCGAGTCGAAGCTCATCGGCGAGTGGCTGCTGCGCGACATGGAGGTCGCCGCGGGCTTCACCACGACGTCGCTGCGCTACTTCAACGTCGTCGGGTCGGGGGAGCCGGACCTGTACGACGCCAGCCCGCACAACCTCTTCCCGCTCGTCTTCGACGCCCTGCTGGCCGGTCGCACGCCGCGGATCAACGGCGACGACTACGCCACGCCCGACGGCACCTGCGTGCGGGACTACATCCACGTCGCCGACCTCGCGCACTCGCACGCGGTCGCCGCGCAGAAGCTCGAGGCGGGCCAGACCCTCGAGCGCGCGTACAACCTCGGCAGCGGCGACGGGGTCAGCGTCCGGCAGATCATGGACGCCATGGCGAAGGGCACCGGCATCGCGTTCGAGCCCGAGATCGCGCCGCGACGCGCCGGTGACCCCGCGCGGATCGTCGCGACGGGCGAAGCGGCTGCGCGTGACCTCGACTGGGCGATGCGCCACACGCTCGACGAGATGGTCACGAGCGCCTGGGAAGCCCGGCGCCGCATCGGCTGACGGGCCGTCGCGGCCGGCTGAGGGGGCGTCAGTTGTCCCCCGAAACCCCGACAGACCGGCCGCGACACGCCCGTACGGGGGACATGACACGCCGGAACCGTCAGTGCCTTCTATGATCCGCGACTTGACTCTCGCGAATGACACCGCTGTAATTACAGGCAACGACAGCGATCGTTGTGGTCCCGTTATCGAGACGTCAGGGGTGATCAGGGTGAACGGTTCCGACTTCCACGCCGGAGTACCGGAGGACTGGCACGTCGACCCCGTGTCGCTCGGCGTCCCGGGTGTCCGGCGTCCGGAGACCGACGACGAGGAGAACCCGCTCGCCTGGCAGGTGGACTCGCTCTGCGCGCAGACCGACCCCGAGGCGTTCTTCCCCGAGAAGGGCGGCTCGACGCGCGAGGCCAAGAAGATCTGCACCTCGTGCGAGGTCCGGGCGCAGTGCCTCGACTACGCGCTCGAGAACGACGAGCGCTTCGGCATCTGGGGCGGCCTGTCCGAGCGCGAGCGCCGCAAGCTGCGAAAGCGCGCCTGAGCGCGCACCTGGCCAGTCCAGGAGGCACGGTGCGCGTCCGACGCGCACCGGTCGTTGATGGCTCCCACAGGTTCACGGCGCGCCGCCGTCCGCAGGCCGAGCCGCGCCTCCAGACCGTAGAGTGACGCCCGTCATGCAGCCCAGAGTCACCGCGATCCTCGTCGCCGCCAACGGGGCGGACCACCTCGACCGGACCCTGGACGCGCTCGCCGCCCAGACCCGTCACCCCGAGAACCTCGTCGTCGTCGACCTCGGGTCGACCGACGGTTCGACCACCGACCTCTCGTTCGGCGGCTCCGCCGAACTCCTGCGCCTGCCCGCCGGTCGCCCCTTCGGCGAGGCGGTCGCCCGCGGCGAACGCGAGGCCCCGCCCGCGGTCGCGGACGAACCCGTCGACGAGTGGCTCTGGCTGCTCGGCCACGACAACGCGCCGGCGCCCACCGCCCTCGCCGACCTCCTGTCCGCGGTCGAGATCGCGCCGAGCGTGGTCGTCGCGGGGCCGAAGCTCGTCGACGTCGACGACCCGTCGCGGCTCCGGGCGTTCGGCGAGAGCATGACCCGCTTCGGCCGGTCGATCGTCCTCGTGCAGGACGAGCTCGACCAGGGCCAGCACGACCGGAACACCGACGTGATGGCGGTCGCCGCCGGCGGGATGCTCGTCCGACGCTCGGTGTGGAACGAACTCGGCGGCTTCGACCCCGCCCTGCCGAACGTGGACGCCGCGCTCGACTTCTGCGTGCGCGTGCGCCTCGCCGGACACCGGGTCGCCGTCGTGCCCGAGGCCCGCGTGACGAGCGCCGGACCCATCGAGGAGTTCGGGCGCAAGCGGGTCTCCGAGGGGCGGCGCGTCCGGATGCACCGGCAGGCGCAGCTGCACCGCCGGATGACCTACGCGTCCGCCGGGGTCCTCTGGATCCACTGGCTCACGCTCGTGCCGTTCGCGATCGGCCGCGCGGTCGGGCACCTCGTCGCCAAGCACCCGGCCGCGGTCGGGGCCGAGCTCGCCGCGGCGTTCTCGGTCGCCTTCGGCGGCGGCACCGGACGCTCGCGCCGGGTCCTCGCACGCGGCAAGAAGCTCGGGTGGGCGGCGGTCGAGCCGCTCCGCGTCAGCTGGCGCCGGGTGCACGAACGGCGGACCACGTCGCGCGACGTCGAGCTCGCCCGGGTCGAGGACGCACCGATCGCCCGGGCGTCGTTCCTCGGCGACGGCGGCATCTGGGTCGTCCTCGCCGCGGCGGTCCTGAGCGTCGTGACCCTGTACCCGTTGCTCGGCTCGCCGGCGCTGACCGGCGGCGGGCTCCTGCCGCTGAGCACCGACGTCGCCCGGCTGTGGCAGAACGTCGGCTACGGCTGGCACTCGATCGGCACCGGGTTCACGGGGCCGAGCGACCCGTTCGCCGCGGTCGTCGCCGTGCTCGGCTCGATCACGTTCTGGTCGCCGTCGACCTCGGTCGTGCTCGTGATGCTCGTCGCTTTCCCGCTCGCCGCGCTCGGCGCCTGGTTCGCGGTGCGGAAGCTGACGACCCGCACCTGGGTCCCGGTGATCGGCGCGGCGCTGTACACGATCGCCCCGACGCTCGTCGGTGCCGTCACGAGCGGGCACCTCGGCGCCGTGATCGCGCACGTCCTCCTGCCCTGGCTGTTCCTCGCCGTGCTCGAGGCGCACCGCTCGTGGGCCTGGGCCTCGGGCGCGTCCCTGCTCTTCGCCGTCATCGCAGCCTCGGCGCCGTCGCTGGTGCCGGTGCTGCTGCTCGGCTGGCTCGTGTCGCTCGCCGTCGGGTGGCGTCGTGCGCACCGTCGGGTGTTCATCCCGGTGCCGGCAGCCGTGCTCTTCCTGCCGCTCGTGCTCGCGCAGGTCGCCCGCGGCAACGTGCTCGCCGTCTTCGCGGACCCGGGCGTGCCCTCGGCCACCCGCGCACCCTCGGCCTTCCAGCTCGCCATCGGCCAGCCGGTGCCGGACTGGAGCGGCTGGCTGCCCACCACGTCCGGGCTCGCGCTCGCCGCCTGGATCCTGCCGGTCCTCATGGCGGTGCTCGCGCTCCCGGTGGCCGTCGCCGCCATCGGTGCGATGCTGGGCCACCGCTGGGCCGTCGCGGGAGCCACGCTCCTCATCGCGTTGGCCGGCTTCGCCACCGCGTTCGCCGCCACCCACGTCACCGTCACCGGGGTCGGGTCCACGACCACGATCATCTGGCCGGGCAGCGGGCTGAGCGTGTACTGGTTCGGCATCGTCGCCGCCGCCTGCATCGGGATCGACGTGCTGCCGCGGACCGCCCCGGTCGCGGGACTCGTGACGACCGTGGTCGCCGCCGTCACCGTGGCACCGGCGTTCGGGGCGTTCTACCTCGGCAACGCGGTGATCCAGCCGACCTCCGGCCGGGTGCTCAGCGCCTACGTGAACGCCGAGGCGCAGGCCAACCCCGACGTCGGCACGCTCGTCGTCGACCCGCAGGACGACGGCTCGCTCGCGGTGTCGCTCGAACGCGGTCAGGGTTCGACGCTCGACGACCAGACCACCCTCGACTCGACGGCACTCACGCTCAGCCGGTCCGGTGCGCAGCTCGCGACCCTCGCCGGCAACCTGGCGAGCCGGAGCGGGTACGACCCCGAGCCCGCACTGCGGCAGCTCGGCGTGAGCTTCGTCCTGCTCGACGACGCCCCCGACGGTTCCTCCGCGCAGGCGGTCCACGACCGTGCAGCCGGGGCGATCGGTCAGAACGCGCTGTTCACGAGCATCGGTGAGACGACGAGCGGCCAGCTGTTCCACTACGAGGGCGACGTCGACCGCCCGTCCACCGGGTCGGCCGGGGCACAGGCGACGCACGTGCTCTACCTCGTGGTCCTCGGGGTCGTGTTCGGCGCCGCGGCCCTGCTGGCGGTGCCCACCGCGCCCCGTCGACGCCGTGCCACCTCGAACGTCATCGAGGCCGAGGAACCCGCCACCACCTTCGACGAGGAGCGCGACGAATGAGCCGTACCCCCGCCTCCGTCCGCCGCTGGGTCGTCCGCGGCACGGCGACCGCGATCGCCGTCGTGGTCGCCGCCGGAGCCGTCACCGCGGCGCACGCCCTCGGCACCGACACCGACCCGGGTCGTCCCGCGGGCAAGACGGTGACACCCGTCCCGGCCGACGCCGAGCGCGTCTGCGCGGGCAACGCGCTCCGGCTCTCGGACGACGCCGGCAACGACGCGACGAAGGCGAGCACCGTCGGCTCGGCCACCGTCGCCACCGCGACCACCGGGTCGAGCGTCGAGCGCTCCGGCCTCGACGACTCCGCGACCGGCGGGAGCAAGCCGCGCCTCCTGACCGCTCCGGCGGGGGACACCACCCCGCAGGTCGCCGGCAGCAGCTACCAGAGCGTCGCGAGCGGGGACGTCGTCGGCGTCGGTGCCGCGTCGTGCGACGACCCGAGCCAGTCCACCTGGCTGGTCGGCGGGTCCACCGAGACCGGCCGTACGAGCCTCGTCACGCTGTCGAACCCGACCGACGTGAACGCGACCGTCGACCTGTCGATCTACGACGGTTCCGGCACGGTCAGCGCTCCCGGCACGACCGGCATCGTCGTCGCGCCGAACACCCAGAAGGTCGTCCCGCTGTCCGGGTTCGTCTCCGACCAGGGCTCGACCGTCGTGCACGTCGAGTCCTCCGGCGGCCAGATCGTCGCCCACATGCAGGAGTCCATCGTCCGCACCCTCACCCCCGGTGGGTTCGACATCATCTCCGGCGGTGCGGCGCCCTCGACGTCGCAGATCATCCCGGGCGTGGTCCTCGACGGTGCCCAAGAGGCCCAGCGCGGCGACGACACGGCCGACGCCGCGCCGATCGTCCGGCTGTTCGTGCCCGGCACGAAGGCGGCCCGCGTGACCCTCGGCATCACCACCGCCGACGGGGGCGGGTCCACCGTGAACGCCACCGCCGAGCCCGGTGTCGTCACCGACGTCACGCTCGACGACTTCCCGGACGGTCGCTACGCCTTCACCGTCACGTCGACCGAGCCGCTCGTCGCCGGCGCCCGCACGACCACGCCCACCTACGACGGACGCACGGACGTCGGGTGGTTCGCCTCCGCCGACCCGCTCGGCGAGTCCACCATCACGGCGGTCGCGCCCGGTGAGAACCAGCGCCTCACGCTCGTCAACCCGACGCGCTCCGACGCCGACGTCACGATCCGCTCCGGCGACGAGACGCAGGACGTGCAGGTCGTCGCCGGTGGTGTGCGCACCGTGGTCGTCCCGGTCGCGAAGCAGCTCGAGCTGCAGGGGACCGAGGGGCTCGTCGCCGGGGTGACCTACATGGGCGACGACGGCATCGCCGGCTTCCCGGTGCGGGCGGCGACCGAGGTCTCGACGCCGGTCCGGGTCTACCCCTGAGCCGTGGCGCGCTGCGTCACCAGTGGCGGTAGCGGTCCGGCGCCAGGTCCCAGGGGTCCTTGTCGATCAGCTCGCCCACGGCGCGGAACACCGCGGTCTCGATGATGATGCGCTTGTCGGTGTCGTCCTTCTCGGGACTGCGGGTGACCCGCTCCACCGGGACGCGGAACACGGTCACGCGGCGCTGCTCGCGGTCCACACGCCACCGGGGCATGTGGTCCGGCAGGGTCGAGTCCGTCGGCATGTCCGCGACCTGGAACACGACGCCCTCGAGCTCGGCCGGCCAGAGCCCGAGCAGGTAGTGCGCGGTGTCGCCGACGATGCGGTCGAACGTCTCGGCGCGGGTGATGATCGGCGCGAGGTCCGGACCGGTCACGCTGGACCGTCCGCCGCGTCCGTGCCGGGACCGACCGCGGCCCCGGTCGACGGGTGTGACGAGACGAGTCCTGCGACGCATCCCCACATCGTACGCGGCGCGGGCGGTGCCGCCCTGCTCCGATAGGGTCGGTGGCGGTATGGACGTGAGGATCTGCAGCAAGGTCGCCTGTGGCGCGAGCGCCTCGGCGACCCTGACGTACGACTACGGGGACTCCATGGTCGTCGTCGGCCCCCTCTCCACCCGCGTCGAGCCCCACGGCTACGACCTCTGCGCCCGCCACGCGGCGCAGCTGCGCGTCCCGCGCGGGTGGCAGGTGGTGCGGCGCGAGCCGCTCCGTCGCGACGCGGACTGACGCGGTCGGGTCCGGTCCTCCACAGGGGGATCCCAGGAGGCGCGGCTCACGGCACCGACGTCGGCTGACGACCCGCGCCTCCCGGCGTGGAAGACTGGGCCGCATGCCCACCGAAGCCCGTACCGCAGCACCGTTCCGCGTCGCCGACCTCGCCCTCGCCGAGGCGGGGCGCCACCAGATCCGCCTCGCCGAGAACGAGATGCCGGGGCTCATGTCCCTGCGCGAGGAGTTCGGCGCGTCGCAGCCGCTCGCCGGCGCGCGCATCGCGGGTTCGCTGCACATGACGGTGCAGACGGCCGTCCTCATCGAGACGCTCGTCGCGCTCGGTGCGCAGGTCCGGTGGGCGAGCTGCAACATCTTCTCCACGCAGGACGAAGCCGCCGCTGCCATCGCCGTCGGCCCGACCGGCACGCCTGAGTCGCCGGCCGGCGTCCCCGTGTTCGCGTGGAAGGGCGAGACGCTCGAGGAGTACTGGTGGTGCACCAGCCGGATCTTCGACTGGTCGGCCGAGGCCGCAGCCGCCTCCGCCGACTGGATCGGCCCGAACCTCATCCTCGACGACGGCGGCGACGCCACGATGCTCGTGCACACCGGCGCCGATGCCGAAGCCGCCGGCCGTGTGCCCGATGCCGGGGCGGACGCGAGCACCGAGTGGAAGATCGTCCTCGACACCGTCGCCGCCTCACTGCAGGAGTCGTCGGACCGCTGGACCCGCATCGCGGCCGAGATCGAGGGCGTGACCGAGGAGACCACCACCGGCGTGCACCGCCTCTACGAGCTGTCACGCACCGGCGAGCTGAAGTTCCCGGCGATCAACGTCAACGACTCCGTCACGAAGTCGAAGTTCGACAACAAGTACGGCATCCGGCACTCGCTGCCCGACGGGCTCAACCGGGCGACCGACGTGCTGATCGGCGGCAAGGTCGCGTTCGTCGTGGGCTACGGCGACGTCGGCAAGGGGGCGGCCGAGGCGCTCCGCGGGCAGGGCGCCCGCGTGATCGTGTCCGAGGTCGACCCGATCTGCGCGCTCCAGGCCGCGATGGACGGGTACCAGGTGGCGCGCCTCGCGGACGTCGCCGACCAGGTCGACATGGTCGTCACGTGCACGGGCAACCTCGGTGTCGTCGGTGTCGACGAGATGCTCGCGCTGAAGCACCTCGCGATCGTCGCGAACGTGGGGCACTTCGACAACGAGATCGACATGGCCGGCCTCGAGTCCCTGCCGGGTGTCGAGAAGGTCGAGATCAAGCCGCAGGTGCACGAGTGGCGTCTGCCGACGGGCCGGTCGATCCTCGTGCTCTCCGAGGGGCGGCTCATGAACCTCGGCAACGCCACGGGGCACCCGTCCTTCGTGATGAGCAACTCCTTCACGAACCAGGTGCTCGCCCAGATCGAGCTGCACACCCGCCGCGCCGAGTACCCGACGGGGGTGTACGTGCTGCCGAAGCACCTCGACGAGAAGGTGGCGCGGCTGCACCTCGACGCGCTCGGGGTCGCGCTGACCGAGCTCCGGCCGGAGCAGGCGGCGTACATCGGTGTCCCGGTCGAGGGCCCCTACAAGCCCGAGCACTACCGGTACTGACGCGGCGCGCGGGCGCGCGCTGCCGTCGCGCGCTGCCGCGCCGCGGCGGGCGCGCTGCCGCACCGCACAACCAAAGTCGCCCGGAACCACGCATCCGCGCGGCTCCGCGTGCTTTTGGTTGTGCGCCGGCAGCCGCCGGCTGCCGCCCGCCGGCTGCCGGCTGCGCCGGTCGGCGCCGGCACCCGGCGCGACCGAGCGCGGCTCGCGGCCCGCGGCCCGCGGCCCGCGGCTCGCGCGCCGGTCGCCCGCGGCGCGGGCCCGGCGGCGACGAACTACGTTTCCGACGTCGAACCA
>NZ_MJGR01000045.1:0-293 GCF_001865105.1 Curtobacterium sp. MCBA15_016
GCCGAAGTCGAACCACTCCACGAAGTGGCCGACGCCGGCCGCCACGATCACCTTCCGCATGCTCCGGCGGCGGGCGTCGTCGCCGAACACGTCCGGGACGGGGGCGTTGGCGGCGTCGGCGCTGGTGCGCGTCTGGGTTCCGTCGCTCATGGGGAGACCTCACACTTCGTTGTCGAGAGTTGGTTGACGATAGCACTCGCCGGGCACACTTTGCCACACAGTGGGAAAGTATCGCCAGCAAGTGATACCGTCGCCGCCATGCAGTCCCGTGAACAGCACCACGACGTCGTGGT
>NZ_MJGR01000045.1:985-1720 GCF_001865105.1 Curtobacterium sp. MCBA15_016
ACCACGACGTCGTGGTCGTCGGAGGTGGCCTCGCCGGTGTGAGCGCCGCCGTCGCCGCCGCCCGCCTCGGCTCCAGCGTCGCCCTCGTCACCAACCGCCCGGTCCTCGGCGGGAACTCCTCGAGCGAGATCCGCGTGTGGGTCGTCGGCGCCACCGCCCACGGCACGCAGCGGTTCGCCCGCGAGACCGGGATCATGGGCGAGCTGTTCCTCGAGAACCAGTACCGGAACCCGCAGGGCAACGCGATCTACTGGGACCAGGTCGTTCTCGACCTCGTGCGCGCCGAGCCGGACGTCCACCTGCACCTCAACACCGACGTGCGGACCGTGACGACGGTGGACGACGAGACCGGTGCACCGCGCATCGCGTCCGTCACCGGCTGGACGATGGGCTCCGAGATCGAGACGACGTTCACCGCCCCGGTGTTCCTCGACTGCACGGGAGACGGGCTCGTCGGTGCCCTGGCCGGGGCGTCGTACCGGATCGGGCGCGAGGGCCGCGACGAACACGGCGAGGAGTGGGCGCCCGAACAACCGGACGACGAACTCCTCGGCAGCTCGATCTTCTTCTCCACGCACGACACCGGCCGCCCGGAGAAGTTCGTGCCGCCGTCGATCGCGAAGGACCTCAGCACGACGCCGATCCTGGCGAACCGCGCGATCAAGACCGGGGACAACGGCTGCAACTACTGGTGGATCGAGTGGGGCGGCGAGCTCGACACCGTCACCGAGAACG
>NZ_MJGR01000045.1:2380-3138 GCF_001865105.1 Curtobacterium sp. MCBA15_016
CGACACCGTCACCGAGAACGAACGGATCCGCGACGAACTGTGGGGCGTCGTCTACGGCATCTGGGACCACATCAAGAACTCCGGCGCGTTCGACGCCGACTCGCTCACCCTCGACTGGGTCGGCGCGATCCCGGGCAAGCGGGAGTACCGACGGTTCGTGGGCGACCACACCCTCACCCAGCAGGACCTCCTCTCGCAGCGGACCTTCCCGGACACGGTCGCGTTCGGCGGGTGGTCGATCGACCTGCACCCGGTCGAGGGCGTCTACGCCGAGACGGCCGGGGCGCAGCAGCGGTACACGGACGGCACGTACGACATCCCGTTCCGCTCCCTCTACTCGGCGGACGTCGCCAACCTGCTCTTCGCCGGCAGGAACATCTCCGCGTCGCACGTCGCGTTCGGGTCGACCCGCGTGATGGCCACCTGCGCCACCCAGGGCCAGGCCGCCGGGACCGCCGCGCACCTCGCCGCCCGCCACGGCTTCACGCCGCGCGAGCTCGGCACCGACCACGTCGCGATGCTGCAGCAGACGCTCCTCCGCGAGGACGCGCCGCTCATCGGCGTCCGGGCCCACGACGGGGCGGACCTCGCCCAGCGCGCCCGGATCAGCGCGAGCAGCGAACTCGTCCGGCTCGACACCACCCCGTGGGCGACCGCGGACACCTTCGCGCTCGACCGCGACGCGGCGCTGGTCGTGCCGGTCGACCCCGTGCTCGGTTCCGTCGCGTTCCGGACCGTCGCCGACCACGACACCGACG
>NZ_MJGR01000045.1:3818-4729 GCF_001865105.1 Curtobacterium sp. MCBA15_016
CGCCGACCACGACACCGACGTCATGATCGAGCTCTGGACCACGGGCCGGCCGCAGAACTACGCCCCGATCGCGCACGTGTCGACGCACACCGCGAGCGTCCCCGCCGGGGCGGGCGAGGCGGCCGTCGACCTCGGGTTCCGGCCGGACGAGCCGTGCAACGCCGTGGTCGTGGTCCGCCGGACCCCCGGCGTGCGCCTGGTCCTCACCGACGGGCACCCGTACGGCGTCCTCGCGCTCCGCGCCCGCACGGCCGACGACGAGCAGTTCGACGACCACATCCCGGAGGAGGCCGACCAGCCGGTCACCGACTGGGAGGCGCGGGCCCTGCGCGGACGCTCCTTCGCGTTCACCGCAGCCGACGCGTCGGACGCGTGGCGCGCCTCCCGGGTCGCCGACGGCTACCAGCGCCCCTTCGGCGGACCGCACCTGTGGTCGTCGGAGCCGGACGACGGCGCGGCGACCCTCACCCTCGACTGGGCGGAGCCCGTCGACGTCCGCGAGGTCCGCATCGTCTGGAACGACGACGTCGACGCCGACCTCATCAACCTGCACCACCACCGCACGCCGTGGGACGCGGTCCCGACCCTGGCCCGCGACTACCGGATCGAGGCGTGCGTCGACGGATCGTGGCGGGGACTCGCGACCGTCACCGACAACCGGCACCGGCACCGCGTGCACGACGTCGCGCCGACGCGGACCGCCTCGCTCCGCGTCGTCGTGACCGCCACGAACGGTTCACCGTTCGTGTCGGCGAGCGCCGTGAAGGTCTACTGACCCACCGCACCACCCGCAGCACCACCACGATCAAGGGAGATCGCCATGCGCCTGCGCGCACTGACCATCGCGACGGCCGTCGCACTGTCGCTCACCACCGTCGGGGTCGTCGGGCCGCCGGCCGTCGCGTCCGGCA
>NZ_MJGR01000045.1:5408-5944 GCF_001865105.1 Curtobacterium sp. MCBA15_016
GCCGGCCGTCGCGTCCGGCACCGCGGTCGCCGCCGGCACCGCGAGCATCCAGGCGAACCCGGGGAACCCGACGTCGCCCACCGCCACCGCGCACACGGTGACGGTCAACGGGACCGCCGTGCCGGTCAAGGCCGAGTCCGTGAGCGGCACCTCGCACGACGTCGCGATGTTCGCGAAGGGGACGGGTACCGCGACGATCAGCGTCACGATGCCCGGCCTCGCCGCGTCGGCCACCCCGGTCGTCACGCCCCGGACGCTCGGGATCGCCACGACCCGGGCCGGCGACACCGTGACCTTCACGATCCGCGACGCGCACCCGCTCGTCATCGAGACCCCCGGCGTCCGCGCACTGTTCCTCTTCGTCACGCCGTCGGAGACCGCGGTACCGTCCGCGTCGGACCCCGACGTGCTGTACTTCGGACCCGGCGAGCACCACGCCGGCGTGATCCGCCCGGTGTCGGGCCAGACGGTCTACCTCGCGCCGGGTGCCCTCGTGCACGGGCGCATCGACGGCGACGACGTCACCGGCGTGCACG
>NZ_MJGR01000045.1:6632-6930 GCF_001865105.1 Curtobacterium sp. MCBA15_016
CGACGTCACCGGCGTGCACGTGCTCGGGCGCGGGATCCTCGACGCCGGCTCGGACACGTCGCGGACCGACAAGACGATGGCGATCCGCTTCCACGACAGCTCGGACATCACGGTGTCCGGCATCGGCGTCCGCAACGCCCAGTGGTGGCAGACGCTGTACATCCGCTCCTCGGGCATCCACGTGTCATGGCTGAACCTGATGGGCACGCTCATCAACAACGACGGCATCGACACCGACGGCGTGCAGGACATGACGGTCGAGCACAACTTCGTGATGAGCGGTGACGACGGGTTCGGC
>NZ_MJGR01000045.1:7616-8251 GCF_001865105.1 Curtobacterium sp. MCBA15_016
GCGGTGACGACGGGTTCGGCTGGCACGCCCTCGACGCGGCCACGAACGGCGAACCGGAGACCCGTGGGCTGCACGCGACCGACACCACGTTCTGGAACGTCACCGGCGGCAACCCCGTCCGGTTCGGCTCGTCCATGGAGACCGAGGTCTTCACCGACGTCTCCATCACGCAGTCGTACGTCCTCCGCGCGAAGGAGGTCGCCCTGAAGTTCGACGTCCAGGACTGGGCGACGGTCTCCGACGTCACCGTGGACGGTTTCCACGTGGAGTCACAGCCCGTCGGCGGGCAGGCCATCGTGCTGCAGGTGCTCAAGGGCCAGTACTCGAACGACACCGGGTACCGCGACGAGCGGGGCAGGATCACGGGCATCACGATCCGCGACTTCACCGACGTCACGGCCGACACGGTGACGCTGTCCGGGTGGGACGCGACGCACGGGGTGTCGGACGTCGCCCTCGAGGACGTCGTGCTCGGCGGCGCACCCCTCACCACGGCACAGGTGCGGACGAACCAGTTCGTCAGCGGTGTCACGGTGTCCTGATCGACTCCACGGGACAGAATGGGCGGATGGCCACCACCCCTCCGAACCAGAGCATCGAGCGCGCCGCGGCGGTCCTCGGCGCGCTCGGTGCCG
>NZ_MJGR01000045.1:8918-9364 GCF_001865105.1 Curtobacterium sp. MCBA15_016
CCTCGGCGCGCTCGGTGCCGCCGACGGGGCGATGCGCGCCTCCGACATCGCACGGGCGATCGGCCTCGGCACGTCGACGACCGGGCGGCTCCTCGCCACGCTCGAGTCGCTCGAGTACGTGCGACGCGACCCCGAGTCGCAGGGGTACTCCGTCGGGCGGGCCGTCCTCGAGCTCGCCAGCCAGGGGCTCAACCACAACCCCGTCCACCGCGAGAGCCGGGCCGCCGCGCAGGAGCTCGCGCACCGCATCGGCCTCACCGCGAACGTCGGGGTGCAGGACGACGCGGCCTGCATCTACCTCTGCCACTTCGAGGGCTCACTCGCCCCGAAGTCGCACACCATGATCGGCATGCGGCAGCCGCTGCACGCCTCGGCGCTCGGCAAGGCGCTCATGCTCGACCTGTCACAGGCCGAGCGGGAGGCGCTGCTCGGCGCGGACCTCGCGC
>NZ_MJGR01000045.1:10034-10354 GCF_001865105.1 Curtobacterium sp. MCBA15_016
GCTCGGCGCGGACCTCGCGCGCTACACGGACCACACGATCACGTCGCACGACGCGCTCACGGCGGACCTCGAGGCCTCCGCGAAGCGCGGCTGGTGCGTCGAGAACCAAGAGGTCGCGCTCGGCCGGTTCTGCATCGCGGCACCGATCCGGAACGCGTCGGGGCGCATCGTCGCGGCGCTGTCGATCTCCGGGCGGGTGACGCAGCTGCGGGACCGCGACACCGCGTCGCTCGCCGAGGACCTCATCGAGGTGGCCGACCGCATCAGCGTCGGCCTCGGCATGATCAGCGCGGTCGCGCACTGACGGACAGGAGGCGCGG
>NZ_MJGR01000045.1:10950-65350 GCF_001865105.1 Curtobacterium sp. MCBA15_016
AGGCGCGGTGCGGGCCCGCACCGCGCCTCCTGGCCGTCAGGTGGTCGCGCCGGTCGCGCTCGTCGCGCCGGTCGCGCTCGTCGCGTCAGTCGCGCGACGGCAGCAGGTGGATCGCCTCCATGGCGAGCTCGGCGGCGATCGGGTCCTTCGCGACGACGGCGGCCTTGAGCTTCTCGAGCTCCGGCAGCACGACCTCGGCCGGCACCAGCTCGGCCAGCTCCGGCACCCGCAGCTTGAACGCGAGCCCGTCCGTCGTCGCCTTGCAGAGCTGCTCGAGCGACGGGTTGCCGCAGTGGTCGGCCCACATCGCGTAGATGTCCGCGCCGTGCTGGGCGACCTCGCCCTGGTGCCGGGCCTCGACCTGCGCCGTGACGTCGTCGAGGGTCTTCACGACCTTCTTGCGCTGCGCGTCCGTGAAGCGCGGCGTCGCGAGGCGGGCGACACCGCCGTAGATCACGCCGAGCGTGCGGTAGGCGTCGAGGAGCTCGTCCTTCGTCGGGGCGGCGACGCGGGTGTACCGGTTCGGCGCCATCTCGATGAGTCCGGCTCGGGCGAGCTCGGCGAGTGCTTCACGGATGGGGGTGCGGGAGACACCGAGCCAGGCGATGAGGTCGTCGTCGTTGAGCCGTTCGCCCGGTTCCAGGGTGCCGTCCATGATCGCGTCCCGGATCTTGTCCTGCACGGTGTCACGGAGGAGCTTCCGCTCGGCGGCGGGCTGCGTCGAAGGAACTGGCATGCGCCCAGCGTGTCACATGTGATGGGCCGGACGCGACAGGCGCGACGGCCACCAGGCCCGGCGCCCGAGGTCGTACGCCAGCGCGGGGACGAGCAACGAGCGGACCACGATCGTGTCGAGCAGCACGCCGAAGGCGACCACGAACGCGATCTGCACGAGGAACAGGATCGGGATCACGCCGAGCGCCGCGAACGTCGCCGCGAGGACGACCCCGGCCGAGGTGATCACGCCGCCCGTGACCCCGAGCCCGCGCAGGACGCCCTCGTGCGGACCGTGCTGCAGGGCCTCCTCGCGCACCCGGGTCATGAGGAAGATGTTGTAGTCCACGCCGAGCGCCACGAGGAACACGAACGAGTACAGCGGGACGCTCGGGTCGGCCCCGGGGAAGTGGAACACGTGGTCGAACACGAGGGCACCGACGCCGAGCGCCGCGGCGAAGGACACGATGACGCTGCCGATGAGCACGAGCGGCGCCACGATGCTCCGGAGCAGCAGCATCAGGATGAGCAGGATGACCGCGAGCACCACGGGGATGATCAGCGTGCGGTCCCGGATGCCGGTGTCGTTCGTGTCGACGGCGGTCGCGGTCGCGCCACCGACGATCGCGCCGGGGTCCACCCGCTCGACCGCCGTGCGGAGGGCACGCACGGTCTGTTCGGCGGCGTCGGAGTCGGCCGGGTCGGACAGGGTGGCCTCGAGCAGGACGTCGCCGCGGGAGACGGTCGGGGTCCCACCGGCGGCGCCGCCCGGGTTGCCGCTCGTCGTCACGGGGACGGTGCCGGACGGGGCGTCCTTCGCGGCCGCCACGACGCTGTCCACGCCGTCCACGCCCGTGATCGCAGCGGCGAGCTCGTCGGTCCTCGACGCGGCGCCGATGACCTGTGCCGGGCTGCCGGACCCGCCCGGGAAGTGGTCCGCGAGCACGTCCTGACCGTCGCGCGCCTGCGAGCTCCCGATGACCAGGTCGCTCTGCGGGACGCCGTCGGCCTTGAGTCCGACGAGGCCGGTGCCCATCGCGAGGAGCCCGACGGTGCACACGATCCAGACCACACGGGAGCGGCGCGCCACGAGCCGACCCACCCGTGCCCAGAGCCCACGGGCATCGGGCCCGGTGAGGACGGGGTGCGCGCTGCCGTACTTCGGGCGGAGCGGCCAGAACGCCGCGCGCCGGAACGCCAGCAGGAGCGCGGGCAGCAGGGTGAGCGCGGCGAGGAGGCTGAACGCGATGCCGATGGCCGCGACGGGACCGAGTGCCTTGTTCGAGTTGAGGTCGGAGAGCAGCAGGCAGAGCACGCCGACGATCACGGTCCCGCCCGAGGCGAGGATCGGCTCGAGACTCCCCCGCAGGGCGGCCTTCGTCGCGTCCCACCCGGTGCGGTGGTCGCGCAGTGCCTCGCGGAAGCGTGCGGTGTAGAGGAGCGCGTAGTCGGTCGCGGCGCCGATGACGAGGATCGACAGGATCCCCTGCACCTGGCCGTTCACGGTCACGATGTCGGCCTTGGCGAGCCACCACACGACGAGGATCGACGCGCACAGGGCGAACGTCGCGGTACCGAGCACGAGGATCGGCAGGAGCGGTGAGCGGTAGACGATGATGAGGATCACGAAGACCGCGGCGAGCGCCACACCGAGCAGCAGCCCGTCGATGCCCGCGAAGGCCTCGGTGAGGTCGGCGGTGAAGCCCGCCGGACCCGTGACGTAGCCCTGCACCCCCGACGGCAGCGCGTCCTCGACGTCGGCGCGGACGGCCTCGACGGCGTCACCGGTGTCCGCGCTCTGGGTCAGCGTGGCGACGATCTCGACCGCGTCGCCGTCCTCGCTCGGGATCACCGGGCTGACGCCCTGCACGTCGTCGCGGTCCCCGAGCCGCTGGGCCAGGGTGGTCGCGGCGCGCTGGTCCGCAGCCGTCAGGCCGCCGTCGCGCTCGAGCACGATGATCGCCGGTGCGCCCGACGCCTGCCGGAACTCGGACGCGCGTTCCTGCACCTTGGTGGCGTCCGCCGATGCCGGCAGGAACGACGTCTGGTCGTTCGTGGACACCTCGGAGATCTTGCCGAAGAACGGACCGCCGACGGAGGCGATCGCGAGCCAGACCACGATGACGAGCGCGGGGAGGACGATGCGGAGGAAGCGGGACACGTCCGTGAGCGTACTCCAATCGTCAGCATGCTGATTACTAGAGAGATCGAAGGAACGGGATCCGTAGACTCGGGGCATGGACGACACCCCCGACGCATGGCCGCTGGGGCGTCTCCTCTCCGCCGCTGCCCGGGCGATCGAACGGGACTGGGACGAGCGTCTGCGTGCGATCGGCCTCCCGCACGCGGCGCTCATCGCGATCGACATCCTCGTGCGGACCGGCCCGACGGGCGCGGACACCCTGGCCCGGACGGCACGCGTGCAGCCGCAGACGATGTCCCGCACACTCGAGCGCATGGAGCGCGACGGGCTCGTCGAACGCTCACCGCACCCGGACGACCGGCGACGGCGGATCGTCACCGTGACGGAGCACGGGCGCGAGGCATGGGAGACCGCCCGGCACATCGAGCGTGACGTCCTGCCGGACGACGCCGCACTGCGGGGCGCCCTGACCCTGCTGCTCGAGAAGCACCGGCCGAACCGAACACCTAGCGGTTGATATACCACATACGGTAGACTCGCGGAGTCGGTAGCACGACCGACCCGACCCGCAGGAGACCCGATGTCCGAGCGCCGAGCAGCCCGTCAGGCCGCCGAACGAGCCGAAGCAGCCGATGCGGCCGAACTGGCCGAGGCGGCAGCGCAGGCAGCATCGATCGCCGCCGCCGACGCTGGCGCCGACGCGGGCACCGACGCCTCCGCACCGCGGGCACCCCGGAGCGGATCGAGCGCCCGCAGGCCCCACAGCAGCGGCTCGAGCCGGAGCGGGAGCCGGAGCAGCAACGGCCGGAAGCGGCGCCGACGCCGCCGGAAGCGCCCGTTCCTCGTCGCCGTCCTCGGCACCGCCGGCTCGCTCGTCGCCGTCGCCACGGTGCTCGCCGTCGTCGCCGGCCTCTTCATCGCGGGCCTCGTCCGCAGCTTCGACGCCGACGTCCTCGCCGACCCGTTCCCGACCGGCGCGCGCCCCGCTCCGACCGAGGGCGCGCAGAACATCCTGCTCATCGGATCGGACTCCCGCCAGGGCGCCGACCCCGACGGCGACCGCGCTGCCGGTGGTCGCTCGGACACCCTGATGCTCGCCCACGTCCCGGCCGACAAGCGGGCGGTGTACCTCATGTCGATCATGCGCGACTCGTGGGTCGAGGTCCCCGGCCACGGCACCGCGAAGATCAACGCGGCGTACTCCTGGGGCGGGGTCCCGCTGACGGTCCAGACGGTCGAACGCCTGCTCGACGTGCGCATCGACCACGTCGCCGAGATCGACTTCGCCGGCTTCTCGGGCATGACCGACGCGCTCGGCGGGGTGACGGTGCAGTCACGGACGGCGTTCTCGGCCCGCGGCCATGAGTTCACCGCCGGCGCGAACCACCTCGACGGCGACGCGGCCCTGGCGTTCGTCCGCGAGCGGTACGCCTTCGCCGACGCCGACCACACCCGCGTCCGGAACCAGCAGGCGTTCATGCGCGGGATCATCGACGGACTCCTCTCGCGCGACACCCTCACGAACCCCGGGCGCGTGCAGGACTTCGTCCGGGCGACGAGCGAGTACCTGTCGGTGGACGCCGGCCTGACCGCCGGCACGATGGTCGACCTCGGCTGGTCCCTGCGTGACGTCCGGCCGTCGGACCTGCGGACGTTCACGATGCCGACCGCGGGCGGCGGGACCTCGGCGGACGGACAGTCCTACGTCGCGGTGAACACCATCGCCGTGCAGTCGCTGTCCCAGGCGCTCCGCTCGAACGACGTCGCCGGGTGGCTGGCCGACAACCCGCAGTAGCCGGACACAGCAGGACGCCCGGTGACCACACGGTCACCGGGCGTCCTGTCGATCGGAGGAACGATCAGGCGGGGAGCTGGAGCTCCTGGCCGGCGTAGATCAGGTTCGCGTCGTCGATGGTCGACGTGTTCGCGGCCCAGAGCTTGTTCCAGCCGCCGTCGATGCGCAGCTTCGTCGCGATGCTGTCGAGGGTCTCGCCCGACACGACCGTGTAGGTCTTGCCGCTCGTCTTGACGGCCGCGGGCTTGCTCGGGGCAGCCGGAGCCGCCTCGGTCGCGGGGGCCGGGGTCGACGGCGCGGCCTGCTGCGGGGCGGCCTGCTGCACCGGCGCCTGCTGCTGCGGGGCAGCCTGCTGGGTCGGGGCGGCGGGAGCCGGAGCGGCGGCCTGCGGGGCGGCGCCGGTCGTGCCGCTCAGCCCGAGCTGGGCGGAGCAGGCCGGCCATGCGCCCCAGCCCTGGGAGGCGAGGACGCGCTCGGCGACGGCGATCTGGGTCGCACGGCTCGCGGAGGCCGGGTTGCCCGTGCCGCCGTTCGCCTGCCAGGTGCCGAGGTTGAACTGGAGGCCGCCGTAGTAGCCGTTGCCGGTGTTGATCGCCCAGTTGCCGCCGGACTCGCACTGCGCGAGGGCGTCCCAGGTCGAGCCGGATGCTGCGTTCGCGGGCGCCGCCGCGAGGCCGACACCCGTCGCGGCGATGCCTGCGAAGGCGAGGCCACCGACGATGGTGCGGGTACGAGAAAGCTTCTTCATGGTTGATTGCTCCACCGGGACCACGGATCGAGAGCCGATCGCCACTGCCCGTCCCGACCGATCGCGGTCGTGTCGTGGGGTGCGCCGCCGGGGGCAGTGGTCTCGTGCCGGTGGCGCCTCGGTCGGCCACCATAGGAAACTCTTCACCGTTATCAAACCGAGACAAACGGTTCTACCCGTTGGTGCTATGTCTCCGGGGACGGAACCTGTACGCGTGGATCCCCATGGGCATGGTCATCGCGGCGGACCCGGGTACGTCACCTTGGCAATTCCCTGGCAATGACGGCCAGGAGGCACGTGGCGGCGCCGACCCGCGCCTCCCGTCCGCCGGTCGGTCACCCTCGGGACAGCAGCGTCACCGCTTCCAGGTGGCCCGTCTGCGGGAACATGTCGAGCACCCGCGCGCGCCGCAGGCGCAGCGACGGCATCCGCGCGAGGTCCTTCGCCAGGGTCACCGGGTTGCAGCTCGAGTAGACGACGTGCCGGACGTCCGACTCCTCGAGCCAGGTCGACAGCGTCTCGCCGATCCCGCGCCGCGGCGGGTTGACGACGACGAGCTCGGGGACGGCGTCGGGACGGGCACGGAGCGCGTGCTCGGTCGCGTCGTCCGCGGCGAAGCGGACGCCCTCGAGGCCGGCCTCGCGCGCCGACTGCCCCGCCGATCGCACGGCCTCGCGGCTGGTCTCGATGCCCGTCACCGCGCGACCGGGGCGGGCGGCGTGCAGGGCGAAGCCGCCGACGCCGCAGTAGAGGTCCCACATCGACGCCGGCGCCACCTCGTCGATCCACGCCGAGGCCTGGGCGTACAGCTCGGTGGCCACGTGCGTGTTCGTCTGGAAGAAGCTCTGCGGGCGGAGGTGCATCGTGACGTCACCGAGTCGCATCGAGAGCGTCTCCCGCTCGGTGAGCACGATCTCCTGCTCCCCCTCGGTGACGGCCTTGTGCTCCGGGAGCAGGTTCACGGTGACGACGACGGCGTTCGGCAGCACCCGGTGGAGCGCGTCGAGGTGCTGCCGGAGGCGCGCCAGCTGTCCCTCGGAACGCAGGACGAACCGCACCATGAGCTCCCCGTCCGGCGACTCCGTCACGAGCACGAACTTCAGCTCGCCCCGGCGGGTGGCGACGTCGTACGGGATGAGCCCGGCGTCCGCGATGAACCCGGCGAGGATCGGGAGCGCGTGCTGGATCCCGGGCGTGCAGATGCCGCAGTGCCGCAGGTCCACCCCGCGCTGCCGGTGGTCGAGGATGCCGACCGTCGGGTGCTGGACGGTCCCGCCGACCACCATCTTCGCCTTGTTGCGGTACGCGGACTCGGGGCTGGTGATCGCGGGCAGCCACTCGACCGAGCCCGGACCCCCGGCGGCCTCGACCGCGTCGTGCAGGAGTTCGCGCGTGCGGAGTTCCTTGTCGAGGACCTGCTCGGCGTACGGCTGCCCCATGAGCGTGCACGAGCGGCACACCCCGCGGTCGAAGTAGTCGCACTGCATGGCCGAGTCAGGATACGGCAGCGGCCGCCTTCCGGACGGTGACGCCGCGGGTCTGCTGCTCGAGGGCGTCTTCGTACGCGCCACAGACGCCCGACCACGTGTACGCCGAGCGGGCCCGGTCACGCACGCTGCCCCGGAGCAGCTCCTGCTCGACGGGGTCGGCGAGCAGGTCGAGGACGGCATCGGCGATCGCGCCGGGGTCGGGCTGGACGAACCGGACGCCGGTGCCGGCGAGGACCTCGCGGTTGTACACGGTGTCGCGGGCCACGGTGGGCGCCCCGCAGTGCATCGCCTGCACGAGGGCCGGGTTCGTGCCGCCGACGCTGTGCCCGTGGAAGTAGGCGCCGGCATGCTGCCACAGTGCGAAGAGCCGGTCGTCGTCGGACACGTGGCCGAGCCAGGACACGCCCGTGTTCCGGTCGGCGAGGTCCTGCGCGGCGGTGTCGAGCTCCCCGCCGTAGCCCGTCGACCCGACGATGACGACCGGGTGGCGCTCGGCGATGCGCTCCGCGGCGACGAGGAACTCGGCCACCGTGTTCTCCGGCACGAACCGCGCCACCACGAGGGCGAACGGTCGCCCGGCGAGGTGCGCGTCGTCGGGGTGCAGCGGCAGGACGTCGGACTCCGTGCCGCCGTAGGGGATCATCACGCCGGAGCGGCCGAACTCGCGACGCCAGTAGTCCCCGATGGCATCGGCGTCGAAGACGAGCCGATCGGCGAACCGTGCGGTGGCCCGGGCGCCGGTCTTGAACACCGCCTTGGCGAGCCGCCCCCACTTCGCGCGCTCCCACTCGATCCCGTCGACGTTGACCACGGTGGGGATGCCGGCGAGCCGCAGGAGCGGGAGCCAGTACCCGTTCGCGCAGTTCATCACGAGCGCGACGTCCGGCCGTCGTCGGATCGTGTCGAGCACGGCGGTCATGCCGTACGTGAGGGTCGAGAGCGACCGCGACTCGAGGCCACGGGTCGTGCGTCGGGTCACCCGGTGGTCGAGGGACGGGTCGTCCACCCGTTCCTGTCCGGGACGGCCGTAGACCGTGACGTCCCAGCCGGCGTCGGCCAGGTGCGGTGCGATGTGCCGCACGGCCGTCTCGAACCCGCCGTAGTAGGACGGGTACCCGCGCGTCCCGATGATCGCCACACGCTTGGACATACCCGCTCCCTCGTTCACCTGATGACTGCAATGATATTCTACATTGCAGTTCCAGGTGACGGAAGAGCGGGTTACTCGGCGGCGGCGTCCCGGGTCGTGGTCGCGATCCGGTACACGGACGTCGTCGCGGCGAGGAACAGCGTCGTGCCGTCGTCGCCGCCGAAGCACAGGTTCGCGGTGACCTCGGGGACGGCGATGTCGCCGAGCCGGGTGCCGTCCGGGTCGAACACGACCACGCCCCGGTGCGACGAGGACCACACGTTGCCGTGCACGTCGACGCGGATGCCGTCCGGGGCGCCCTCGCCGGGCTCCAACCGCGCGAACACCCGACCGTTCTTGAGCAGGTCGCCCCGGCCGCCCCGCCGGTCGTACGCCCGGATGACCGGGTCGTCGCCGGACGAGCTCGCGACGTAGAGCACCTGCTCGGTCGGGTCGAACGCCAACCCGTTCGGTTCGTCGAGGTCGGTGGCGACCGGCCGCAGGTCCGCACCGTCCGGGCCGCACCGGAACACCCAGTGGTCGCCGTACTCCCGCTCGCCCGGGTGCCCCTCGCGCGGCTGGGTGATGCCGTACGCCGGGTCGGTGAACCACACGCTGCCGTCCCGCGCGACCACGACGTCGTTCGGGGAGTTCAACCGGACGCCGTCCCACGCGTCCACGATCGGCGTGACGACCCCGTCCCGGTCGCGCTCGACCCGTCGGTTCCCGTGCGAGCACTGCACGACGCTGCCGTCGCGGTCGAGGGTGCGGCCGTTCGTGAACTCGACCCCCTCGGCGTACACCGACGTCTCACCGGAGCCGGCGTGCCACTGCAGGATGCGGTCGCCCGGGATGTCCGACCACCGCAGGGTCCGGCTCGCGGGGATCCAGCACGGCCCCTCGGCCCAGGTGCTGCCCGTCGCGATGCGCTCGACGGCGCCGGGGTCGGGGACGAGATCGGTGAACGACATGTGCTCTCCTTCGAACACGATCCGCGGTGCGGCGCGGTCGGAGTTCGGCCGCGGATCGACCCTACCCGTCGGCCTCGGGTGCACCGGTTGCCGACGAGGTGCCACCGACGAGCTCGTGCAACCACGCGTCGGCCACGAGTCGTCCGTCACGGTCCGGGAGGGCGGCGCGGACCTCGTCACGATCGAGCGGGTTCCGCAGCGCCCGGACGAGCGCCGTTGCGAGCCGCTCCGGGAGCCCGGACGGATCGACGTCGACGACCTCGTGCCCGTGTGCGACGAGCCAGGGCGCCAGACCGGTCTGGTCCGTCGTGACCACCGTCAGCCCAGCGGCGAGGGCCTCCTTGATCGGGAGGCCGATCTGCTCGATCCACCGACCGTCGGGCACGGACGGGGCCACCAGCACGGAACTCGACGCGAGCAGCGCGCCGGCCTCGCCGTGGGGCAACCGTCCGAGCACCGTCCGGCTGTCCGGACGGCGCGCTGCCCACGCCTCGAGCTCGGCTTGCAGCGGCCCGGGGCCGACGATCGAGAGCCGCGCGTCCGGGAGCGCCTCCTCGACGGCACTCCACGCCATCGTCAGCCCGCGCAGCCCCTTGCGTTCCTCGAGCACCCCGAGGAACACGCACGAGAGCGGCTCGGCGGACACCGACGTGTCGTTCGCCCGCGGGAGTTCGAGCGTCGTGCGCTGGTCGACCCCCGACAGGAACGGGAGTCGTGCGTACGCGACCCGGGCGGCGTCGCTCGCGAAGCAGATGCGGTCCAGGGTGAGGCGCGCGACACCGCCGATGAGGAGTGCGACGGCCCGGACGGCCCACCCGGGGACCCGACGCCGCCCGCCGACCAGGGTCGCGAGGGCGTTGTTCTCCATCGCGTAGGTGACGACGCGGTGCCGGCGGCGCCGGAGCACGCCCGCGGCCTTGAAGCCGAGCACGAGCCCGAGGTGCTTCGGCCAGAAGCGCATCCAGTACGGCTCGGGGACCTCGAGCGTGGTGGCGCCGGTGCGCAGGAACCGCCGCAGCGCGCCCGGCATCGTGACGCGTCGGATGCCCGCGACGAGCGGCGTGCCCGCGAGGTCGTAGTTCGTGTCGAGGTAGAGCAGCTCGGCAGGGGTCCCGAGTCGGTGTCGCTCGATGTGCGCGGCCCGGAGTTCCGGGACGATCCGCATGCTCGCGGCCGGAGTGGTTCGGACCCGCGGTTCCTTGTCGACCATCACTTCGTCTCCCTGTCGCGATACCGGCTGATGACATATCTACTGATATACAATACACTGGAACGGAACGAAGGAGCAGAGATGACTGTGTTGATCACCGGAGCCGGCGGCATGATGGGTTCCCACCTCGCCGAACTCCTCATGAGTGCCGGGGACGACGTGGTCGCGACCTCGCTCCACCCGACCATCGACCTCTCGACCGTCGACCCCTCCGTGCGGTTCCGGGAACTCGACGTCCTCGATCGCGATGCCGTGACGGGGTCCATCGCGGCGCACCGGCCCTCCGTCATCCACCACCTCGCTGCGCAGAGCCTGCCAACGGTGTCGTGGACGGACCCGTGGACCACGATGCGGGTCAACTCCGAGGGCACGATCAACGTGTTCGAAGCGGTCCTCGACGTCCGCCGTCTGGATCCCGAGTACGACCCGACCGTCGTGGTGGCGTGCTCGTCGGCGGAGTACGGGGCGAGCCTCACACCCGCGAACGTCCCGGTGACCGAGGAGACCCCGTTGCTCCCGCTGCACCCCTACGGCGTCAGCAAGGTCAGCCAAGACCTCCTCGCGTACCAGTACCACGCGAACCACGGCATCCGAGCCGTCCGTGCGCGCATCTTCAACTGCACGGGCACCCGGAAGCGCAACGACGTGGTCTCGGACTTCGGCCGTGCAGTCGTCCGAGCGCTGCACGAGGGGACACCGGTCCGCCACGGCAACCTCGAGACCCAGCGCGCGATCATCGATGTGCGCGACATGGTCCGGGCGCTCCGTGACCTCTCGCTGACCGGCCGCCCCGGCGAGGTGTACAACATCTGCGCAGACCGCGCCTACCGCATCTCGGAGGTACTGGAGATGTACTTCCGTGCGGCCGGACGTCGCCTGCCGACGGAGGTCGACCCGCTCCTCCTCCGCCCGTCGGACGAGGCGATCATCTTCGGTGACACGTCGAAGATCCGGTCGCACACGGCCTGGCGTCCGGAGATCGGCCTCGAAACGACGATCGCAGACGTCCTCGCGTTCGAGCAGGTCCAGTACGCCCGAGGTGCGCGGTGATCGACCTCCTGTTCTCCGACCCGATCCCGGTCGTGCAGCACCACTACCAGCGACAGCTCCACGACGTCTTCGCGAGCGGCGGGGGCTCAGCGACGCAGGCCCACTGGTCTCGTCCGGTCGAGGGCTTCCCCGGAGCCCTCGGCAAGGCGCGGATGTTGGCGAACGCGGTCCACAACCTCCGGCGCCAGCGCGCCGAGCGGCGACCGGTCCTCCAGGCGTGGCCGAGCCTCGGTCTCCTCGAGACCCGGCTCTGGTCGTCGCCGAACGGCCCTCGCTACGTCATGCTGCACGACCCGGCTCCGCTCCGACGCCAGTACGGGCACTCCGAGCGCTCACGTCGCTGGGCAGCCGCCGCCCCCGCGGAGCACCGCCCGACCGTCCTCGTCTCCAACGACCACGCGTTCGCCATCGCGCGCCAGGCACTTCCGCACCACCGGATCGAGAGTGTCCTGCACCCGATGCTGAGCACGCGACGCCACGTCGACAAGACAGCCCGACCGTCGATCCTCGTCGCCGGTCAGTACAAGCCGGCCCGGAACGTCGAATTGCTCGCCGCTCTCGGTCCGCGGCTCCGAGCGCGGGGGTGGGAGACGACGATCGTCGGGAGAGGCTGGCCGGAGATCGAGGGCTGGACCGTCGAGAACCGGTTCGTCGCGGAGCACGAGCTCGAGCACCTCCTGGGCCGCTCGTGGGTGCACCTGCTGACGTACCGGCAGTACTTCCAGTCCGGCGTCTCACTGCGAGCCGTCGAGATGGGGACGCCGACGGTCGGCGAAGACACCGACTTCCTCCGCGGGCTGTTCGGTGCCGGGCACCCCGGTCTCGTCGCGACGGACGGAGACGCCGCCGCGTACGAACGTGCGATCGAGGCCGTCATCGACGGCGAAGGCCCGTCACTCGAAACCGTACAGAGCGACTACTTCGCCCGGTGCACGGAGAGCTGGCGCGTGGTTCGCTGACGCTCACGCTCGGTCGACGATCTGTTGCATGGCGCGAGACGCACCGCTCTCGTCGCCGCTTGCGACCGCGCGCGCGACGGCCGCGTGGAGGCCCACGTCGTGCGCGTCGGGGCGGATGCCCGCACGTTCGTCGAGTGCGCGCGCGACCACGCGGTGCAGCCGTCCGTACATCGCGTTCCCGGACAGCTCCAGCACCAGTCGGTGGACCTCGCGGTCTGCCTGGAGGAACGTGGCCGCGTCGTCCGGACCCGTGGCGGCGGCGAGGCGGTCGGCGGCGGCGAGCAGCGCCTCCAGGTCGGCACGGTGCGACGCGTCGGACGCGCGCCCGGCGGCTGCCGCAGCGGCCACCGGCTCGACCGCGCGGCGCAGCGCGCGCAACTCCCCGAGGACGACCCCACGCTCCGGACCGGCGAGCCGCCAGCCGATGACGCGCGGGTCGAGGACGTCCCACTCCGACGCGGGCAGGACCCGGAGCCCGACGCGACGACCGGCGCTGAGGAGGCCGAGACCGACGAGGACGCGGACGGTCTCGCGGACGATGCTGCGGCTCGAGCCCGTGCGGGTGACGAACCCGTCGATGCTGTCGCGGTGCCCCGTCGGCAGCGATCCGTCGACGATCGCGGCGCCGAGCCCGTCGAGCACCCGGTCGAAGATCACCGCTGGGAGACCGGGCTGACCACGAGCTCGTCGACGCGCATGTACGACGGGGCCTCGAGCACGAACGAGACCGAGCGGGCGATGTCCTCCGGCTGGAGCATGACCGCGCGTGCGGCCGCGTCCGGCACCGAGGGGCGCTGGTCGAGGAAGTCGGTGGCGACGTCGCCGGGGCACAGGTGGGTCGCTCGGACGCCGTGCCCGGCCTCCTGCTGGTTGAGCGTCCGGACGACGGAGCCGAGCGCGGTCTTCGACGCCGAGTAGGCGACCCCGGCCCCGGGTTGGAACGACCAGCCCGCGTACGAGGACACGACGACGACGATCCCGCCGGACTCGCGCAGCGCGGGCAGCGCCGCGTCGACGACCGTGACGACGGCGGTGAGGTTGGTGTCGACGATGGCGCGGAAGTCCGGCAGCGACTGGTCGTCCCACCGACGCTCGGGGCTGTTGAGCCCGGCGGCGAGGACGAGTCCGTCGAGCCGCCCGTACTGCGCGAGCAGGGTGTCGCGGGCAGCGGCGACGGCCTCCGGGTCGTTCGCGTCGAGGGGGAGCACGTCCGCCGTCCCACCCTCGTCGCGGATCTCGGTCGCGACCGCGGCGAGCCGGTCCGCCCGGCGTCCGCTGAGCACCACCGTCCAGCCGTCGCGGGCCGCCGCACGAGCGCTCGCCGCTCCCATGCCGCTGCCGCCGCCGGTGATCCAGAGCACGCGTGCGTCGTTCATGGGGGAATAGTATGCCTATTGCTGCGACCGGACCACGGCCGCACCGACGACGGGAGCGACGATGCACCTCGACCTGACCGACCGCGTGGTCGTCGTGACCGGAGCCGCGCGCGGCATCGGTGCCACGATCGCCGCGCGGTTCCACGCTGAGGGGTGCCGGGTCGTCGCGCTCGACCTGGCGTTCGACGAACCCGCTGCCGCGGACGCGCCCGCCTCCGGGGACGAGGCCGCCGCCGGCGCCGCGCTGCCGGTCGACCGGGTGCGCTGCAACGTCGCCGACGCCGACTCCGTCCGCGCCGCCGTGGACGAGGTCGTCGCCCGGCACGGCACGATCGACGTGCTCGTGAACAACGCCGGCATCAACGTCGAGGGTGTCGTCGCCGACCTGCAGTGGGACGACTGGCGCCGCTGCATGGACGTGAACCTCGGCGGGACCTTCCTGATGAGCCAGGCCGTGGCACCCGTGATGCAGGCCGCCGGGCGCGGACGGATCATCAACGCGGCGTCGTTCGCGGCGATCGTACCGAGTGTCGGGAGCGCTGCCTACGCCGCGTCGAAGTCGGCGGTCGTCGCGTTCACCCGGGTGCTCGCATCGGAGCTCGGCCCGTGGGACATCACCGTGAACGCGTACGCCCCGGGGATGGTGCCGACGGCGATGAACGGCTTCGCGACGATGCCCGCCGAGGCACAGGACCGCCTGCTCGACACCCTGTCGCTCCGTCGGTGGGAGACGGCCGACGACGTGGCCGACCTGCTCGTGTTCGTGGCGAGCGACGCCGCCGGGTACATCACGGGGACGCTGCTGGACGTGTCCGGCGGCAAGTTGGCCACCCAGATCCCGGCGCGGGCGCACGGGCGCTGAGGGCGCTGTCCCACGGCCCGTTCGTCCGTCAGCGCTCGCGGAACCAGGCGTCGGCCGCGCGCAGGTCGTCCGGGACCCCGATGTCGAAGAAGGTCGCACCCCCGACGACGAAGGGCGGCCGGAGTTCCGGGATCCTGACCTCCATCACGTCGCGCTCGAACGAGACGAACGGGTCGGCCGGGAACGTCTCGACGAACCGCTTGCGCATGCCGTAGACACCCGCGTTGATCCGCCCCCGCCCCGTCGATCCCTTCTCGCGGAGCGCCACGACGCGCGCGCCGTCCGTGTCGACCCCGCCGAAACGCCCGACGTCGGGGACGGTGGCGAGGGTCATCGCGAAGTCGGCGTCGTCAAGGGCGGCGACGAGCATCGGGAGTTCGGCGGCGCCGTACGTGTCGCCGTTCATCACGACGAAGCGATCGCGGAGCAGGGGGAGGGCGTCCCGGACCGCTCCGCCGGTCCCCCGAGGGCCGGTCTCCGTCGAGTACCGGACCGGGACGCCGGCGAACGCGGAGCCGAAGTGGTCACGGATGACGTCCGCGTGGTGCCCGACGAGCAGGACGAACTCGGTCGCGCCCGCTCGCGCACAGTCCTCGAGCAGCCACTCGAGGAACGGCCGACCGGCAACGGTCGCCATCGGTTTCGGGGTGCTGTCCGGGATCACTCCGCGGAGCCGGGTCCCGAGGCCCCCGGCGAGCACCACCACCTGCATCAGCGCACCGCCTTCGTGACGGGCCACGACTCGACGCCGTGGTGTGTCACGTGGGCTCCCGTCACGGTGCCGCCGCACTCTGATTCGAGCGCACGAGCCACCTCGAGCCGGCGTTCCGGATCGACGACGAGCATCATGAAGCCACCTCCTCCGGCTCCCGAGACCTTGCCGGCGATCATCCCGTGCCGTGAGGCGACCTCGTGGGCTCGCTCGATGGCGGCGTTGCTGATGCTCGCCGCCGTCCGCTTCTTCGCGAGCCAGCCGTCGTTCAGGCTCGCGGCGAACTCCGGGACATCGCCGACGAGGAGCGCGTTCTTCATCCGCTCAGCCTCGGCCCGGACGGTGTGGGTCGCGGCGAGGGCGTCTTCGCGACCGGCGACGACGTTCCCCTGCTGTTGCTCGATGACCACGGCGGAGTCTCGGGACACTCCACCGAAGTACAGAAGGAGCGACGCCTCGAGCTCCGCGTGCACCTCACGCGGGATCCGCAAGGGGTTCACCACGACGCGCTCACGGTCGGCCTCCATGTAGTTGAAACCGCCGAACACTGCGCTGTACTGGTCTTGCCAACCGCCGGCGAGCCCCAGGTCCACGCGCTCGATCTCCCAGGCCGTGCGGGCGAGTTCGTACTGGCCGAGGCTCACGCCGAGGAACTCTGCCATCGCCTGCACCATCGCGACGACGAGCGCCGAGGACGACCCGAGCCCGGACCCCGGTGGCGCATCGACCTCGGTGGCGAGGCGAAGCGCGACGTCGTGGCCGCCGTTGTGGTCGCGGACCATGCGGCGGTACACGGCGACGTGGAGCCCGAAGTCGGAGAGCAGCGCGTCGAGGTCCGCGTGCGCGGCACGGCCGGTGCACTGTCGATCCGGCGAGTGGAACTCGACACCGGACGCTGCCGGGGAGACCGTCGCGTAGGCGTAGCGGTCGATGGTGACGCTGAGGACACGCCCGCCGAAGTCCTCGGAGTAGGGCGACACATCGGTGCCGCCACCGCCGAGACCGAGGCGGAGGGGTGCGCGACTGCGGATGGTGTGCATGGCTGGTCTCCGTTCGGGCGGGTGTCAGGCGATCGACGCGGCGAACGCGGCGAGGGAGGGGAAGGACTGGTCTGCCATGGGGTCCCCGACCCCGATGCGGACGGTGCGGCACCCGCCGGTATGGTGTGCGAGGGCTCGTCCCATCGCGATGTCGGAGTCGGAGTCACCGACCATGGTCGACCGGCTGGGGTCCACCTCAGGGTGGTCGGCGAGCCAGCCGAGCGGCATCCCGGGGAGCGGCTTGCGGCACCGGCAGGTACCGGCGAGGTGCGGGCAGACGAGCACGTCGTCGATGCGCCCACCCGCGGCGGCGACCCGAGCGGTCATCTCGGCATGCACCTCGTCGACGGCACGGGCCGACATGATCCCGCGCCCGACGCCCTGCTGGTTCGTGACGATGACGATCCGAGGTGCCCAGGACGCGAGGGACACGAGCGCGTCGAGCGCCCCCGGGAGGAACTCGAACTCCTCGACGCTCCGGACGTAGTCACCGGCGATCCGCCGGTTGACCACGCCGTCACGGTCGAGGAAGAGCGGCCACATCGGCGGACTCGAAGGCGCAGGGGCGCTCGGCGGGGAGCTTGTACTCGTCGGCGAAGAGCACGTGCTCGACACGCTCCGAGATCGCGTGGACGAAGACGATGTGCGACTCCTGGATCCGGCCGGTCTCGTTCGACGGGATGCGGAGCGCGATGTCGGCCAGGGCTGCGAGTGCGCCGCCACCGGCACCGGTCATGGCGACGACGGAGACCCCGTGGACCCGTGCGGCCTCGGCTGCGCGGACGATGCTCGCGGAGTCACCCGAGGTGCTGATGGCCACCAGCAGGTCGCCTCGACGTGCGGAGCCGGTCAGCGCCCGGGCGAAGACGCTCTCGTAGTCGTAGTCGTTGGCGACCGCGGTCATGTGAGAGGCGTTGCCGTGCAGCGCTTCGGCTGCGAGGGGCGGTCGGTCGAAGATGAAGTGACCGCTCAGTTCGGCCGCGAAGTGCTGCGCGTCGGCGGCGCTGCCACCGTTGCCACAGAAGTAGACGCGGCCGCCGCTGCGGTAGGTGGCGATCATGGCGTCCGCCACTGCATCGGCCGCGTCGAGCAGCGTTCGATCCTGGAGCACTCGCTCCTTCACTGCGATGGTGTCGCGGAAGATTCGTTCCATGCTGCGCATCGGGCTGCCTCTCGTTCGCGCACCGGAGGTGGGTGCGGAACCATGCTACCTTGTCGAAATATCACACGCAAGCATTTCATATTCGAAGACTCAGCGCAGCATCCGCTCCAGCAACACCCGCAGCTCCCCCCGCTCCCCCACGGACAACCGGGTGGTCAGGGGCAGCAGCGACTCCCGGATCGCCGCCTCGAGCGATCGGGCGACGTCGAGCCCGGCATCGGTGATGACGACGTCCACCGCCCGGGCGTCCTCCGCGTTCGGCACCCGCCCGAGCAGCCCCTTGGCCGACGCGCGCGCCACCAGCCCGGTCATCGTCGACTTCTCGAGGCCGAGGTACTGCGCCAGGTCGCCGATCCGCATCCGCCGGTCACGCAGGATCGCGAGCACCCGCAGCTGCGTCAGCGACAGCCCGGCATCCGCCGCGATGCCGGTCAGGGCACCCATCGTCCGGAACGCACTCTCGCCGAGGGCGTCGACGAGCCGCTCGTCCTCCGTCATCTCCTGCATGCCGTCAGCCTACTTGACTCACTTCGTGTTACGAACTACTTTGTTCGTAACACGAACCTTTCAGGAGGCAGTCATGCACGCAGCCGTCGTCACCGAGTTCGGCCGGACCCCGGTCTGGCAGGAGTTCACCGACCCCGTCCCCACCGCCGACGAGGTGGTCGTCGACGTCGTCGCCGCCGGACTCCACCCACGGGTGCGGTCCCAGGCCGACGGGTCGCACTACACCAGCGAGGGGGCGCTCCCCCTCGTCCCGGGCGTCGACGCGGTCGGGCGGTTCCCGGACGGGACGCTCCGCTACTTCGCCGTCGCGAGCGACACCCGCGGCACGATGGCCGAGCGGGTCGCCGTGGATCCGCGGGCGAGCGTCGTCCTGCCCGAGGGCGCCGACCCGGTGGCGGTCGCCGCCGGCGCGAACCCGGTCATGTCCTCGTGGGTCGCGCTCCGACGCCGCATCGACTTCGCCGCCGGCAGCCGCGTCCTCGTACTCGGCGCGACGGGCGCCTCCGGCTCCGCGGCGGTGCAGGTCGCGAAGCACCTCGGCGCCGAGCACGTCGTCGCGAGCGGACGGGACGCGGCACGACTCGGAGCGCTGCCGGCACTCGGCGCGGACGTCGTGGTCCCGCTCGACGACGTCGACGCCGTCGGTACGGCAGCCGCGGACGTCGACGTCGTGATCGACTACGTGTGGGGCCAGCCCGCCGCGGACGTCATGCGCGCACTCGTCACGGCGCGACAGGAGCGCGGACGCCGGCTCGACTGGGTGGCGATCGGCTCCACGGCGGGCCAGGAGGCGCGGATCCCCTCCGCAGCGCTCCGTGCGTCCGGCCTGACCATCGTCGGAAGCGGCCAGGGTTCCGTCGGTCGGGCGGCGTTCGTCGCGGAGCTCCCGGGGATCGTGGCGGCGATCGCCGACGGGACCATCCGGGTGGACGCGACGGCGGTGCGCATGGCGGAGGTCGAGGCGGCCTGGGCCGGACAGGTCGGTGCTTCGGCGGGCAGAGTGGTGCTGGAAGCCTGATCCTCGATCGGCCTCCCTGTCCGCCCACTCAGGAACTCCACATCCCCTTCTCCGTAGGCTGTGAGGGCCCAGTGAGCCGGACTGCAGCCCGACCCCGAGGAGGTGCCCGATGGTCATCGTCCTCGTCGCGTTCGCGATCGTCGCCCTGATCGTCCCCGCCCTGACCCCCGTCCTCGGCCGCCGCGTCTTCTACGTGGCGGCCCTCGCACCGGCAGCAGCCGCGGTCCTGACCGTCGCGCAGACCGGTCCGGCGTTGCACGGCGCGGTCACGGAGCGGTTCCAGTGGGTGCCGCAGCTCGACCTCGCGATCGCCCTGCGGATGGACGCCCTCTCGTGGGTCCTCGCCCTCGTGGTGAGCGTGGTCGGTGCCCTCGTGCTCGTGTACTGCGCCACGTACTTCGGGCCGGACGAACCCGGACTCGGTCGGTTCGCCGGGGTCCTCACCGCCTTCGCCGGGTCGATGTACGGGCTCGTGGTCGCCGACGACGTCATCGTGCTGTTCGTCCTCTGGGAAGCGACGACGGTCTTCTCGTACCTGCTGATCGGCCACGACTCGGTGAAGCGTGCCAGTCGCGCGGCGGCGATGCAGGCGCTCGTGGTCACCACCGCCGGTGGTCTGGCGATGCTCGCCGGTCTCGTGGTGCTGTCGGTGACCGCCGGGACGACGTCGCTCTCCGGGATCGTCCAGGACCCTCCGTCGGGGACGATCGTCTCGGTGTCCGTCGTGCTCGTCCTGCTCGGCGCGCTGACGAAGTCCGCCATCGTGCCGTTCCACTTCTGGCTCCCCGCCGCGATGGCCGCCCCGACCCCGGTCAGCGCGTACCTGCACGCCGCGGCGATGGTCAAGGCCGGCATCTACCTCGTCGCCCGGCTCGCCCCCGCGTTCGCGCTCCTCGGCGGGTGGCGCGAGACCATCACCGTGCTCGGGGTGCTCGGCATGCTCATCGGTGGGTACCGTGCGCTCCGGCAGACCGACATCAAGCTCCTGCTCGCCTACGGCACGGTCGCCCAGCTCGGCTTCCTCGTGCTCGCGGCCGGGTGGGGCGCGCCCGAGGTCGCCCTCGGCGGGGTGGCGCTGCTGGTGGCCCACGCGGCGTTCAAGTCGACCCTGTTCCTCGTCGTCGGGGCGATCGACCACGTCACGGGCACCCGCGACCTCGCGCGCCTGAGCGGTCTCGGACGCCGGATGCCCTGGCTGACGGTCGTGGCCGTCCTCGCACTGCTGTCGATGGCGGGCATCCCGCCGACGATCGGCTTCGTCGCGAAGGAGGCCGTGCTCACCGGCTTCATCGACTCGCTGCACGGCCCGGACGCCGGGTGGGCGTGGTTCGCGCTCGTCGGCGTGACGATCGGCTCAGTGCTCACCGTGGCCTACTCGCTGCGGTTCCTGTGGGGCGCCTTCGCCCGGAAGCCCGGCGTGCCCGACACCGAACCGCACGGCCTGCACGGCCTCGGCGTCGTCCCGTCGGTCCTCGCGCTCACGGGTCTCGCGCTCGGCCTCGCGACGCCCCTCGTGGCGCACGGCATCGAGCCCGCCGCGCACGCCGCCGCCCTCCCCGGCGAGGTCCCGCACCTCGCGCTCTGGCACGGTCTCGAGCCGGCGCTCGGCCTCTCCGCGGTGACGCTCGTCGGCGGGCTCGCGCTGTTCGCCCTGCGCCGCCCGGTCGAGGCGCTCCAGCACCGCCTCGCGGGTTCCCCCAGCGCGTCGAGCATCTACCGGCACCTCATGCGCGGGCTCGACCGGGTGGCGACGGGCCTCACCGCCGGGGTCCAGCGCGGTTCGCTCCCCTACTACCTGACCGTCATCCTGTCGGTGTTCGTCGCCGGGGCGCTCGTCAACCTGGTCATCGGCGGACCGTGGGCGTTCCACGTCCGGTTCGCCGACTCGTGGGGACAGATCCCCGTCGTCCTCGTCATGTCGATCGCCGCGATCGCCGTCCTCACCGCCAAGACCCGCTTCGCCGCGGCGGTGCTGGTCGGTGTGACCGGGTACGGCATGTCCGTCCTGTTCGTGCTGCACGGAGCGGTCGACCTCGCGCTGACCCAGCTCGTGGTCGAGACGGTGACGCTCATCGCGTTCGTGCTCGTGCTGCGCCGGCTCCCCCCGCGGATCGCCACCGCGAACCCGTCCCGCTTCCGGGTCGTGCGGGCGCTCTTCGCGGGCCTCGCCGGGCTGACCCTCGCGATCGTGGTCGTCGTCGCCGCATCGGCACGGACGGCCGAGCCGCTCTGGCCGGACCTGCCGGCGTTGACGAGCTCGTTCGGGCACGGCCTGAACGTCGTGAACGTGGCCCTCGTCGACCTCCGAGGCTGGGACACCCTCGGCGAGCTGACCGTCGTGGTCGCCGCCGCGACGGGCGTCGCGAGCCTGATCTTCGTGAACTCCCGCGAGGACACGCTCCCCCGCCTCCGCGACCTGCCGGCCCGTCTGACCGCCGACCGCGACGAGCGCACGGACGGCGAGCCCCGCGCCTGGCTGCCGACGAGCGCCGCGATCCCGACCGGCCGTTCGGCGCTGCTCGACGTCGTCGTCCGCCTGCTGTTCCACGGCCTGATCGTCCTGTCGGTCTACCTGCTCTTCGCCGGGCACAACGCGGCGGGCGGCGGGTTCGCCGGTGGTCTCGTCGCGGGCATCGCCCTCGCGGCCCGGTACCTCGCGGGTGGCCCGGCCGAGCTCGGCGCCGCGGCCCCGGTCCGTGCCGGACGGCTGCTCGGCCTCGGTGTGGCCACGGCCGCGATCACCGCCCTCGTGCCGATGTTCTTCGGCAGGGAAGCCCTGTACTCCGAGTTCTTCGAGGCCACCGTCCCGGTGCTCGGCCACGTCGAGTTCGTCACCGCCACGTTCTTCGACATCGGCGTGTACCTCGTGGTCGTCGGCCTCGTGCTCGACGTCCTCCGCAGCCTCGGCGCCGAGGTCGACCGGCAGCGCCTCGAGGACGCCTCGACGCCCGTGCAGGACATGACCGAAGCCCCCACCCCGGAAGGGAGCGCCACGTGACCGTCACCCTCGTGCTCGTCATCGCGATGGCGGTGCTGTTCTCCTGCGGGGTCTACCTGCTCCTCGAACGCTCGCTGACCCGGATGCTGCTCGGCTTCCTCCTGCTCGGCAACGCCCTCAACCTGCTGCTCCTCGTGATGTCCGGTGCTGCCGGCAACCCGCCGATCGGCAAGAGCTCCGAGGGCATCACGGATCCGCTCCCCCAGGCGTTCGCCCTGACCGCGATCGTCATCACCTTCGCCGTGAGCGCGTTCCTGTTGGCCCTCATCCACCGCTCGTGGAAGCTCTCCCGCGCCGACGAGGTCGAGGTCGACGAGGCCGACGTCGCGATCGGTCGGGAACGCGACGAACCCGCCGACGAAGACCCCGAGACCACCACCGACGCAGAACAGGAGGCGACCCGATGACCTGGCTCGTCCCGCTCCTCGTCCTCGTCCCGCTGCTCGGCGCCGCGGTCGCGCTCGGACTCCTCAACCACCAGAAGCTGCAGCGCGCGATCACCGTCGTGGTGCTCGTCGTCGCCCTGGCCGTCGCCGCGACACTCATGGTGCTCGTCGACCAGCACGGCACGATCGTGGTGCAGGTCGGCGGGTGGGACGCGCCGTACGGCATCTCGCTCGTGGTCGACCGGCTGAGCGCGCTGCTCCTCACCGTGAGCGCGAGCGTGCTCCTCGTCGTCCTGCTCTTCTCGATCGGACAGGGTCTCGCGGCCGACGACGGCGAGGCGCCGGTCACGATCTTCTACCCGACGTACCTCGTGCTCGCCGCCGGCGTGCTCGACTCCTTCATCGCCGGGGACCTCTTCAACCTGTACGTCGCGTTCGAGATGCTGCTGGTGGCGAGCTACGTGCTCATCACCCTCGGCGGCAGCGAGCAGCGCGTGCGGGCGGGCACCACGTACATCGTGACGAGCCTCATCGCGTCGGCGATCTTCCTCGCGGCGATCGGCCTCGTGTACGGCGCCACCGGCACGGTCAACATCGCCCAGATCAGCGAGCGGATGGCTGCCCTGCCCGAGCACGTGCAGCTGCTCCTCCACACGATGCTGCTCATCGGGTTCGGCATCAAGGCCGCCGTGTTCCCGCTGGCGTTCTGGCTGCCGGACTCCTACCCGACCGCGCCGGCCCCGGTGACGGCGGTGTTCGCGGGCCTGCTGACGAAGGTCGGCATCTACGCGATCATCCGGCTCGAGACGATCATCTTCCCGAGACCGCAGCTCAACACCGTGCTCCTCATCGTGGCGATCCTGACGATGGTGGTGGGCGTGCTCGGTGCGGTGTCGCAGACCGACGTGAAACGACTGCTGTCCTTCACGCTCATCAGCCACATCGGGTTCATGGTCATGGGTGTCGGCCTCGGTTCGGTCGCCGGGACGGCCGCCGCGGTGTTCTACACGGTCCACCACATCGTCGTGCAGACGACGCTCTTCCTGGTCTCCGGGCTGATGGAACGCGTCGGCGGGACGACCTCGACCCGATCGCTCGGTGGGCTGCTCAAGGCCGCCCCGCTGCTCGCCGCGCTCTACCTCGTGCCGGCGTTCAACCTCGGTGGCATCCCGCCGTTCTCCGGCTTCATCGGCAAGCTCGGCCTCTTCCGTGCCGCGGCGATCGACGGCTCGCCCCTCGCCTACGCGACGATCGCCGCCGGTGTCGTGACGAGCCTCCTGACCCTGTACGCGCTCATGCGCGTCTGGGACGCCGCGTTCTGGCGTCCGAAGCCCGCGGCCGAGGCAGCCGCCCCGCACGCGAGCACCGCAGAGCCGCACGCCCACCTGCGGTCGCCGGAACCGGCGCCGCTGACCGTGTCCGAGGACACGGGCAAGGCGTTCCACCCAGGAGGCTCGGTGACGGTCACCGACGCACCGCACGCGAGTCGCGCCTCCAGTCCGGAGACCGCACCGACGGCCACGCAGGACGGCGTCGGCGAAGCCCCCGCGCGCGTGAAGCTGCCGCGCATGCTCGTCGGCGTGACGACCGTGGCCGTCCTCGGGTCGGTCGCCCTGACCGTCGTGGCCGGCCCGCTGTACGGCTACGCGACCCGCGCGGCGGAGTCGCTCGAGTCCCCGGACCGCTACGTGCAGGCCGTGCTCGGGGGGACGCGATGACCGCGGACAGCACCCGTCGGATCACGAACGCGCGGCGCATCGCCGTCGCGTGGCGCTACGACGTCCCGCTCGTCGCCGGGTTGACCGTGCTCTGGGCGCTGCTCTGGGGTTCGTGGACGCCGCTGACCCTGCTCTGCGGGATCGTCGTCGCGCTGCTCGTGACGCAGTTGCTCCCGCTGCCGCCGGTGCCGCTGTCCGCCCGGTTCTCGATCCCGCACGCCGCGTGGTTCCTGGTGGTGTGGTCCGGGCTGGTCGTGCTCGCCTCGTTCCGGGTCGCCTGGGTCGCGCTCCGCCCCCGCGGGGTCCGGCGGAGTTCGATCACGCTCGTCCAGCTCCACACCACCTCCGAGATGACGTTCACCCTGGCGACGCTCGCGATCTCCCTCGTGCCGGGGTCGTACGTCGCCGACGTCGACCTGCGACGCCGCCGGCTGCTCCTGCACGTCCTCGACACCGAGCGGGTCGAGCAGGTCGACGCGGCCCGCCGTGAGGCCCTCGGCATCGAGACGCTCGTCATCCGGGCGCTCGGGTCGAAGCAGGACCTCTCCGAACTGTCCGAACCCCTGCCGGAGGTCACGCGATGAGCGCCGCAGTCGTCGTCATGGGCATCGCGATCGCCCTGGTGCTCGCGCTGCTCGGGGCCACCCTCGTGCTCGCCGTCCTCCGCATCGTGCGGGGCCCGACCATCCTCGACCGGATGATCGGCTCGGACATGGTGCTGACGACCGCGCTCGTGGTGATCGGCGCCGCGATGGTGATCCGGCGGGACCTGACGGCCGTACCCGTCCTCGTGGTGATCGCAGCGACGAGCGTCTTCGCCACGATCGCCGTCGCCCGTGCGGTCACCCCGTCCTCCGATCCGTCCGACGAGGGGCTGACCGTGACCACGCCCGAGCACGCCGACGACCAGGAGCGTCCCCAGTGATCGACATCATCCAGGGGTTCATCGACGGCGCCGGGGTCCGCGCGTGGATCGCCGTCGGGCTGCTGCTCGTCGGGGCGGTGCTGTCGCTCGGCGCCGGCGTCGGGATCGTCCGGTTCCCCGACCCGCTCGTCCGGCTGCACGCGATGGCGAAGCCGCAGGTGCTCGGGCTGGCGTTCGCCCTCGCCGCGATCGTGGTCGCCGTGTGGACGTGGACGGCGCTGTGGGTCGTCCTGCCGATCATGGTGTTCCAGCTGTTCCTCGTGCCGGTGTCGACGCACATGATCGCCCGCGCGGGGCTGCGGGCGGACGACTACCGCCACGAGGACCTGCTGGTCGACGACACGGAGTCGTGACCAGGTGACGGAATGGAGGGACGGTGCGGGCCCGCACCGTCCCTCCAGGCCGTCAAGCGGTCACGCGTGTGCGCGACGCGAGAGCACGAGGTTCGCCACCGCGGCGAGCACGACGACCGCCGCGGACGCGGCCGGCAGCAGCATCGCGGCGTCGGCCCCGTGCTGCTGGGCGACGTCGCCCGTGATCGCCGACGCGATGGACTGCCCCACGATCACGGCGGAACCGAGGATCGTCATGGTGGTCGCCGAGCGCCCGACGGGTGAGCGGTCGGAACCGAGACTGTACTGCGCGACCAGGGTCGGACCGATCCCGATCCCCATCACCGCGAGCACGACCCCCACGGCGACGACGGAACCGGCCTGCGAGAACCAGACGGCACCGCCGAGCAGCACGACGCCGAACACGAGCCACCGCCACCCGAGGGCGAACCCGCGCGGGAACGCCGCGGAGCCGAGGGCGAGCCCCGCGGAGCCGATGCCCATCAGGCCGTAGAGCAATCCCGCCTGCGAGGGCTCGCCGTGGGTCTCCATGAAGGCGGTCAGCGCGGTGAGCGTCGAGCCGAAGAACAGGCCGACGCCGAGGATCCCGAGGACCACCACGACGAGCCGGGGCCGCAGGAGCTGACGGGCCGGTGCCTGCTCGAGCTCCTCGTGCCGGCCGACGACGAGCTTGCCGGTCGGGTGCAGCGCGAACGCCGTGACGAAGACGAACGTCAGCGCGGAGGCACCGGCGACGGCGACCCACGGCGCGATCGCACTCGCGAGGATCCCGACGAGGAACGGGCCGATGATGAACACGGTCTCGTCGGCCGCGGACTCGTAGGCCATCGTGCCGCTGAGGACCTTGCCGCGACGTGCCGGGGCCATCCGCTGCCCGATGATCGCGACGAGCCGGGTCCGGGACATCGGGGCGACCTGGGGCGCCGAGGCCCCGATGCAGAACGCGAGTGCGAGCACGGCGACGTCCGGAGCGGTGCCGTCCACCACGAAGGGGAACACCCCGAGCAGCACGGCGTTCACCAGCCCGACGGGGACGAGCACGTTCCGCTGGCCGAAGCGGTCCGCGGCGGCACCGACCAGCGGGCCGAAGACCGCGGCGCCGATGCCGACCGACGCGGAGTTGACGCCGCCGAGCGCCACGGAGTCGCGCGCGGAGACGACGAGCGTCAGCACGCCGACGACCATCATCGCGAAGGGGAGCCGGGCGACGAACGCGACGGGGAAGTACCAGCGTCCGGCGTGGGCGACGAGCGAGCGGTCGTCGGTGGTGGCGGGCGCGGGCGCGGTGGAACGGGTGTGGAGCATGGAGGTGTGCCTTCTCGGCCCGGCCGGGGATCTCCTGGGGCGGACCCATCGGGTGCCGCCGTTGTCCGTCGGGGTGTCGACGGCCGGTAGATACACACTGCGTGTTGGTGGAACGGCCCCAGGGTACCAGCGGTAACGGTTCGTCACCCGGGGCCCGGTGTCACGGGCGTCCTCCTATCGTGGCCGCCATGGAACAGCGACGCATGGGGCGGACGGGGGCTCCCGTCAGCGCGCTGACCCTGGGGAGCCGTGCCGTGTCGACGGTCGCCGAGCGGGACGTGGACGACGCCGTCCGACTCGTCCACGAGGCGCTCGTGCGCGGGGTCACCGCGGTGGACGTGTCCGACGCGGAGGGGGCGGGCCTCGCCGAGACCGTCCTCGGTGCCGCACTCGGCGACCGCCGCGACGACGTGTTCCTGGCGGTGCGGTTCGGGGACCCGGTCGACCGGGACCCGTCGCACCACGGCAACGGACGGCGGTGGATGTTCCGCGCGGTCGAACGGAGTCTCGAACGGCTCGGCACCGACGTCATCGACCTCTACCAGCCGGCACACCCGGACCCGGCGACCTCGCTCGACGAGACCCTCGACGCGCTCGCCGACCTCGTCACGCAGGGCAAGATCCGCGCCTTCGGGATCCCGGGCTTCCCGGCCGAGGAGCTCGTCGAGGCGCAGTGGCTCCGGTCGGGCGGGAAGAGTGCCAGCGCGACGCACGCCCCGTACTCGATCCTCACCCGGACGGCGGAGCGGACGACCTTCCCGGTCGCCCGACGGTTCGGGCTCGGTGTGCTCGCGGCCGCGCCCCTCGCGGGTGGCTGGCTCGCGGGTGCGTACCGGAACGGTACCGTGCAGCCCCGGTCGCCGCGGGTGGTGGAGCAGCCGCACGCGTACGACATCGGCGCCCCGGCGAACCGTCGGAAGCTCGACGTCGCCGACCGCCTGGGGCACCTCGCGGACGAGTCCGGGCTCACCCTGCTCGAGCTCGCGGTGGGGTTCGCGCTCACCCACCCGGACGTGTCGAGCGTGGTGATCGGTCCGCGGACGGTCTCGCACGTGGACGCGTACGCGCAGGCGGCCGAGGTGGTGCTCGACGACGAGGTGCTCGACGCCATCGACCGGGTCGTGCCGCCGGGGACGCACGTGCTGGAACGCGACACGGGGGTGGAGCTGCCGGGGCTCAGCCGGGAGCGGCTCCGCGGCCGCGTCCTCACCCACTGACGCGAGGACCGCGTCAGCGGGAGGCGATCAGCGGTACGCGACCGTGCTGACCGCGGCGTGCGCGACCATGACCGGCAGGGCCAGTGCGTGCGGGAGCCGAGCGGCGGCGCGCTCGAGCCGACCGAGCACGCCGTCGAGGGCGAGCGGCTGGCGGGTGGCGCCGGTCGCGTCGGTCGCGTCGGCGGTGCCGGTGGCGCGTGCGGGAGCGACCGGACGGGCGGTCGTGGTGCGGGCGGTGCGGGGCTGCAGGATCGTGGTCATGGTCGGACCTCCGGGTCGGGAGCCGCCCCTCGCGGCTCGTGGTACACAACATATTGGACATCAGTTCTCATGTCAACTGCTATGTCACGCGGTCTCGACGACTCCCGCGTCGTAGGATCTCGACCATGGTGGAGATCCCGCGTCCGAGCCCGACCGACCTCCTCACGATCGGCGAGGTCGTCGCCCGGACCGGGGTCGCAGCGTCGGCCCTGCACTTCTACGAGCGCAAGGGCCTCATCCACCCCGAGCGCACCGCCGGCGGCACCCGCCTCTACCCACGACACGTCGAGCGGCGCATCGCGATCATCCAGGTCGCCAAACGGCTCGGGATCCCGCTGAGCGAGGTCGCGGAGCAGTTCGAGACGCTGCCGTCCGACCGCATGCCCTCACTGCGGGACTGGAACCGCCTGAACGAACGGTGGCGGGCGCGACTCCGCGCCCGGCAGCTCGAACTGGAGCGCCTGCAGGAGGAGATGACGCAGTGCATCGGCTGCGGCTGCGTGTCGCTGAACGCCTGCCTCGTGATGAACCCGGGCGACGAGCTCGGTGCCGAGGGGCACGGAGCCCGTCGGTTGCTGCCGATCGCGGACGAGGTGCCGGACCGGACCGTCTGACGGCCGGGAGGGACGGTGCGGGCCCGACCCGCGCCTCCAGGCCGTCGACCGGTCGCGTCGCGGTCAGCGCGTCGCGTCGCGCAGGTGGTCGTCGATGCGCGTGAGCGTGGCGAACGTCGCCGCCACACCCTCGTCGTCGCCCCCGAGCGCCTGCCGGAGCATGCCGGCCCAGTGCGCGTGCAGCCGTTCGATGCTGCCCGCGGCGAGCTCGGTCGAGTACAGCTGCACGGTCCGGGCGTCGTCCGGGTCGGGCCGACGCTCGACCATCCCCTTCGCCACGAGCGACCCGACCGCGACGCTGAGGTTGCTGCGCTTGAGGGCCGTCGCCTCGGCCACCGCGCTCGGCGTCGACCCGGGGTTCCGGTCGACCCAGCGCATCACGAGGGCCTCGGTGCCGGTGAGCGGCACGATGTCGAGCGACCTCGCACCGTGCGGGTCGATCTCGCGCGAGATCCGGAGCACGACGTCGGCGAGCTCGGCGAGGAGGTCGTCGGACGGCGCGGATCCCATGCCGTCACCCTACCGACGTCCCGCATCAGTTATGCTTTCATAATCATGACCACGGACACCGGCTCCATCCGCGCGCACGCCGCGACACCCACGACCCGACAGCAGGGCATCACCACCGGCCTGCTGCTCGTGCTCGGCCTGTTGAGCGCCGTCGCGCCCTTCGCGACCGACCTCTACCTGCCGGCCTTCCCGCAGATGACCACCGAACTGCAGGCGTCGGCGACGACCGTGCAGCTCACCCTCACCGCGTTCCTCGTCGGCGTGACCGCGGGACAGCTCGTCTTCGGGCCGCTGTCCGACCGGTTCGGCCGGGTGCCGCCGCTCCTCGCCGGTGCCGCACTGTGCGTGCTCGCGAGCGCCGCGGCCGTGCTCGCGCCGAACGTCGGTGTGCTCGTCGTCGCCCGCCTGCTGCAGGGCCTCGGCGGCGCGGCCGGCATGGTGATCGGTCGCGCGGTGATCTCCGACCTCGCGACGGGCAAGCCGGCGGCGCGGGCGTTCTCGCTCATGATGATCGTCGGCGGGGTCGCCCCGGTGGTCGCGCCGCTGCTCGGAGGGCTCCTGACGGGGCCGATCGGCTGGCGCGGGCTCCTCACCATCGTGCTCGGCCTGTCGGTCCTCATGCTCGTGGCGGTGCTCGCCGTGGTCCGCGAGACGCACCTGCGTTCGCGCCGCGATGCCCTGCGTGCCGAGCGACGGGCGTCCGGCACGACGGGCTCGCCGCTGCGGGCACTCCGCTCCCGGACGTTCGTCGGGTACACCGCGGTGTTCGGCTTCGCGTTCGCCGTGATGATGGCGTACATCTCCGCGTCACCGTTCCTGTACCAGGACATGCTCGGGCTCGGCACGGTGGGCTACGGTCTCGCGTTCGGCTGCAACGCCCTCGCACTGATGGGCGTGAGCATCCTCTCGGCGAAGCTCACGGCGACGCGCTCGGTCACCGGGGTGCTCGCGCTCGGCATCGTCCTCGTGCTGGCCTCGACCGTCGCGTTCGCGCTGCTCGTCGTCACGTCCGCACCGGTGTTCTGGCTCGCCGTCCCGCTGTTCACCGCCGTGGGGTCGCTCGGCCTCGTGCTCGGCAACGCGACCGCGCTCGCGCTCGGGGCGGTGCCGCAGGCTGCCGGGAGCGCCTCGGCGGTGCTGGGTGCCCTGCAGTTCGGGCTCGCGGCGCTCGTGTCGCCGCTCGTGAGCATCGGCGGCGAGGGCACGGCGGCGCCGCTCGCGGTCGTGATGCTCGCGGCCGCGGTGGTCGCCGTGGTGGCGCTGCTGGCCGCGCGCGGTCGGCGCGGCGTCAGCGCGTGACCTCGCGCTGCGCCGCGGGACCCCGGGGCCGCAGGAACGGGATCTTCGGCATGAGCCAGTCGACCCAGACCACCCGCACGCCCGGCGCGACGGCGAGCGCCCACAGGATCGACGCGGCGGCGTCCGTCGGGTAGTGCACGGCGTCGATCGACACCGCGAAGAACACGACGACGATCGCCACGACCCCGAGTCCCAGCGCGAGGCGGTGCCACCGGGTGTCGCGGAGCAGCCAGATGAGCGCGATCACGAACGCGGTGATGTAGACCGTGTGCCCGCTCGGGTAGCCGGGGTCCGGCTGCACCGGGAACGGGTGCGGCAGCACGGCGACGTCCGGACGTGCCCGGTGCACGATCTCCTTGACGACGGCGGACGGCACCCACGTGATCGCGATCGTGCCCCCGAACGCCAGCGCCGGGCGGAGGTCGCGGGTCCGCCACCAGATCACCGCGACGACCACGACCGTGATCCCGATCGCCGGTGCGGGACTGATGACGTGGTAGACCGCCGTCGTGAACGCCCCGAGGGCGCCGGTGTGCAGCCCGTTGAGCGCCTTCGAGAGCCCGAGGTCGACCGTGCCGAGGGTGAACCCGACGATCGTGATGAGGACGACGGCGACGACGGCGATCGCCACCGACGCCAGCGGGTAGCGGCTCCGGTCGAGGATCCCGTACTCGTCGGACGCTCGTCGGCGGGGGCGGAGATCGTGGTCGGACATCCGCCCATCGTCGCAGGTGCGGCGTCCGGACGGCCCCGAGTTCGGTGTCGGACGATCAGAGGTCGCTCAGTGAACGGCGGGGATCAGCCGCCAGGACTAGACACGAAGCCATGACAACCGTTGCCGAGAACATCGTCGCCACCCTCCGTCAGAACGACGTCGAACGGGTCTACGGTCTCCCCGGGGACTCCCTCAACGGCTTCACCGACGCGCTGCGCAAGGACGGCACGATCCGGTGGGAGCACGTCCGCCACGAGGAGGCGGCCGCGTTCGCCGCCTCCGCCGAGGCCGAGCTGACCGGGAACCTCGCCGTGTGTGCGGGCAGCTGCGGTCCCGGCAACCTGCACCTGATCAACGGCCTCTACGACGCGAACCGCTCCCGCGTGCCGGTCCTCGCGATCGCGGCGCACATCCCCACGGCGGAGATCGGTTCCGGCTACTTCCAGGAGACCCACCCGCAGGAGCTCTTCCGCGAGTGCTCGGTCTACGTCGAGTACGTCGCCGACCCGTCCCAGATGCCGCGCCTGCTCGAGATCGCGATGCGCGCCGCGGTCGAGAAGCGCGGTGTCGCCGTGCTCGTCATCCCGGGCGACGTGCTCCTCGCCGAGGCCGTCGCGCCCCGCGTCACGACCATCGAGCGCGCCGAGCCGCGGATCATCCCCGCACAGGCCGAGCTGGAGCGCACCGCGCAGCTGCTCAACGGCGCCGACAAGGTCACCATCCTCGCGGGCGCCGGCGTCGCGGGTGCCCACGACGAGGTCATCGCCCTCGCCGAACGCCTGCAGGCCCCGATCGTGCACGCCCTGCGCGGCAAGGAGCACATCGAGTGGGACAACCCCTACGACGTCGGCATGACCGGGCTCCTCGGCTTCGCCTCCGGGTACCGCGCGATGGAGGACGCCGACGTGGTCCTCATGCTCGGCACCGACTTCCCGTACCAGCAGTTCTTCCCCGCGAAGGCGAAGCACGTGCAGGTCGACATCCGCGGCGAACAGCTCGGCAAGCGGCACCCGGTCGACATCGGCCTGGTCGGCACCGTCAAGGACACGGCGCTCGCCCTCATCCCGCTGCTCACCGGGTCGCACCCCACGAAGCACCTCGAGGACGCGCGCAAGCACTACGCGAAGACCCGCGCGAAGCTCGACGACCTGGCCGTGCCGGCCGGCAAGCACAAGCCGCTGCACCCGCAGTACGTCGCGCGCGCGCTCGACCGGCTCGCCGACCAGGACGCCGTGTTCATCCCCGACGTCGGCTCCCCCGTCGTGTGGGCGTCGCGGTACCTCACCATGAACGGCGACCGGCGGCTGATCGGGTCGTTCGTGCACGGCACGATGGCGAATGCCGTCCCGCAGGCGATCGGTGCGCAGGCGGCGTTCCCCGACCGGCAGGTCATCGCCATGGCCGGCGACGGCGGCCTCGCGATGCTGCTCGGCGAGCTCATCACGATCGTGCAGAACAAGCTGCCCGTGAAGATCGTCGTGTTCGACAACTCGTCCCTGAACTTCGTCGAGCTCGAGATGAAGGCGGCCGGGTTCGTCACCTACGGCACCGAGCTGCAGAACCCCGACTTCGCGAAGGTCGCCGAGGCGATCGGCATCGCGGGCTTCCGCGTCGACGAGTCCGACCAGCTCGAGGACGCGCTCGCCGCCGCCCTCGCGCACGACGGCCCCGCGCTCGTGTCGGTCAAGGCCGACCGTCAGGAGCTCTCGATGCCGCCGGCGGTGACCCTCGAGCAGGCGAAGGGCTTCACGCTCTACGCGATCCGCACCGTGCTGTCCGGTCGCGGCGACGAGTTGCTCGACCTCGCGTCGACGAACTTCCGCCAGTTCATCTGACCGACGACGAGGGCGGCGCGGGTCAGGACTCCGCGCCGCCCTCGGCGACGATGTCCGGCGCCGGGTCGAGCGAGGCGCGGACCACGGCGTCGAGCGCGGTGACGATCCGGTCGAGGTCGAGCGAGGGGCCGTCCCCGGCGATGTCCGGGGTGGCCGGGACGTGCACGAAGCCGGCTCGGAAGCCCTCGCGGTCGGCGAACGACATGAGCTCGTAGAACACCTGGTTGCAGGTGAACGTCCCCGCCGTGTTGGAGACCGCAGCGGGGACACCGGCTGCCCGGACGTCCCGGACGATCCGCTTGATCGGCAGTCCGCTGAACGCTGCCGGGGCACCGAACGGGTCGATCGGCTCGTCCACCGGCTGCGCGCCCGCGTTGTCCGGGATCCGGGCGTCCATGACGTTGATCGCGACGCGCTCCGGTGTCACCGCGGCCCGTCCGGCAGCGAGCCCGGTCGCGATGACGACGGCGGGACGGTGCTTCGCGATCGCTGCGGCGAGCCGCGACCGCTCCTCGGCGAAGACCACCGGCAGCTGCTCGACGACGAGGGTCGCCGGTCCGTCCCACGTGGCCGCGAGCCGCTGCGCGGCTTCCCACGAGGGGTTCACGGCGTCGCCGCCGAACGGTTCGAAGGCGGTCAGCAGGACGGTCGGTTCGGTCGCGTCAGCCACGTCCTCATCGTAGGGACCTGCGGGCCGGGAGGCGCGGTGCGCAGCCGCCCTGCGCCTCCCGTTCGTCGGATGGTCACCATCCGAGCGGCGCACCGTCCTCCAGGAAGACGCCCGTCGGACCGTCGGGGCCCGCGGCGGCCGCCGCGGCGACCGTCGCCGCACTGACCTCGACCGGACGGCCGTGCGGGTTCGGCACACCCCCGAACTCGGTCGCGGTGTACCCGGGCTCGACCGCGACGAAGTGGACCTCCGGCACGGCACGGGCGTACTGCACGGTGAGCATCGACACCGCCGCCTTGCTCGCGCCGTAGACGATCGCCTGGTACTGCGACGCCGGCTTCTCCGGGTCGTGGTTGGCCGCGAACGAACCGAGCGCGCTCGAGATGTTCACGACGATCGGGGCGGCCGAGGACCGCAGCAGCGGCAGCGCGGCCTCGGTGGTCCGGACGACGCTCACGGCGTTCGTGTCGAACACCTCGAGCGCCTCCGGTCCGTCCAGCCCGAGCTTGCCGATGCCGGCGTTGTTCACCAGCACGTCGAGCCCGCCGGCAGCGCCGATGGTCGCGAACGCCGCGGCGACCGAGGCGTCGACCGTGACGTCGAGCTGCACGGCTCGGACCGCGTTCGGTCCCCTGCTGATCTCGTCGGCCACCGCGTGGCCGGTGTCGAGGTCGCGGGCGCCGATCCACACGGTGTGGCCGGCGGCGGCGAGCTGGCGGGCGGTCTCCTTGCCGAGGCCGCGTGTGGCCCCGGTGACGAATGTCGTTGTCATGGCCCCAGCGTCGCTCCGGCGAGCGCCCTCGGGGAGCCGTCCCGCTGTCGTAGGACTGCTGGACCCAGGACAGCGGGCGCGACGGGTCGCAGACTGGAGCCGTGGAACACACCGAGTTCGGCCGCACCCTCCGTCGGCTGCGCGACCACGTCGCGCCGGACACCGTCGGCGTCGTCGCGGGGAGCCGTCGGCGCGCGACCGGCCTCCGTCGCGAGGAGCTCGCCGCCCTCGCCGGGATCTCGGCCGACTACCTCACCCGGCTCGAACAGGGGCGGGCGACCTCGCCGTCCGCGCAGGTGGTCGAGGCGCTGGCCCGCTCGCTCCGGGTCGCGGACGCGGAGCGCGAGCTGCTGTTCCGGCTCGCCGGGCACGCCGCCCCGGGCGCCGACGTCGTGCCCTCGCGCATCCCGCCGAGCGTGCAGCGGCTGCTCGACCGGCTGTCGGACACCCCGGTCGCGGTGCTCGACGCCGCTGGCACGATCCTGACCGCGAACGGGCCGTACGACGCGCTGATGGGGCCGGTCGGTGCGCTCCGTGGGCACGAGCGGAACACCGCGTGGCGCCACCTCGTCGGACCGGGCAGCCGGGCGGTGCACTCGGACGCCGAGCAGCGGGCGTTCGAGGCCTCGGTCGTCGCCGAGCTCCGGCTCACGGTCGCCCGGTACCCGCTCGACCGCGGGCTGCGGCAGCTCGTGCGGGACCTCCGTGCCGCGAGCGAACGGTTCGTCGAGCTGTGGGACACCGGCGACACCGCACCGCCGCAGAGCTCCGGCCGGCGGAAGGTGGTGGACCACCCGGCGGTGGGCCGGATCGCCCTCGACTGCGACACCCTGAGGATCGCGACCGATGACCTGACGGTGCTCGCGTACACCGCGGAGCCGGGCAGTGCCGATGCCGAGCGGCTGGCGCTGGCGGTCGTGCTCGGGACGCAGTCGCTCGTCGGGTGACCGATCCGTCCGGGAGTGCCGGCGATCGGTAGGGTGGCGCCATGAAGACGACCGTCCTGGCTGCCGTCCGCCTCGCGCTCGCGGCCGCGTCCGTCGCCGGAGTCGTCACCCAGGTCGTGCTGAGCGTGCGGGTGGACTTCAGCCTCGTGAGCGTCTTCAGCTACTTCACGATCCTCGGCAACCTCTACGCCAGCACCGTGTTCGTGATCGGCGCCGTCCGGCTCCTGCGGGGTGTCCCGTCGTCGCGCGGGTGGGAGGTCGCGCGCGGCGCCGCGGTCGTCTACCTGGCGTTCGTCGGCATCGTGTTCAACACGCTGCTGGCCGGTGCCGACCTCGGCGAACTCCTGCCGTGGGTGAACGTCGTGCACCACATGGTGATCCCGGCGGCCGTCGTGGTCGACTGGTTCGTGGACCGTCCCCGCCACCGGCAGCCGTTCACCATGGTCTGGGCGGCCGCGATCGTGCCCGCCGTCTACACCGCGTACACGCTGGTCCGCGGCGCGGTCGTCGGGTTCTACCCCTACCCGTTCTTCAACCCGGCCCGTGTCGGCGGGTACGGCGGCGTCGCGTTGTACTGCGCGGCACTGCTCGTCGGCTTCCTCGTGATCGCCGTGCTCGTGCGCGCATCGGGCAACGCCATGGCCCGGCGGACGGCGGTCGTCGGGTCGCGCTGATCGGCACGCCCGACGACCACCCCGACGTCAGTCCTCGACGTCGAAGACCACCACGCGTTCGCTCGCGCCCTGGATGTACGCGGCGACGGGCTGGTGCTCCTCGTGCGGCAGGTACCCGGCGAGCGCCGCGCGGTCCCGGAACCGGACGACGAGCATCCAGTCGAAACCGCCCTCGAGCCCCTCGGTGCTGATGCTCTCGCCTGACCGCACGGACTCGACGCCGTCGATCCGCGGCAGGTGCTCGCGCACGATGGCATCGGCCTGCGCCGACCGGTCGGCTGCGTCGCCGTCCCAGGCGACGAGGACCACGTGTGTCGTCCCGCTCATCGTGTCCTCCTAGAAGGCCGGGGTGCCGCCGGCGATGGTGATCGTCGACCCGGACTGGTAGCTGGACTCGGGGCTGACGAGGTGCACGTACGCGGCAGCGAGTTCGGCGGGCTGACCGGGGCGGCCGAACGGCGACTGCTCGCCGAAGTGCGCCACGGTCTCGGCGTCGTCGGACCCCGGCTGGAGGGGCGTCCACACCGGTCCGGGAGCGACCGAGTTCACGCGGATGCCCTTCGGCGCGAGCTGCTGCGCGACGGCCTCGGTGAAGAGCTTGATCGCGCCCTTCGACACCGCGTAGTCGATCTTGTCCGGCGACGGCGTGCTCGCCTGGATCGACCCGGTGGTGACGATCGTGGATCCCGGCTCGAGGTGCGGCACGGCGGCCTTGGTCAGCCAGAAGAGCGAGTAGATGTTCGTCTTGAAGGTCGAGTCGAAGTGCTCGGTCGTGAGCGTGAGGATGTCGTCGTTGCTGTCCATCCGCCCGGCGACCATGACGAGGGTGTCGAGGCCACCGAACTCGTCGACGGCCTTCTGGACGAGGTCGGTGCAGTACTGCTCGTCGGAGATGTCGCCGGGGAAGAGCACCGCACGACGCCCTTCGCCCTCGAGCAGGTCGCGCACCTGTTCGGCGTCCTCCTGCTCGTCGGGCAGGTAGGAGAGGACGAGGTCGGCGCCCTCGCGGGAGAGTGCGATGGCGGCGGCGCGGCCGATGCCCGAGTCGGCGCCGGTGACGATGCCCCGGAAGCCCTTCAGGCGACCGAGCCCGACGTAGCTCTCCTCGCCGTGGTCGGGCTTCGGGTCCATCTTCCACGCGGCCCCGGGGAGCGACTGCTCCTGCTCCGGGTACGGCGGGGCGGGGTAGAGGGTCTTGGGATCGCGCTTGTCGTACTGGCTCATGCGCTCCACGATGCCCGGCGTCCCCTCCGCGACGGCTCAGGCCCCAGGCACGGCCAGCGCGCGGATGTGTGGGTCGCGAAGTACCTGCAAACCGACCGGGCACATGCTCCGAATGCACTGTGGGCGTCATGAGCGCCCGGACCGGCGCACCGGCGTTCCGGCCCTCGTTGAGAGAGAGGTCGCATCATGACCAGCAACGCAGCAACGAACCGCACCGCCAACGGCTCCACCTGGACACAGAAGGGCGCCCTGGTCTTCGGGATCGTCTTCCTCATCGTCGGCATCGCCGGGTTCATCCCCGGTCTCACGATGGACATGGGCACGATGTCGGTGGCCGGCCACGGCTCGATGGCACTCCTGCTCGGCACGTTCCAGGTGTCCGTGCTCCACAACATCGTCCACCTGCTGTTCGGCGTCGTCGGGCTCCTCGCGGCCCGCAGCGCCCGCGGCGCCCGGCTCTACCTGCTCGTCGGCGGGATCGTCTACGCGGTCCTGTTCGTCTACGGCCTGTTCACCGCCGGCATGGCCGACCCGGCGAACTTCGTGCCGCTCAACAGCGCCGACAACGTCCTGCACCTGGTGCTCGCCGTCGCGATGATCGTGCTCGGGCTGCTGCTCCCCCGCGTCGGGGCCCGTCGGGTCTGACCCGGCCGTCGGCGGTCCTCCCGCCGACAGCACCCACGACCGGAGCCGGTCTGGGCCACGCGATCAGGTGGTCCAGGCCGGCTCCTCGTCGTTCCGGGAAGCGGTCGCCTCAGCGCGCGGGCGCACTCCCGAGCACCAGGTCCCGCACCTGCGCAGCGGCCCCGAGCGCCACGGCGTCGGACCCCAGCGACGACAGGGCCAGCCGGATCGGCGCCCCGCTCACCGGGGGCTCCAGCGCGATGGCGGCGCTGATGGCCGGCTCGAGCAGGTCCCATGACCGCGCGATCCCCCCGCCGATGACGATGGTCGTCACGTCGAGGATCCCCGCCGTCAGCAGGGCAGCACGCGCCAGCCCCCAGCCGGCGGTCTCGAACACCGCGGCGGCGTCGGGGTCCCCGGCGCGTGCGGCGTCGGCGACCTCGCGGACGGTGGCCCGGCGCCCGGTCCGTTCGGCGTAGCGGTCGGCGATGCCGCGCGCCCCGGCGATGGTCTCGAGGTGGCCGACCTGCCCGCAGGTGCACACCGCGTCGCCGAAGCCCGGGACGTGGCCGATCTCGCCCGCCGCACCGCGGGGCCCGGCGAACAGCGAGCCGCCGAGCACGAGCGCGCCGCCGACCCCGGTCCCGAGCGTCATGCCGAGCACGTCCGGCTCCCCCGCCACGGCACCGGCGGCAACCTCGCCGAGGAGGAACGCGTTCACGTCGTTGTCGAGCGTCGCGGGGACGCCGAGGGCCGACGTGACCGCGTCCGTCACGCCGTAACCAGCCCAGCCGGTGAACGAGTTGCCCGTCACGAGCACCGTCCCAGTGCTCGCGTCGACGACGCCGGCAGCGCCCACCCCGACACCGGTCACGGAGGCGCGGTGCCGGTCGAGCAGGTCCGTCACGGCACCGAGGGCGGCCGTCACGATCGCGGCGCCACCCGCGTGGGCGGGCGTCGGCAGGTCGATGCGGTCGATCACCTCGAGCGCCGGGGTCGCGAGGACCACCTTCGTGTTCGTCCCGCCGACGTCGACGCCGGCGACGACCTCGCTCACGCGGTCACCGCCCCGAGGGTCGCGAGTCGCTCGACCCGGCGTTGCCGCTGCACCACCGGGTCGGGGACGGGCACGGCGGCGAGCAGCCGTCGGGTGTAGTCGGTGGTCGGGTGCATGAGGGTGGCACCGGTCGTGCCCTGCTCCTCGACGACGCCCTGGCGCATCACGACGACCCGCTCGGCGAACTGCTGGACGACGGCGAGGTCGTGCGAGACGAACAGGCACGCGAACCCGAGGTCGTCCTGCAGCTCGCGGAGGACCTCGAGCACCGTCTCCTGCACGCTGACGTCGAGCGCACTGGTCGGTTCGTCAGCGACGAGCAACCGCGGCGAGAGCACGAGCGCCCGGGCGAGGGACACGCGCTGCCGCTGCCCGCCCGAGAGCTCCCGGGGTGCACGCGACGCCAGGGCCCGGGGCAGCCGGACGGCGTCGAGGACCTCGTCGATGCGCTTCCGACGGTCGGCGGAGGACATGCCGCGACGGTGCACGGCGAGCGGTTCGGCGATGCACTCGGCGACCGACATCCGGGCGTCGAGCGACGCCACCGGGTCCTGCAGCACGACGCCGATGCCCGACCGGAGCGCTCGGCGGTCGCGACCACGCGCCGTCCGCAGGTCGGAGCCGAACAGGTGCACGCTGCCGGACGTCGGCTTGACGAGGCCGAGCGCGACCCGGGCCGCGGTGGACTTGCCGGAACCGGACTCCCCGACCAGGCCGACGGTCTCGCCGGCGTGCACGGCGATGTCGATGCCCTGCAGCGCGTGGACGGCGCGCGCCCCGCGCCCGAACGTCACCGAGACGTCCCGCAGGTCGACCACCGGGGCCGCGCCGCGCCTCCCGTCCGAACCGCCCGCGACGGACGCACCGGACGCACCGGACGCGACGGCGACGCCGGACGCACCCGACGCGACGGCCGCACCGGACGTGACGGCCACGCCGGACGCACCGGACGCGACGGCCGCACCGGCCTCGGCCACGGCCAGCCGCGGCACCGCCGCGAGCAACCGCTTCGTGTACTCGTGCTCCGGCCGGAGCAGGACGTCCTCGACGGAGCCCGTCTCGACGATCGACCCCTGCAGCATGACCGCGACCCGGTCCGCGAAGTCCGCGACGACGCCCATGTTGTGGGTGACGAGCAGGACTCCCGTGCCGGTGTCGGCCGCCAGGCGACGCAGGAGCTCGAGGATCTCCGCCTGCACGGTGACGTCGAGGGCCGTCGTCGGCTCGTCGGCGATGAGGAGCTTCGGCGAGTTCGCGATCGCCATCGCGATGACCACGCGCTGCCGCTGGCCGCCGGACAGCTGGAACGGGAACGCCCTGGCGCGCTGCGCGGGCGAGGGGATGCCGACCCGGTCGAGCAGGTCGACGGCTCGTGCCGCGGCGTCCGCTGCCGAGACGTCGCCGTGGTTCCGGATGACCTCGGCGATCTGCGCCCCGACGCGGGTGAGGGGGTCGAGGGCGGTCGCGGGCTCCTGGAAGACCATCGAGACGGTGCTGCCGCGGAGCGACCGCAGGGCGGGCTCGGCGGCGCCGACGATCTCGTGGCCGTCGACGACCGCGCTGCCGGTGGCGGCGGCGTTGCCGGACAGCAGCCCCATCGCGGCGAGGGCGACGGTGGACTTGCCGGAACCGGACTCCCCGACGAGCGCGAGCGTCTCACCGGGTTCGACGTGCAGGGAGACCCCGCGGACGGCGTCGACCGTGCCGGACTCCGTGCTGAAGGAGACCCCGAGGTCGGTGGTCGTCAGGATGGACATCAACGGCCCCTCACGTCGAAGGCGTCCCGGAGCCCGTCGCCCACGGCGTTGAACGCGCAGACGACCAGGATCACGGCGAGACCCGGTGGCACGATGAGCCACCACCGCCCCGAGTAGGCGGCGGTGAGTCCTGCCGAGAGCATGCCACCCCAGTCCGTCGCGGGTGCCTGCACGCCCAACCCGAGGTACGAGACGTAGGCGACGAGGAGGATCGCGTCGGCGACCTGGAACGTGGCGGCGACGACGATCGTGGACACCGAGTTCGGCAGCAGGTGGCGGCCGATGGCGCGGGCGTGCGACCCGCCGATCGCGCGGAGGGTCAGCACGTAGTCGCGGTTCTTCAGCGTCAGCGTCTCGGCGCGGATGAGCCGGGAGGGCACGAGCCACGACACGAAGCCGAGGATCACGATGAGTCCCCACACGCCGGGCGTCGTGATCGCCGAGATGACGAGCAGGATGAAGAGCGCCGGGATCGCGATGCCGGCGTCGACCACGCGCATCATCACCGCGTCGACCCAACCGCCGACGTACCCGGCGATCGAGCCCCAGAGGGTGCCGACGACGGTGGCGAGGACGCCGGCGGCGATGCCCACCATGAGCGACACCTTGCCGCCGAACATCAGCCGGCCGAGCACGTCGTGCCCGACGGCGTCGGTGCCGAGCAGGTGCGCGGCGCCGGGGGCGAGGTTCGCCTGGGAGAGCTGGGTGTGCGTCTGGTCCGTCGGGTACAGGAACGGGCCGACGAAGCAGAACAGCACGATGACGACGATGACGACGAGGCCGATCACCGCGAGGGTGTTGTGGCGGAAGCGGCGGACGGCGAGGCGCCAGCCGGTGGCGGCGACGGGCTGTACGAGCGACGCCGCTCCGGGGGCTTCGGGTGCCAGCTGTGCGGTCATGCGCGGCCTGCCTTCACTCGGGGGTCGATCAAGGACTGCGCGACGTCGGCGAGCAGCGTGCCCACCACGGTCGCGATCGAGATGACGAGGACGCAGCCGAGCAGCGTCGGGTAGTCCGAGGTCTGCGCGGCGTTCCAGAAGAGGAGCCCCATGCCGGGGTAGTTGAACAGCTGCTCCGTGACGAGCGCCCCGCCGAACAGCACCGGCAGGTAGTACCCGAGCATCGCCACCACCGGGGTGAGCGAGTTCCGGAACACGTGCCGGCGCAGGATCGCCGCGGTCGAGGCACCGCCGGCGCGGGCGGTGCGGACGTAGTCCTCCTGCAGGTTCTCGAGCGTCGAGGCCCGCATGTACCGACTGAAGACGGCGATCATGGCGAGGGCACCGGTGACGACGGGGAGCACGAGCCCGGCCGGGTCCTGGAAGACCTCGGCGAGGGTGTTCCCGCTCGGCGCCTGGGACGGCAGCCAGGGCAGCTGCTGGCTGAAGACGATGATCAGGACGAGCCCGAGGAAGAACGCGGGCGTCGAGTAGAAGACGAAGGCCAGGGCGGTGGCCGCGTAGTCGACCGCGCCGTTGCGCCGGACCGCTTGCCACATGCCGACCGGGATCGCGAGCACGATGCCGAGCACCGCGGACATCCCGGTGAGGACGAGGGTCTTCGGCAGCCGCTCCGTGATGAGCTGCGAGACCGGCTCGTTGAGCGTGTACGACGTGCCGAGGTCGCCGGTGAGGAGGCGGCCGAGGAACCGGAGGTACTGCACGGGCAGCGGCTGGTCGAGCCCCTGCGCCGTGTTGAACGCGGCGATCTGCGCGGGCGTCGCGGAGACGCCGAGGACGCCGCGGGCGGGCCCGCCCGGCAGGGCGTGCAGCAGGCAGAACACGACGATCGTGACGATGAGGATCACCGCGAGCGCCTGCAGGACGCGCCTGGTGAGGTAGAGAGCTGTGGTCATGCGGCTTCCGTCGTCTGGGTTGGTGCGGTGGGCCCCGGGAGGCGCGGTGCGGGTCGGACCCGCACCGCGCCTCCCGGGGGTGTCAGGTGGTTACTTCGACCACTTCCACTGGGCCGGGTGGAAGTTGGCGAGCGAGTCCTGGTCGAACCCGGTCAGCCCCTGCTTGACGACCGAGATCTGGTAGTCCGGGCTCGGCAGCCAGATCACCGGCAGGTCCTTCGCGACCGCGGCGCTGTAGTCCTGCACGGCGGTGGCGTCGGGCGACGTGGTCGTCGCGTCGATGAGCTTGTCCACGTCGGCGTTGGAGTACGAGCCGAAGTTCGCCGAACCGCCGGTCTGGAAGAGCGACTCACCGGTCGGGTAGGCCGGGAAGTACCAGCTGCCCGCGGTGCCGAAGAAGGAGAGGTCCCAGTCGCAGCTGGCCTCGTCGCTCGTGCAGGTCGGGGTCTGCGACAGGACGCTCGACACCGGCGCGGTCTTGATCGTGAAGCCGATGCCGGTCTTCGCGAGCGAGGACTGGATCGCGCTCATCATGTTGTCGGTGACGGTCGAGCCGGACTGCGAGAGGACGTTCATGGTGAACTTCGTGCCCTGCTTCACGCCCTCGCCGCACTGGCTGTCGGACGTACCGGGGTCGGTGCAGACCATCGTGCCGCCCTGCTCCGCCCACCCGTGGGACTCGAGCAGCGCCTTGGCCTTCTTCGTGCTGAACGGGTACGGGTTGTCCTTCTGCGTGCTCGACACGTAGTCGGACTCCTGCGCCTGCGGGATCGGCCCGTAGGTCGAGGTGGCGGTGCCGTTGAAGACGACCTTGGACAGCGAGGTCTGGTCGATCGACATCTGCACGGCCTGGCGGGCGTACAGCTGCTTGAACACGGCGCCCATGTCCGGGTTGTTGAAGTTGTACGGCATGTACGTGATCGCCCAGCCGGTCCAGGGCTGCACGTCGTAGCCCTTCGACGTGAAGGACGACTTCTGGTCCATGTCGGTGGCGTTGATGTAGCCGTAGTCGACCTCCCCCGAGCGGACCGCGTTCACCTCGGCGTCCGTCGTGGTGAACGGCAGCAGGTTGACCGTCGTGATCGAGGGCTTCTCGCCGCCGTCGTACTTCGTGTTCGCCGTCAGGGTGACCTTGCCCGCCGTGGTGAACGTCTTCACGCCGTAGGGCCCGGAGATGGTCTTCCACAGGTCGTCGCTGGCGTAGTCGGAGATCTTGCCGGCGGCGGTGTTGAGGTACTTCCACACCTGCTTCGCACCGGACGCGGTCTCGTCGGCGTCGGAGACCTTCGCGCTCGCACTCGTCTTGTCCCAGGCGTGCTGCGGCAGCGGGATGATGTGGCTCAGCTGGTTGGCGAGCATCCAGTCCGGGTTGTACGCCTTGTCGAACGTGATCGTGAAGTGCGTGTCGTCGTCGGCCGTGAAGGAGGTCCAGTTGTCCGGCGCCTTGCCCTTCGAGTAGGAGCCCCACTCGTCCTTGTTCGCCTTGATCAGGTTGAACCAGAACTCGACGTCCCGGCTCGTGATCGGCTTGCCGTCGGACCAGTGCCGGTCGCCGAGGGTGACCGTGACGCTCTTCGAGTCGCTCGCGAACGTCGCGTCCGTCGCGACCGAACCGGCCTTGTTCCACGCGATCTTGCCGGTGGAGCCGTCGTAGGCGACGAGCGGCTCGTACAGCGACTGCGCGATCGAGCCGTTGTTCGTGTTGAGGTGCGCTGCGGTGCCGATCGGGAGGATCCAGTTCGGCGTGAAGTTGGCCGGCAGTGCGTAGTCGATCGTGTCGGAGCTGCTGCCGGACGAGGCGTTGCCGCCCCCGGAGCAGCCGGCGAGCAGCGCGCTCACGGCGATCGCGGCTCCGGTGAGGAGCGCCCAGCGACGGGGCTTGGTCATGTGTGTCTCCTGGTGCGTGGGAGGTTCGGGGTGTGGAGCACGCGTGCCGAGCGGCACGGGGACAGTCAATGTCCAAAGCCGTTGGAAAAACAAACATCTCCGTGTAAATAGTTCGTTTCTGCCGTTCGGACGAAAGGGTGGACCGGTCGATCTGCCGGTTAGGCTCGCGGCAGTCGGTGGTCACCCGCCGCGTTCCGCCCGGATTGGAGAAAGTCGTGCCGGACCTCAGCGCCCGCGTCCTGGAGCTCGTCGCGTCCGGGCAGGCTTCCAGTCGGACGGAGATCGCCGCGCTGCTCGGCGCCGCCCCCTCGACCGTGTCCCACGTGGTCGCGCAGCTCCTGTCGCACGGGCTGCTCGCCGAGGAGGGCACCGACGTCTCGACCGGCGGCCGCCCCCGCAAGGTGCTCCGCATCGGCGGCGTCGACGAGTACGCGGTCGCCGCGGACGTCGGCGGCGGGCACGCGCGCATCGGCATCGTCCTGCCAGGAGGCGCGCTCGAGTCCGTCGCGGACGTCCCGTTCGCGCTCTCCGACGGCCCGACCGCGGGACTCCAGCGGCTGGCCGCCCTGCTCGAGCGGCTCGCCGACGAGCGCGGTCGCGACGGGCTGCGGGGCGTCGGCCTCAGCCTCCCGGGCCCGGTCGACGTCGAGGCCGGCGTGGTCGACCTGCCGAGCCGGATGCCGGGGTGGAACGGGTTCCCGGTGGCGTCGTGGCTGACCGAGCGGTTCGGGTTGCCGGCGGTCGTCGACAACGACGCGAACTGCATGGCGGCGGGCGAGCAGACCGTGCAGGACCCGGGCCGGCGACAGACCATCACGATCAAGGCCGGCTCGGCGATCGGGGCCGGGATCGTCATCGACGGACGGCTGTACCGCGGGGCGACGGGCTCGGCCGGGGACATCACGCACGTCCGGATCGACGCTGCCGGGGACACCCCGTGCTCGTGCGGGAACACCGGGTGCCTCGAGACCGTCGCGTCCGGAGCCGCCCTGGTGCGGATCCTGTCGGACGCCGGGGTCGACGTCTCCTCGACCGCCGACGTGGTCCGCCTGGCCTCGGACGCCCACCCCGAGGCGACCCGGGCCGTGCGGCTCGCGGGCCGGTACCTCGGCGAGGTGCTCGCCGCGAACGTCAACTTCTTCAACCCGGACGCCGTGTACCTCGGCGGCATCCTCTCCACCCTCGACCCGTTCATCGCCGCCGTGCGGAGCCAGCTGTACGAGAGCTGCCACCCGCTCATGACGCAGCACCTCGTCATCGAGCCGGTCTCGCTCGGCGCGGACGCAGGGCTCGTCGGGGCGGGTCAGTTCGCCCTGCAGCGAGGTCTCGCCGCGTCGCTCGAGGAACTGTCCGCGCCCATCCCCCAGTCCACCACCAGGAACAGGAACGTCCGTGTCTGAGCCCGTGTCCACCGCACCCGCCACCCACCGCCCGGTCATCGCGATCGCCGGTCTCGCCATCGAGACCTCGACGTTCACGCCGACGCGCACCCACGCACCGGCGTTCCACCCGGACCGCGGGGACGAGGTCGTGGCCCGCTACGACTTCCTCGGGCCGCTGTCGGCGCACGCCGACTTCCGCGGGGCGCTCATCGGGCACGCGCTGCCGGGCGGGATCGTGGACCGTGACTCGTACGAGTCGCTCGCGGCGGAGATCGTCTCGCGGCTGGAAGCGATCGTCGAGGCCGAGCACGTCGACGGGCTCTGGTACGACATCCACGGCGCGATGGTGGTCGAGGGCCTGGACGACGCCGAGGCCGACCTGCTCGGCCGCATCCGCGCGGTGATCGGTCCCGATGTCATCGTGTCGGCGTCGATGGACCTGCACGGCAACGTCACGGCGGAGCTCGCGCACCAGGTGGACCTCGTCACCTGCTACCGGATGGCCCCGCACGAGGACGCCCTCGAGACGAAGGAGCGCGCCGTCCGGAACCTGGTCGACGTGCTCACCACCCGAGCGGTCGGGCAGCAGCGCCCGGTGAAGGCCTGGGTGCCGATCCCCGTGCTCCTGCCCGGCGAGCAGACCTCGACGCGCATCGAGCCCGCGGCGTCGCTGTACGCGCAGGTGCCGCTCGTCGAACAGACCGAGGGCGTGCTCGACGCGGCGATCTGGGTCGGTTACGCCTGGGCGGACCAGCCCCGCGACCGCGCGGTCACCGTGGTCACGGGCTGGGACGCCGACGCCGTCGCCGCGGGTGCCGAACGACTCGCGCGGGCCTTCTGGGACGTGCGTGAGGACTTCGTGTTCGTCGCACCGACCGGCACGTTCGACGAGTGCCTCGCCGTTGCGCTCGCGCCGGGCGCCGCGAGGCCGTTCTTCGTGTCCGACTCCGGCGACAACCCGACCGCCGGTGGCTCGGGCGACATGACGTGGGGGCTCACGCAGGTGCTGGCGAACCCGGCCTTCGCGGAGCCCGACGGCCCGACGGTGATCTACGCGAGCGTTCCCGGCCCCGCGGCCGTCGCGGCGGCGGTGGAGGCCGGCGTCGGTGCGACGGTCACCGTGACGGCGGGGGCGTCGGTCGACGCCGTCCACGCCGGGCCGATCACGATGACCGGCCGCGTGCACGCGATCAAGCACGGCGACCGCGACGCCGAGACCGAGGTGGTGCTGCAGGTCGGCAGTGTGTTCGCGATCCTGACGACGCTCCGCAAGCCGTACCACCACGAGCACGACTTCACCGACCTCGACCTCGCCCCGCGGGACGCCGACGTGGTGATCGTGAAGATCGGGTACCTCGAGCCGGAGCTCTTCGACATGGCTGCCGACTGGATGCTCGCGCTGACGCCGGGCGGGGTCGACCAGGACCTCGAGCGGCTCGGACACCACAGGATCGTCCGGCCGATGTTCCCCTACGATCGAGTGTTCCCGTCGGCGCCGGACCTCGGCGCCCGGATCATCCCGCCGTCGAACGAACCGCTCGGAGCCATCGCGTGACCACCGCCGCCCCCGTCGCCCTCGAGATCGCCGTCACCTCACCCGCCGGCGCGATCGTCGCACGGGACGGCGGCGCCGACCGTGTCGAGCTCTGCGTCGGGCTCGAGCTCGGTGGCCTCACGCCGTCCCAGGCGCTCGTCGAGACGACCCACGAGACCGGCATCCCCGCGCACGCCCTCGTCCGCTGCCGTCCCGGCGGCTTCGTGCACACCCCCGACGAGGTCGAGCTCATGGTGCGCGAGGTCCGCACGGTCCTGCGCTCCGGGGCAGCGGGCGTCGTGGTCGGTGCCCTGCGTCCGGACGGCACGCTCGACGAGGACGCCCTCCGGCGCTTCGTCGACGCCGCACGCTCGGTCAGCGCGACCGCCGAGGTCACCCTGCACCGGGCGATCGACCACGCGGCCGACCCCGTCGCCGCCGCGGCCACCCTCGCCGACCTCGGGTTCACCCGGGTGCTGACCTCGGGGGCAGCGCCCACCGCGGTGGCCGGTGCCGCGACCATCACGCGCATGGTCGACGCCGCCGGGCCCGTGCAGGTCATGGCGGGCGCCGGTGTCACCCCGGCCGACGTCCCCGCCCTGGTCGCGACGGGGGCCGCCGCCGTGCACCTCTCGGCGAAGCGACCCGCCGCCGACAGCGCCCACGCGGGCGTGCCGATGGGCGGCGCGGACGACGGTTCGGCGCACTTCGTCACCGACGCCGAGGTGGTCGCCGCCGCGCGCCGGGCCCTCGACGCCTGACCCAACCCGTCACGCGGGAATGGACCGCGCGGGCGCGTGCTTGACGCCCGCATGACCTCGTCAGCAACGCGCCGTGGGTGGCTCAGCGTCGCATCCGTCGCACTCGGATCGTTCGTCCTCGTCCTGTCCGAGTTCCTCCCGATCGGCCTGCTGCCGGCCATCGCCGCCGACCTCGACGTCGGTGTCGGCACCGCGGGGCTCATGGTCGTCGCGACCGGCCTCGTCGGAGCGGTCGCCGCGCCGGTCGTCACCGTGTGGACGTCCGCGCTCGACCGCCGGGTCGTCCTGGTCGGCCTGACGGTGCTGCTCGTCGTCGCGGACGCGCTCGCAGCGGTGGCGCCCTCGTTCTGGGTACTGCTCGTGGCCCGGATGCTCCTCGGCGTCGGCATCGGCGGCTTCTGGGCGATCGGCGCCGGGATCGCCGGACGCCTCGTCCGCCCCGAGTCCGTGATCCGCGCCACGTCCCTCATCACCGCGGGCGTCTCGGTCGCGACCGTCGTCAGCCTGCCCCTCGGCGCACTCGTGTCGTCCCTCGCCACGTGGCGGCTGGCGTTCGTGATCGGCGGCGTGCTCGGGCTCGTCGCGCTCGGCCTGCAGCTCGCGATGCTCCCGCGGATCCCCGCCCAGCAGCGCGTCCGGTTCGGCACGCTCGTGTCGCTGCTCGGTGTGCGCAGGGCCCGGGTCGGCCTGATCGGTGCCGCGTTCCTCTTCACCGCGCAGTTCGCCGCCTACACCTACATCGCGCCGTACCTGCAGGACCTCGTCGGGGTCGGCGCGGACACCGTGACGATCGCGCTGCTGGTCTTCGGCATCGCGGGCATCGTCGGGAACTTCGTCGCCGGGTTCACGCTCGGCCGGAGCGTCCTCGGCACGATCGGCTCCGCGAAGTTCGTCCTCGCCGGCGCGGTCGTCCTGCTCCCGCTGCTCGCACACTCGGTCGTCGGGGTGTTCGTCCTGCTGGTCGTGTGGGGCCTCGTGTGGGGAGCACTGCCGCTCGGCATGCAGACCTGGATGTCCACGTCGTCGCCCGCGGGGTCGGAGACCGGGCTCGCGTTGTTCGTGACGACGATCCAGCTGGCGATCGCGGCCGGGTCGGTGCTCGGCGGCGCCGCGGTGTCGTCCTTCGGGTTGGCCGTCGACTTCTGGCTCGCCGGCGGGGTCGCGGTCGTCGGGGCGATCGTGCTCGTGACGCTGGGTGCGCGCCGCTCGAGCGCCGCCCCGGCGCAGGTCACCGCTCCCGCGGTCCCCGATCCGGCAGGTGCCACCGCTCCGGCGGAGACGACCGCGACCGGTTCCGTCGCCGTCGCCTGCCCCTGATGGTCCCGACGGACGGCGCCGCCACGGTCAGCCGAGCCGGACGACCCGGTCCGCTCCGGCGATGACCGTCGGGTCGTGCGTGGCGTGCACGACCACGACCCCGGACGCTGCCTCGTCGGCGAGCGCGCGGACCACGAGGCGACCCGACTCGGCGTCCACCCCGGCCGTGGGCTCGTCGACGAGGAGCACCCCCGCCCGCTGCGCGAGTCCGAGCGCGACGAGGGTCCGCTGACGCTGCCCACCGGACAGCTCGTCGAGCGGCCGGTCCGACAGGGAAGCGATCCCCATCCGGTCGAGCTGCTCGTCGACCACGTCGCGGTCGGCACGCACGAGCGGTCGCCACCACGGACGGCCGGACCACCGGCCCATGCGGACCGTGGCACGGACGGTGAGCGGGAGCGCGCTCGGCGGAACCGACTGGGTCACGTAGGCGACGCCGACGGAGGTGCGGCGCGTCACCGCGCCGGCATCCGGCGTCACGACCCCGGCGAGCGCGTCGAGCAGCGTCGACTTTCCGGAGCCGTTCGGCCCGGTCAGCGCTGTGACCGAACCGGCGGGGAAGGTCGCATCGACCCCGTCGAGGACGGTCCGGTCGCCGCGTCGGACGACGAGTCCGGCGACGTCGAGGGTGGCAGCGTCGGTCGTCGTGGGCACCTGAGGACACTATCAGTATCGATAGTCATTTTCATGTAGCGTCTCCGACCGTGACCTGGCTGACCGATCCCCTCTCCGTCGACTTCATGGTCCGTGCCCTCGTGGGCGGCGGACTGGCGGCGGTGCTCTGCGCGGTCGTCGGCACGTGGGTCCTCGTCCGCGGCATGGCCTTCCTCGGCGAAGCGCTGTCGCACGGCATGCTCCCCGGCGTCGCGATCGCCTCGCTGACCGGGTTCCCCGTCGCGCTGGGCGCCGCCGCCAGCGCCGCGGTGATGGTGCTCGGGGTCGGCGCACTCCGCCGTCGGGCCCGGCTCTCGTACGACACGTCGATCGGGCTCCTGTTCGTCGGCATGCTCGCTCTCGGGGTGATCATCGTCTCCTCCTCGAGGTCCTTCGCGACCGACGTCACCGCGATCCTGTTCGGTGACGTCCTCGCCGTCACCCGTGCGGATCTCACCGGCCTGACGATCGCCGTCGCGGTGGCGCTCGGGACCGCGGTGTTCTTCCACCGTCCGTTCACGGCAGCGGCGTTCGACGTCCGGAAGGCCGCGACCCTCGGCCTCCGCCCACGGGCCGCCGAGATCGTGCTGGTCGGGCTCGTCACGCTCGCGGTCGTCGCCTCGTACCGGGCGGTGGGCACGCTGCTCGTCGTCGGACTGCTCCTCGCCCCGGCAGCCGCCGCCCGTGCGTGGACCCGGCACGTCGGCTCGACGATGGTGCTCGCCGCCGGGATCGGCATCGCGGCCGTCCTCGTCGGGCTGCTCGTCTCGTGGCACCTCGGCACCGCCGCGGGAGCGAGCATCGCCGCCGTCGCCGTCGCCGGGGTCGGCCTCTCGCGCACGGCCGCGTCGCTCAGCACCCGGGTCCGCGACCGGACCCCCGGGACAGAACCACCGACAGCAGTACCAGCACCTCGAGAGGCAGCATGACCCACTCCACCCGGCGCGCTCCCACGCGCACCCTGCTCACCACGAGCCTCGTCGTCGGACTCACCGTCGCGACGACGGGCTGCTCGTCGGGCACGGCCCCCGGCGACCCCAGCGCGACCGCCCGGCCACACGGCTTCGTCGAGGGGGCGAGCGAATCCCGGGAACCGCAGCTGCGCCTCCTGGCCGTCTCCGGGACGGGCGAGACCGCGCTGCACGACCTGCTCAGCAGCGAGACGACGGCGCTCGACGACGTCGACGTGCCCACGTACTCCGCCACCGACGGCCGGTTCCTCGTGACGAGCTCCGACAGCCGCACCACGATCGTGGACGGCGGCGCCTGGACGGTCGACCACGGCGACCACACCCACTACTACGCGGCGGAGCCGCGGGTCGTCGGCACGATGGCGGGGGGCGGTCCGGTCGAGGTGCACTCCTCCGAGACGACCACGACGATCACCTGGCCGGAGCGGGACGAGGCGGTCGTCCTCGACCGGGCCGCGCTCGGCCAGGGGACCGTCGAGGAACGGACCCGGATCGACGCACGGGTCCTGCTCCCCGACGGAGACCGCCTCGTCGCCGCGACCGACGACGTCGTCCGGGTACTCGACGCCGACGGCTCGCCGACCGGCACCGAGGCGGCGTGCACCGACCCGGCCGGAGGCATCGTCACCCGGGCCGGCTCGGTCGTCGGCTGTTCCGACGGCGCGGTGGTCGTGGACGACGACGGCGCGACGGCGGTGCCGTTGCCCGACGGCGCCGAACGGCCGACCTCGTTCGCCGCCCGCGCCGGACGACCGACGGTCGCGGGCCTGGCCGGTGACGCCGGCTTCTGGCTGCTCGACAGCCGCGAACACTCGTGGCGCCTGGTGCCGACCGAGCGCCCGCTCCGCGCCGTCGCCGCGGTCGACGACGCCGACGAGCACGTGATCGGCGTCGACGACACCGGGCGGGTGGTGGTGCACACGCTCGCCACCGGAGCGATCGTCGCGACCGACCCGCTCGTCGCCGACGACGCCCCGCCCCTGCTGCAGCTCGACGCGAACCGCGCCTACCTGGCCGACCGCGGGACGGGGACCGTGCACGAGATCGACTTCGCCGACGGCGCGCGGGTCGCCCGGACCATCGACCTCGGCGTGGCCCCGGCCGCGTTCGCGGAGGTCGGACTGTGACGCGGGCACGCACACGGGCCGTCGTCGTCACGGTCCTCGCCGTCGTGGGTGTCGCGTTCGGCGCGAGCGGGTGCACCGCTGCTCCCGGGCAGGACCGGCCACTCGTCGCCGTCACCACGAACATCCTCGGCGACGTCGTCTCGGAGGTCGTCGGCGACGCGGCCGAGGTGATGGTGCTCATGCCCGCCGGAGCGGACCCGCACTCGTTCGAGGTCTCCGCGCAGGAGGCCGCGCGACTCCGCACCGCCGACCTCGTGGTGGAGAACGGGCTGGGCCTCGAGGAGGGCGTGTCCCGGCACGTCCGGGCCGCGGCCGACGACGGCGTCCCGGCCTTCACCGCCGGCGACGCGGTCGACGCCCTGGAGTGGACGACCGAGGACGACAGCGGCCCGGACCCGCACATCTGGACCGACCCCGCACGGATGGTCGACGTCGTCGAGGCGCTCGACGACGACCTCCGCGACGTGGGCGTCCGGGCGACGGGCACCGCGGACTACCTCGACGCCCTGCACGCGCTCGACGGGGAGATGGAGCAGGCCTTCGGCGCGCTCAGCCCCGGGCAGCGGGCCCTCGTGACGAACCACCACGTCTTCGGGTACCTCGCCGACCGGTACGGGTTCCGGGTCGTCGGAGCCGTCATCCCGAGCGGGACGACGCTCGCCTCGCCCAGCGCGGCTGACCTGCGGGACCTTGCCGATGCGATCGAGGGCGCGGGCGTCCCGACCGTCTTCGCCGATGCGTCCCAGCCCGCACGCCTGGCGCAGGTGCTGGCCGACGAGGTCGACGTCCACGTCGAGATCCGCTCCCTCGCCACCGAGTCGCTCACGGCCGACGGACCCGCGTCCACCTACCTCGGGATGATGCGGTCGAACACCGAGGCGATCGTCGACGGACTGTCCGTTCGTAATTGAGAATGAGAATCAGTACAGTGATCTGCATGACGACGACCAAGTCCCTGCGCACCGCGGCCCTGCCTGCCGCCCTGCTCAGCGCGGCCGCCCTTGCCCTCACCGGCTGCGCCGCCGACCCCTCCCCCTCCGAGCCGACGAGCACCGCGACCGAGCGCGCCGACGGCACCCGGATCACGCTCACGTACGACGGCGGCCTCCTCGTGCTCGACGACGATCTGCGCGTCCTGACCGACGACGCCGTCGACGGGTTCACCCGCGTCAACCCGGCAGGTGACGGACGGCACGTGCTCGTCACGGTGCCGAGCGGCTTCCGGGTGCTCGACACCGCGGCCGATCCGGCCCTCACCGACGCGGTCTTCCCCGCCGACACCGGGGGCCACGCGGTCGTCCACGGCGACCGGACGGCGCTCTTCGCCGACGGCACCGGCCAGGTGACGACGTTCGACAACACCGAGCTCGACGGCGCCGAACTGCCCGACACCGAGACGACCGAGTCCGAGGCCGCGCACCACGGCGTCGCGATCGTGCTGGAGGACGGCACGCTGCTCACCACCATCGGCGACGAGGAGTCCCGCAGCGGGGTCCGTGCGCTGGACGCGGACGGGAACGAGACCACCCGCTCCGAGGAGTGCCCGAACGTGCACGGCGAGGGCGCGGTCCAGGGCGACGTCGCGGTCTTCGGGTGCACCGACGGGGCACTCGTGTACGACGACGGCGCGTTCACGAAGCTCGACGCCCCCACCGAGTACGGCCGGACCGGCAACCTGTTCACGACCGACACGTCCTCGATCGCACTCGGCGACTACAACGACGACCCGGACAGCGAGGGGTACCTCCTCCACCAGATCGCCCTGATCGACGCGGCATCCGGTTCCTACCGGGTCGCCGACGTGCCGGACGGCGTCGGCTACACGTTCCGGGACCTCGCCCGTGGTCCCGAGGACGAGGCCGTCGTGCTCGGGGACGACGGCGCGCTGCACACCTTCGACACGACGTCCGGCGAGCTGCTCGACTCCTTCCCGGTGATCGACCCGTGGGAGGGACCGGCCGAGTGGCAGGACGCCCACCCGGCACTGAAGGTCGCCGGCGACGTCGCCTACGTCACCGACCCTGCCGAGCGGCGGGTCCACGCGGTCGACCTCACGACCGGCGAGACCATCGCCTCGAGCGACGTGCTGCCCGGCGTGCCCAACGAGATGGCGATCGCGTAACGACGCGGACCCGACGAACGGACAGGCGGACGGGAGGCGCGGT
>NZ_MJGR01000045.1:65906-99281 GCF_001865105.1 Curtobacterium sp. MCBA15_016
GCGCCTCCCGTCCGTCGGCGTCTCAGCGACCGGCCGCCGCGTGGTTCGCGACCTGGGTCGCCGACAGGACGGAGCCGTAGACCGCCGCGTACCGCATCGACCCCGTGAAGGCGAAGTTCGACGGCTGCCCGGGCCACCCGGACACGGTGTCGTACCCGATGCGGAAGTAGCCGGTGTAGTTCTCGGGCACGGTGAACGCTGTGTTCGACGCGACGAGTGCGCCGTCCGCGTAGAGGCGCATCCCGGTGCTCGCGGACATCGTCGCCACGACGTGGTGCCACGCGCCGTCCGTGTACGCCTTCGGAGACGTCACCACCTGGGTCGTCCCGTTGTAGGTGCCGAAGACGAGCTGCCCGGCGGTGTTGAGGTAGACCTGGCGGTCGTGCTGCCCGGAGGCGGCGACCTGGTTGCTGCCGAACCCGACGAGCATGCCGCCGGCGACCGTCGTGCGGAACCAGACCTCCTCGCTGAAGGTGGTCGGGTTGGCGTACGACCGCGGGGTCGAGACGAAGCTCGTCGAGCCGTTCAGCGCGTACGAGCTCCCGGCGTCGCGCGGGCAGGCGTTCGGGCTCGGCGTGGTCGCCGTCATCGAGCCCTGGTAGGTGCCGTTCAGGCCCTTGCCGGACCAGTCCGTGGCGGTCGTCGAACCGGAGGCCTCGCCGAGGCGGTAGGCGAAGAGGGCGGTCGAGGTGTCGGCACCGACCGCAGCGTTGCAGGTGAAGTAGGGCGCGGTCGCGGCGCTGTTGCCGGTGTTCGCGACCACGGCGCTGAAGGCGGACCGCGTCGGCGCGAACGCGTTGGCGAGGCCGACGACGGCGACGGCGAGGACCAGGACGAGGGCGACGACGCGACCGTCACGGAGGCGGCGGAGTCTCACGAGGGACGCACCGCCTCGACCCGACCGACGGCCAGGCAGAGCAGGAGCGGGACGAGGCAGGCGACGACGAGGAGCCCCCACCCGACCGGCCCGAGGTCGATGTTCGAGGTGAGCTGGTAGTGCCCGTTCCTCGTGAGCTCGCGGATGACCATGTGCCCGACCTGCCCGTCGACGAGGTGGACGCTCTCGGCACCACGGGCCTCGACCCGGACCGGGAACATGCCGGAGGACACGATGGTGGCCTCGACGCCGCCGTGGGTGGCCGAGTTCGTGATGGTCGTGACGTTGACGAACGGCTTGAGGATGAAGGCCGCGTACGACAGCGTGAGTGCACCGCCGGCGATGCGGAGGCAGGTGCGGGTGACCCGGTCGGTGAACACGCTCGTGAGCGTCCAGATCACCAGCGTGCCGATGAGCAGGAGCGGCGCCGCCCGGAACAGCCACCCGAGGTTCGGGACGAGGAGCACCGGGGAACCGATGACGTTCTCCTGCGTGAGCGTCCACGGGTCGGTCGCGCCGTTGATGTCACCGCGGGTGTGCAGTCCGGCGGCGTCGACGTCGATGATGCGGTGGGTGTAGACGACGCCCGGGTTCGCCGCGGTCTCGAAGGAGACGACGTCGCCGACGCGCAGGGTGGCGACGTCCACGGGCAGGTCGAGGACGAGCGTGCCGACCGGCGCGGCCTCGCCCATCGACGGCGTCTCGACGACGAACCACCGCCCGCCGGCGGACAGGAACAGCACGGCGGCGGTGAGGAGGACGGCGGCGACCGCGGCGACCGTCCAGGCGAGGACCGTCTCGAAGCGGGTGGCGGTGTGGCCGCCGAGGAGCGGGCGGTCGAGCGTGCCGCTGAGCGGGATGGCGGCGGTCTGGCTCATCTGCTGCTCCGGTCGTGTGCGGCTGGGCGGTGGAGGACGGGGTGGGACGGGGTGGGACGGGGTGGGGTGATGGGTGGCGACGCTCGACCGGAGGGGGGGTCGGTCGAGCGTCGCCGGTCGGGGTGGCTAGGCCGTGAAGGTCCAGGTCATCGGCACGGAGGCGGCGAGGCCCTGGTAGGTGTTGCCGGCCGAGGAGTCGAGCGTGACGGCGAAGGTGAACGGCACGGAGGCACCGGCGGCCGGTGCGGCGGGCATCGTGAACGCCGAGGCGGCCGCGCCCTTGAAGCTGGCGAGCGTGCCGCTGAACACCGTGGTCGAGCCGGAGGAGATGACGAGGTTCATCTTCGCGCAGAGGTCGGTCGCGGTGCCGTTCACCGAACCGTTCGCCGACTGGGTGCACGTGGCACCCGGGGTCAGGGTGAACGTCGAGGCGTTCGCGGTGCCGGTGTTCTTGATCGAGATCGCGGTCGTGACGGTGTTGCCGGGCGTCATCGTGGTGCTGCCGCCGAACTTGTTGATCGTCGAGCACGTGGCGGAGTTCGTCGAGACCGAGCCGCCGTCGGTGCTCGTGCAGGTGACGGTGCCGCCGGCGTTCTGCTCCTGCATCGTGAGCGTGCCGCTGGCTGCGGTGTTGCTGCTGTTGGTGATGCTCGCGGCGAACCCGGAGAGGGTGCCGGTGAGCGAGAGGGAGAGCAGCACGGCGGCGAAGATGCCCGCGAGGAGTGCGACGGGGGCGAATCGGATCCGCTTCAGGGCGGAGGTGCGGAGCTTGTCGGACACGGGAACCTCTTCGGTCGGGCGTTCAGGGAAGTGGAGGAGCAATCGGCTCGGGCTCGTTTGCTTCGATCATCAAGATAGTCAGTCATTCATCAAATTGACCACTCGTATACTGACCCCAGTGCGAGGGACGCCACCGCACCCGACCCGAAGCGAGGAACCCGTGACCCCTGCGCCGCCGACCGACCCGACCGACGCGGCCGACCTCATCGCGGCGTTCGACGCGGTCGTGCGCGCGAACGCGAGCCTCGTCGGACAGCTCAGCGCGCGGGCCGGCGTGCACGAGAACGCCCTGCGCGCTCTGGTGCTCGTGAGCGACACCGGCTACTCCACCCCCACCGAGGTGGCCGGGTACCTCGGGCTGACCTCCGGCGCCGTGACGAACATGATCGACCGCATGACGGCCGCCGACCTGCTCGAGCGCGCGCCGAACCCGAACGACCGCCGCGGTTCGCTGCTGCGGCTCCTGCCCGAGGGCGAGCGGGTCGTCCGCGAGCACCGGGAGCGGTACGCCCAGGTGCTCGCCGAGGTCGACCGGACGCACGCGGGCGGCCTGCTCGCGGTGCTCACCGACCTCGCGACGGGCCTGTACGGATCGGCCGGCGAGGCGATGCGCTGACACCGCACCCACTACGGACGGGAGGCACGGTGCCAGCTGGCACCGTGCCTCCCGTCCGTCGTGGGCGCGCGTCAGGACCCGCGCGTCATCCCTTCACCGGGATCGACTGCGCCTTCAGCGCCGCCACGGTCTTCGACTGCCCCGACTCGAGCGCGTCGAGGAGCGTGCCCTGCCCGGACGCCGCCTGCCCGAAGCCGTCCGACACGTCGGAGTAGGTCTGCGTCATCGTCGGACCCCAGGTGAAGGGCTGGATGTCCTTCGCCGCGGTCGCGAACTCCTCGTAGATCTTCTGGTTCCCGTAGAACGGCAGCCCCTCGGTCAGCGCCGGCAGCTCGGCGCCGGTCGACGAGGCGGGGTAGAGGTTGGCCTCCTTGTTCAGCGCGGCGAGTGCCTCCTTCGAGGTGTTCAGCCAGACCAGGAACTCCGACGCCTCGGCCGGGTGCTTGCTCCCCGCGAAGACGACGTTCGACGAACCGCCCCAGGCAGCGGACTTCGACTCACCCGCGGTCCACTGCGGCATCGGCGCGACGGCCCACTTGCCGGAGGTCGAGGGCGCACCGCTCGAGATGGTGTTCGCGCCCCAGACGGCCGAGACCCAGGTCCAGTCCTGCCCCTTGTCGTAGGCGCTGTTCCACTGGTCGGTGAAGCTCGGCAGGGTGTTCACGAGCTTCTTGTCGATGAGGTCCTGCCAGTAGTCGGCGACCTTCTTCGACGCGCTGTCGGTCAGGTCCACCGTCCAGTCCGAACCGGAGTTCGAGAACCACTGGCCACCGGCCTGCGACACGAGCCCGGCGAACTGGTTGACGTCGCCCTTGGCGAAGTTGGTGATGTTGCCGCCGAGCGCCTTGATCTTCACGGCGTCCTGGGCGTACTCCTCCCACGTCTTCGGGACGTCGAGGCCGGCCTTCTCGAACAGGTCCTTGCGGTAGTACAGGGCCATCGGACCGGAGTCCTGCGGCACGGCGTAGACCGACTTCGACTCGCCGAACGTGACCTGGTTCCAGAGGCCGTCGGAGAAGTCCTTCTTCGCGGCGCTGATGCCGGAGCACGCGCCGATGTCCTCGAGGCCGCCCTGCACGCGGAACGCCGGCAGGGTGTCGTACTCGACCTGACCGATGTCCGGCGCCTGCTTCGCCTTGAGCTGGTTGAAGAAGTTCTGGTACGTGCCGCTGTTGCCGTTCGCGACGATGGAGACCTTGACCTGGATGTCCGGGTGCTCCTCGTTCCAGATGTCCACGACCTTGTCCATGTTGGGCACCCAGGTCGTGAAGTCGAGGGTGACCTTGCCGCTGGACGGCTTGCAGCTCGCGGCGGCCGTGTCGGATCCGGAGCCTGCGCCGCTGCCGCCGGTGCTGCAGCCGGCGAGGGCGACGGTCGCGGCGACCGCGACGGCGGCGACGCTGAGGAACTTCGTTGTCTTCATGCTGTTTCCGTTCGGGATGTGAGTGGGGTCGGTGGTGCTGGTCGGGAGGGGCCGGTCGGCCGCGGTCGGGCGGGCCGGTCGGCCGCGGTCTGGCGCTACTTCAGGCCGCCGGCGCCGAGGCCGGACCGCCAGAAGCGCTGCAGGGAGAGGAAGGCGACGAGGAGCGGGATGATCGAGACGAACGACCCGATGAGCACGAGGGTGCGGAGGTCCGGGTACTGGTTCACGCTCGAGTTCCACGTGTAGAGGCCGAGGGTGACGGGGAACAGCGACGAGTCGCGGAGCATCACGAGCGGCAGGAAGAAGTTGTTCCAGATGGCGACGAACTGGAACAGGAAGATCGTCACGAGCGCGGGCGACATGAGCCGGACGGCCACGGTGAAGAACGTGCGGACCTCGCCGGAGCCGTCGATGCGGGCGGCCTCGATGATCTCGTCCGGCACGCTCGACGCCGCGAACAGCCGCGACAGGTACACGCCGAACGGGCTGACGATGCTCGGCAGGAAGACCGACCAGAACGTGTCCGTCAGGTCGACCTGGCTGAAGATGAGGAACAGCGGCAGGGCCAGCGCGGTCGCCGGCACGAGGACGCCGCCGAGGAACACGTTGAAGAGGGCCTCGCGTCCGCGGAACCGGTACTTCGCCAGCGCGTAGCCGCACATCGCCGACAGGACGGTGCCGATGAGTCCGGCGACACCGGCGTAGGCGATGCTGTTGAGCATCCAGCGCACGTACACGCCGTCCTGCCGGGTGAACAGCTCGCCCAGGTTCGCGACGAAGTCCTGCACCGACGAGGCACTGAACCACAGCGAGAACGTCGTGTTGAAGTTCGCGGTCGTCTTGGTCGACGACACGAACAGCCAGAAGATCGGCAGCAGGAAGTAGATCGTGAAGACGCCCATCACGAGCATCGCGGCGCTGCGCGAGATGACGCTCTCGCGCGGTCCGCGCGCTCCGTGCTGCAGGGGCCTGGAGGCGCGGTTCGGCTCGAGCGGTCGGCCGGCGGTCCGCACGGCGTCGCGTCGGCTCGGTGCGTTGACGGTCACTGGTCAGCCTTCCGCTGGGTCAGTCGGAGGAACCCGATCGACAGGACGAAGGTCGCGACCGCGAGGACGACGGAGAACGCGGCGGCGAGGTTGAAGTTGGGCACCGACGAGGTCGAGTAGACGAGCATGTTCGGCGTGAAGGTCGACGAGATCGTCGAGGTGAACTGGCGGAACACGGTCGGTTCGGTGAGCAGCTGCAGGGTGCCGATGACGGAGAAGACCGCGGTGAGCACGATCGCCGGCACCACCATCGGGATCTTGATCGACCAGGCGATCCGGAACTGCGACGCCCCGTCGAGCTTGGCCGCCTCGTAGATCTCGGTCGGGATCGCCAGGAGCGACGAGTAGATGATGAGCATGTTGTAGCCGACGTAGACCCAGGTCACGACGTTCGCGACGGCCCAGAGGACGGTGCCGGAGCCGAGCAGGTCGACCTTCGACGTGACGGCGGAGAACGGCGAGAGGTTCGGCGCGTAGAGGTAGCCCCACATGATCGCGGCGATGACGCCGGGCACCGCGTACGGCGCGAAGAACGCCAGGCGGAAGAACCGCTTGCCGCGCAGCAGGGGCGAGTCGAGCAGGAGCGCGAACACCAGTGCCAGGGCGAGCATCACCGGCACCTGCACGACACCGAAGAGCAGCACGCGGAGGATCGAGCCCCAGAACTCGCTGTTCTGGAACACGAGCACGTACTGGCTCAGTCCACCGAACACCTGCGTCGGCGCACCGAAGGTCCCCTGGCGCTCGATCTTCTGCAGCGACTGCCACACGGCGTAGAGGATCGGGACGAGGTAGAACGCGGTGAAGAGCACGGCGAACGGCGTGACGAAGACGGCGATCGCGCGGCGGTACCGGAAGCCCCCGCCGCGTCGACGTCGGGCGACCCGGGGTCGCTGGGCTGTGGTGGTCATGGGCGCTTCCTGTCCGTGCGGATGATCTGGGTGCCACCGGGGGCGATGGTCGTGGTGCCGGTCCGGGGTCGGTCGGCGACGAGGTCGTGGCCCGTCACGTGGTGCTCGACGGGCTGGTCGGTGTGGTTGAGCAGGAACACCCACTCGTGCTGGTCGTCGCGGCGTCGGACGACCTCGAGGCCGGGCTGCGCGGTGGGGTCCGGTGCGACGCCGGCCTCGGCGAGGACGTCACCGAGCAGGCCGCGGAGCGTGTCGGCGGCGAGGACGGTGGAGACGTACCAGGCGGCTCCGGCACCGTGCGCGTTGCGCGTGACCGCGGGCGAGCCGGCGAGCTGGCCGGCGGCGTAGTCGAGCACGCTCGTCGCGCCGCGGAGCTCGACGGGTTCGCTCCAGACGGTGCCGGTGGAGCCGTCGGACAGGGCGACGTGCGCGTCGGCGGCGAGCGGCAGGAACTCGTCGACCCGCACGCCGAGCACGTCACGGAAGGCACCGGGGTACCCGCCGGTCCGCACGCGGTCACGCTCGTCGACGATCCCGCTGAAGAACGTGACGACCGCCCGGCCCCCGGCGGCGACGTGGTCGACGATGACCGCGGCGTGCTCGTCGCGCACCAGGTAGAGCTCGGGGACGAGCACGACGGCGTAGCCGTCGAGCGGCGCACCCGGCGCCACGACGTCCACCGTCACGCCGAGGTCCCACAGCGCGCCGTGGAACGCGTGGACCTGTTCCAGGTAGCGGAGCGCGGTGGTGGGGAACGCCTCCAGGTCGGCCGCCCACTGGTTCTCCCAGCTGAAGACGAGCGCGACGTCCGCGACGACGCGGGAACCGCGCAGTTCGCCGAGCCGCTCGACGAGGTCGCCGAGCTCGACGACGTCACGCCAGCCGCGGGAGTCGGTCCCGGCGTGCGGGAGCAGCGCGGAGTGGAACTTCTCGCTGCCCTGGACGGACGCGCGCCACTGGAAGAAGCAGACCCCGTCGGCACCGCGGGCGATGTGCGCCACGGTGTTCCGGAGCATTTCCCCGGGTGCCTTGGCGACGTTGTGCGGCTGCCAGTTCACCGCTCCCGTCGAGTGCTCCATGAGCAGCCAGGGCGCCCCGCCCGCGAGCCCGCGCGTGGTGTCGGCGGCGAAGGAGAGCTCGACGTGCGGTCGGGGCAGACGGTGGTCGAGGTAGTGGTCGTTCGCGATGACGTCCATGTCGGCCGTCCACGACCAGTAGTCGAGCGCGGTGATGTGCGCCGCGACCATGAAGTTCGTCGTCACCGGCTTGTCACTCAGACTGCGGAGCACCTCGGCCTCGGCGCGGTGGTGGGCGAGCAGCTCGTCGGACGAGAACCGGTCGAAGTCGAGCGTCTGGCCGGGGTTCGTGAAGGACAGGGTCGCCCGGGGCGGCAGGACCTGCTCCCACGCGGAGTAGCGCTGGCTCCAGAACGCGGTACCCCACGCGGCGTTGAGCTCGTCGACCGTGCCGTACCGGGCGCGGAGCCACGTGCGGAACGCCTCGGCCGAGACGTCGCAGTAGCAGTGCGCGTTGTGGCAGCCGAGCTCGTTCGAGACGTGCCAGAGCTTGACCGCGGGGTGGTCGCCGTAGCGCTCGGCGGTGGCGCGGACCAGGGCGAGGGCGTGCTCGCGGTACACCGGCGAGCTCGGGCAGAACGCCTGGCGTCCACCTGGCCAGCGGGTGGTGCCGTCGGCGACGACCGGCAGGACCTCGGGGTGGGCGGTGGTGAGCCACGGCGGGGTGGAGGCCGTCCCGGTGCCGAGGTCGACCCCGATGCCGGCGCCGTGCAGGAGCTCGATGACCCGGTCGAGCGCGGCGAAGTCGTACTCGCCCCGGCGCGGCTCGACGTGCGACCAGCCGAAGACGTTGATCGCGACGAGGTTCACGCCGGCCTCGCGCATGAGCCGGACGTCCTCGACCCAGACCTCGGGGTCCCACTGCTCGGGGTTGTAGTCGCACCCGAACGCCAAGCCGGTCGAGCCGAGCCCGAGCGCGCCGGTGGCGGCCGTCGGCAGGGTGGTGGTGGTCACGTCGGGTCCTCGCTGATCGGGGCGGCGCTGCACCGTCCGGTCGTGAACGACCCCTTCGACGGCGAAGGTCACCCAAGTTCTGGGAGCGCTCCCAGTCCGTACCGACCGAACGGGGTCGGAGGGTTCTGGGAGCGCTCCCAGAGTAAACGACACAATTCCTGCCGTGTCAACACGACCATGCCGAACCAGGTATCCGACGTCGAACCAGCACCGACGCCCGGTTCGACGTCGCGATCGTGGTTCGACGCCGTCCGACCGCCGATCCGCGGGTGGCCAGCCGCTATCGTTGCCGCATGTCCGCCCGTTCCCGCGCCACGATCCAGGACGTCGCCGACGAGGCCGGACTCTCCCGCGGGACCGTCTCCCGCGTGCTCAACGACGAACCGTACGTGTCGCCCAGGGCCCGCGAAGCCGTGCAGGACGCCGTCCGTCGCGTCGGCTACGTGCGGAGCGCCGCCGCACGCAGTCTCGTCACCCGGCGGTCCGGCGCCGTGGCGCTCATCGTGCACGAGCCGAGCGTCCAGGTGCTCGACGACCCGAACATCGGCAACATCCTCATCGGCACGAACGCCGTCCTGTCCGAGGCGGACCAGCAGCTCGTCACGATCATGGTCGACTCCGCCCGCGACAACGAGCGCGTCGTGGAGTACCTGCGCGGCGGCTTCGTCGACGGCGCGATCGTGCTCTCCGCCCGCGACGGCGACCCCGTCACCCGGGCGATCGAGCAGATCGGGCTGCCGGCGTGCTTCGTCGGCCACCCGTCCGACGCGCCGAACACGTCGTGGATCGGCATCGACAACCGCGCCGCGGCCGAGCAGATCACCCGGCGACTCGTGGACACCGACCGCCGACGCATCGGCATGCTCGCGTCCGGCCTCGACCGCGACTCCGGCCAGGACCGTCTCGCGGGGTTCACCGCTGCGCTCGGCGACCGCTTCGACCCCGGGCTCGTCGCGCGGAACCCGCTCTTCAGCTACACCGCCGGGGTCGAGGGCATGCGCGAGCTGCTCGACCGGGCGCCGGACATCGACGGGGTCTTCGCGGCGTCGGACGCCGTGGCCGCCGGCGCGATGGACGTCCTGCAGCGTGCCGGTCGGTCGGTCCCGGGGGACGTCGGCGTGGTGGGCTTCGACGACAGCGCGTGGGCACTCCGGTGCGATCCGCCGCTCTCGACCGTCCGGCAGCCCGCCCGGACCCTTGGTGAGCACGCGGCGCGGCAGGTGCTCGAGCAGATCGCGGGGACGGACGACACCCCGCGCGGGTTCGTCCTGCCCACCGAGGTGGTCTGGCGCGGCAGCGCCTGACACCCCCGCGCGGATCGCGCAGCGCCGGTCAGCGCCACGTCCGGGCGACGACCCACCCGGTGCCGTCCGGCGCGACGTCGACGACCACCACGTCGTCCTCACCGTCGTCCGCACTCACCTGGAACCGCCAGCCCACCGTGTGCTCCGGCGCGTGCGTCACCGCCGACGGCAGGTACTCCGCCGTCGCCGTCAGCCGCGTCGGGGTGTCGGAGACCCGCCACCGCCGTTCGCGCCAGACCATCCGGACCGGCACACCGCGGTCCCACCACAGCGTGGCGACCTCCTGCGTGAGCATCATCTCGCCCTCCTCGTTCGAACGTGTGTTCGAATGGTAGACGACCCGACCGACGTCCGCGCGGCGTACTGTCCGGTGCATGCCCGCTCTCATCGACACGTTCACCATGTCCAACGGCCTGCACATCCCGAAGATCGGGTTCGGCACCTGGCAGATCCCGTCCGGCGCCGACGCCTACGACACCACCAAGGCCGCGCTCGACGTCGGCTACCGCCACATCGACACCGCTCTGGCGTACGGCAACGAGGCCAGCGTCGGCGAGGCGGTCCGCGACAGCGGCATCCCGCGCGACGAGCTCTTCATCACCACGAAGCTCCCGGCCGAGATCAAGACCGCGGCCGGCGCGCGCGACGCCTTCGACGAGTCCAGCCGCAACCTCGACCTCGGACACGTGGACCTGTACCTCGTGCACGCGCCGTGGCCCTGGAGCGACATGGGGTCGGACCACCGGGACGGCAACGTCGAGGTGTGGAAGGTCCTCGAGGAGGTCTACGACGCCGGCCGGACGAAGAGCATCGGCGTCTCGAACTTCGCCGTCGCCGACCTCGAGGACCTGCTCGGCCGCACCGACGTCGTCCCGCACGCCAACCAGATCCGCTGGTTCATCGGCAACACGCAGGACGAGACGACGGCCTTCGACCGCGAGCACGACATCCTCACCGAGGGGTACTCCCCGCTCGCCACCGGTGGACTCCTCGACAACGAGCAGATCGCCGAGATCGCGGCGAAGTACGACAAGAGCGTCGCCCAGGTCGCGATCCGCTACCTGCTCGAGAAGGACGTCCTGCCGCTGCCGAAGTCGACCACGCCGTCCCGCATCGCCGCGAACGCCGACGTGGACTTCGCGCTGTCGGCCGAGGACGTCGCGACGCTCGACGCGCTCGAGGACACCACCGCCTGACGCAGCGCGGGAACACACGACCGGCCCCGCCGGTTGCACCACACGGTGCCGCAGCCAGCGGCACTCCCGAACTCAGGAGGCCACCATGACCACCACCGAAACCGCCATCCTCGCCGGCGGGTGTTTCTGGGGAGCGCAGCAGCTCCTCCGTCGCCGTCCCGGTGTGATCAGCACGCGCGTCGGGTACTCCGGCGGCGACACCCCGAACGCCACCTACCGGAACCACGGCGACCACGCCGAGTCGGTCGAGATCGTCTTCGACCCGTCGCAGATCTCGTACCGCGACCTGCTCGAGTTCTTCTTCCAGATCCACGACCCGTCGACGAAGGACCGCCAGGGCAACGACGTCGGCCGCAGCTACCGCTCCGCGGTGTTCTACACGAACGACGAGCAGCGCGAGGTCGCCCTCGACACGATCGCCGACGTCGACGCGTCCGGCATCTGGCCGGGCAAGGTCGTCACCGAGGTCGAGCCCGCCGGTGAGTTCTGGGAGGCCGAGGAGGAGCACCAGGACTACCTCGAGAAGCACCCGCACGGTTACACGTGCCACTTCGTGCGTCCGGGCTGGACGCTCCCGCGCCGCGACGAGGCCGTCAGCGCGAGCTAACGCGTCCTGATCGGCCCCGGCGGGTCAGCGCGACCCGCCGAGCAGTTCCAACCAGTCCCCGGGCAGGCGATCCGCCGGCCCGGGGACTGCCTGTTCCACGGGGTGGCTCGTCGGCGCCGCGAGCTCGACGCCCTCGAACGTCGACTGGTCGCGGTAGTCGTACGACCACGTCTCGCCGGGCTCGTAGCTCTGGATGACCGCGTGCCCGGTCTCCTCCCAGTGCCGGGTGGCGTGGGTGTCCAGCGAGTCGTCGCAGCAGCCGACGTGGCCGCACGCGGCGCACCGGCGCAGGTGCACCCACCAGGACCCGGTGGCGTCGCACTCGACGCACCCGGGTCCGCTCGGTGCGACGTCGGGGTGGATCATCTCGGCGTGGTCCGTCATGGGACCATCCTGGCCCGGACGCAGCCCCGCGGCCAGCGCTCCGCCCGGACGCAGCCGCCCGGCCAGCACGCCGCCCGGACTCAGCCGCGCGGCACCAGCGCGTCAATGGCCGCGAGCTCCTCGTCGGTCAGCGGCGCACCATCGAGCGCGTCGAGCGTCCCGTCGAGCTGCCGGACGCTCGACGCCCCGACGAGCGCGGACGTGACCGCCGGCTGCCGGAGCACCCACGTGATGGCGAGCTGCGCGAGCGTCTGCCCACGGGACACGGCGATGTCGTTCAGGGCCCGCGCGGTCATCAGGTACTCGTCGTCGATCCGGTCCGCGCCGAACCAGCGCCCCTCCGCCGCCCGCGACCCGACCGGCACCGAGCCGTCGAGGTAGCGGTCCGTCAGCAGCCCACCGGCCAGCGGGGAGAACACGATCGCGCCGGTCCCCAGACGGAGCAGCTCGTCGAAGAGCCCGTCCTCGGGGACCCGGTCGAACATGTTGTAGCGCGGCTGGTGGATGAGCAGGTGGATGTTCTCGGCGGCGAGCGCCTCGGCCGCGGCGGCCGTCTGCGCCGGGTCGTAGTTCGAGATGCCGGCGTAGAGCGCCTTGCCCGAGCGGACCGCGGTCACGAGGGCGCTGACGGTCTCCTCGATCGGGGTCTCGGGGTCCGGCCGGTGCGAGTAGAAGACGTCGACGTACTCCAGCCCGAGGCGTCCGAGCGACTGGTCGAGCGAGGCGAGCATGGACTTGCGCGAGCCCCAGTTGCCGTACGGACCGGGCCACATGTCGTAGCCGGCCTTCGTCGACACCACGATCTCGTCGCGGAACGGTCGGAGGTCCGACTCGAGGATGCGACCGAACTGCTCCTCGGCGGCTCCGGGCGGCGGGCCGTAGTTGTTCGCCAGGTCGAAGTGGGTGATCCCGCGGTCGAACGCGTGCAGCACGATGTCGCGCTGGGTCGTGAGGGCTCGGTCGGCGCCGAAGTTGTTCCACAGCCCGAGGGAGATGCGGGGCAGGAGCAGGCCGCTCCTCCCGACGCGCTGGTACGGGAGTCGCTCGTAGCGGTCGTCGGCGGGGCGGTGGACGTCAGGCATCGTTGCTCGATCCGGTTCGTGAGGGGTGGCGGGGTCCGGTGTCGACGCTAGCGGACCCCACCAGCAGGTTCCGGCGCACCGCGCCAGCGGGGTGACGGCCGTGCCTGGAGGGACGGTGCGGGCCCGACCCGCGCCTCCAGTCCGTCTCGTGGTGCGTCCACCGCCGGACGCGCGCGACGGGCGCGGTGCAGGACCGCTACGCCGTGCCGGCGTCGCGGGAGACCTCGTCGTGCGACTCGTCCTCGCGGCGCATCCGCAGCAGGCTCGCCCCGGTCGCCACACCCATCGCCACGACGATGACCAGCAACGACACCCCGGTGCCGATCTCCGGCGCCCACTCGACGTGCTCCCCACCGTTGATGAACGGCAGCTCGTTGCCGTGCAGTGCGTGCAGCACGAGCTTCACGCCGATGAACGCGAGGATCGCCGCGATCCCGTACTTGAGGTAGACCAACCGCTCGAGCAACCCGCCGAGCAGGAAGTACAGCTGCCGCAGGCCCATCAGGGCGAAGACGTTCGCGGTGAACACGATGAACGCGCTCTCGGTGATGCCGAAGATCGCCGGGATCGAGTCGAGCGCGAACAGCAGGTCGGTCGTCCCGATCGCGATGAGGACCACCAGCAGCGGCGTGAAGTGCCGTGCGCCGTCCTGCACGATGCGGAACTTCATGCCGTCGTAGGTGTCGGTGATGCGGATCCGACGCCGGAGCAGCCGCACGATGAGGCTGTCCTTGTCGTCGTCGTCGTCCTCGCCACGGAGCTGCTGGATCGCCGTCCACACCAGCCACGCCCCGAAGAGGTAGAAGATCCACGAGAAGTCCTCGATCAGGCGGGCGCCGAGCAGGATGAACACGCCGCGCAGGACCAGCGCGATGATGATGCCGAGCATGAGCACCTCCTGCTGGATCGCCTTCGGCACGGAGAACCGCGCCATGAGGATGACGAACACGAAGAGGTTGTCGATGCTCAGGCTGTACTCGGTCAGCCAGCCCGCGAGGAACTGCCCGGCCGGCTCCCCACCGGCGAAGACGAACATCGCGACGGCGAACAGCAGCGCGAGGCCGACGTAGAGGCCCACCCACAGGCCGGACTCCTTGAGTGTCGGCACGTGCGGACGCCGCGCGACGACGAGGAGGTCGGCCAGCAGGATCGCGACGATGGCGATGAGGGAGCCGACTTCGAACACGGCCGGGAGCTCGAGCATCCGGGGCCTTCCTGGTTGGGGGCGTCGGGGACGTCCAAGCTTGCCACGCGCGCGGGCCGGCCCCGCACTCGACGGCGCGGTTCGTGACCGCCTCGACCCGGCGGGGTCAGCCCACGGGGTCGGTCTGCACGACCGGCACACCGTCGACGAACGTCAGTTCCGTCGCCGCGATGCACCACGTGTGTCCGTCGTCCGGGTTGCCCTGGAAGAACAGGTACTCGCGCCCGTCCTCGTCGCGGAAGAAGCCCGGGTGGCCGGACTCGGAGTGGTTCCACGCGCCATCCGGCCCCGCCGGCACGAGCGGCTCGTCGGAGCCGCGCGTCCACGTCCGGCCGTCCGGGCTCGTCGCCCACCCGATCTGCTGCGGCTGGTTGTTGTACGCGCCCGCGTAGAACACCGTGAACGTCTCGCCGTCCCACCGCAGCGCCGGCGCCTCGATGCAGTCCTGCTCCCAGGGCAGCTCCGGGGCCAGCGCCGGCCCGTCGACGGACAGCTGCTCCCAGTCGTCGTGTCCGTACGCGCTGCCCAACGGCGCTCGTGCCGTCCCGAACAACTGCGTCGTCATCGTCGGGTCACGCGTCACCCACCCGAGCAGCAGCCAGTCGCCCGCGACCACCAGGTCCGCGTCGATCGCTCGGCCGCAGGTCCACTCCCCCGTCGGGCGGAACACCGGGTTCTCCGGGTTCGGCGTGAAGGTCAGGCCGTCGTCGCTGACCGCGTGGCAGATCGAGTCCTCGCGGCCCCGGCCGTAGGTCTGGAAGAAGAGGTGGACGCGTCCGTCGATGACCACCGCGCCGGGCGCTGCCGCACCGCTGCGGTCGTACTCCCCGAACGACGGCAGCACGGCCACGGTCCGCCACGTGACGAGGTCGTCGCTCTCGGCGATGCCGACCGACCAGCCCTCGGGTTCGTCGTCGCTCGCGGACGGGAGGGAGCAGTACAGCAGGTACCGGCCGCCGAACCGGATGACGGAGGGGTCCTTCGCGTAGGGGCGGCCGCGGCGGGACGTGTCGCCCCAGGGGGCGCCGACGAGACGTACGGTCTGCGACGGTGCGGCTGGGTCGGGTGCGGATGTCGGCATCGCTCCACTCTGCGCCCCGCCGGCGCGTGCGGACCAGCGTGACCGCTTGTCGGACTGGAGGCGCGGCTGGCGTCCGGCACCGGGCCTCCCGTCGGGTGGTTAGACCGCCCCGTCGTGTCGCTCGCGCGCCTCGCACTGGGGCTCGTGGACGAGGCAGGCTGTCTGCCTGGATGGGTCCATGGGGACCGACCACACGACCGGCGCCGGCGCGTCCGCGCAGCGCGAGTACGACCGCCGCAGGGCGCGCGACGAGGCGACGATCCGCTCGACGTGGGGCGAGGGGCGGATCGGTACGATCGCCGTCGCACTCTCGAGCGAGCGGCAGAGCACCGCGGCGTGGAGGTCCGGCGCCGTCGGTGAGGCTGAGGTCGGACGGAGACTCGACGCCATCGCATCTGACCACGTCGTGGTACTCCACGACCGGCGCATCCCCGGCTCCCGCGCGAACATCGACCACATCGTCGTCACCCGGGCCGGCGTCTGGGTCGTCGACGCCAAGCACTACCGAGGCAAGCGGCCGCGGCTGGTGGTCGAGGGCGGACTGTTCCGTCCGCGCGTGGAGAAGCTCGTCGTCGGTGGCGACCGGACGAAGCTGGTGGACGGTGTCCTCCGCCAGGTGGCTCTCGTGCGGGAGCTCGTCGACCCGGTGCCCGTGCACGGCGCGCTCTGCTTCGTCGGGGCGGACTGGCCGCTCGTCGGCGGGTCGTTCACCGCGCGCGGTGTCGAGGTCTGCTGGCCGGGGAAGCTCGCGAAGCGGCTCGCTGCGCTCGACGGGGAGGTCGACGTGGCTGCGGTCGCGGCGGCGGTGCAGCGGCGGTTCCGGCCGGCGTGAGGCCCGACGGTCGCGAGTCAGTCCTCGCGCAGGAACGGGTCGAGGACGCGCCACGTCGCGTCGGGGTTCTCCAGGTGGGGCAGGTGCCCCGCTTCCGGCACCTCGGCGAACGTCGCCCCCGGGACGGCCGCTGCGACTCGACGACCGTACGCCGGCGTGACGACCCGGTCGCTCTCCCCGAACACGACGAGTGTGGGCACCGCGACCGTGGCGAGCCGCTCCATGAGGGTCGGGTCGCTCATCGTCCGCCCGGCGACCGCGATCATCGTCGCGCCGTTCGACTGCTGCACCGCCCGCTGCTGGTCCGTGAGCACGGTCGGGTCGACGAAGCCGCGGTCCGGGTCGTGCCAGGCGACCTCGGCGAGACCCCGGGCGTCGAGCGCGAAGAAGTCGGCGATCGGCTCACCCTCGATGACAGCGCCGACACCGTCGACGTCGACCACCGCGCCGACCACACCCACGTACCGGTCATCGGCAGCAGCCTGGACGGCCATCTCGAGGGCGATCCACCCACCGATCGACGAACCGATCAGCACGACGTCGCGTTCGCCGTCGACGAGGAGCCGTTCGAGGTACGCGGCGGCGAGCGCAGCCACCGAGTCGATGTCCGCGGGCCGGCTCGTCCCGCCCCGTCCGCGACCTGCACCCCGAGATCTGAGGAGCAGGAACCATGGCCGCCGCAATAATCCCGGCCGGGGAGTACGTCAACCGCTCGCTGGTCGTCTCCGAAATCGGTACTTTCACCGGCGTCCCGGCGACCACCCGAGGCACCTACGTCAGCGGCACGACCTGGAGCGCGCAAGCCGGCCAGTACGTCCAGGCCTCGCCGCGTCGCGCGCGCCGGCAGACTGAGACCGGAAGCATCCGACGGTCTGGATTGATGCTCGCCCAGCACTGACGGAAAGCCGCGCCAGCCAATGGTCGAGGCCGTCAGGGCGAAGTGTCGAGGTCGGTGCCGCTCACGCCGCGAGGGTGCAGGTGCCGAAGATCGGCATGTTGGTGATGCGCGCGGAACGGCGCTTGGTGGTAGCTCCGGTGGCGTCACAGACCGCGCAGTCCACGGGCTCGAAGTGCTCGTCGAGGACGACGCCGGAGGCGGCGCAGTTACTGCAGTCGGCCAGGACGGTCTCAGCGGGGCGCGGTCCCGGAGAGGAAGTGTTCGTTCTCGTGCATGGTCGGTCCCGCTCCGAGCTGGCGTCGCGACGGAGATCTCCTCGTCACGATCTGTCCCGGAGACGGCTCCGCCGGCTCCCTTCCACCAGAGGTCTTCCACCACCGTCGAAGACCTCATCGGGACATCGGCTCCGCCGTCGAGCCGGAGGCGAGCTCGCAGATGTCGTCGCTGCGGAGCGAGGACTTCCGTCCAGCCCCGCCGCGCGGCGAGGGCGCTGCGGTCTATAGGTTCCTGGTGACGAAAGGAGTCTCGGTGGGTGCGGACTGGTGGACTGAGATCATTGCTGCAGTGGCGGCACTGGTGGCGATCTGGCAAGCGTGGGAAGCGCGTCGGGCGAGGAAGGAAGCGCGACAGTCCGCAGCCGATGCAGCGGACCACGAGCAAAGGGCCCTTCAGGCGTCGACTGAGTCCGCGGCCGCAGCGGTGCGGTCCGCGGCGGCACAGGAGCGCCTCGCGGAGGTTGCGGAGAGCGGAGCGGAGAGGTCGCCGTGGGCGCTCCGGAAGAAGTCCGCTCAGCTCTGGCAGATCACGAACGTGAGTGACCACCCGCTAAGCCTCGTGTTCGTGTTCCTGCATGACCCGCGCCTGGCGGTTGACGATGACGACGGCTCCGATCGGACCGTCGGCCCGGGGGAGGCGATCATGGTGCGATACCCGTATCAGGAGGGCCAGCAGAAGTGGGCGGCGATGGAGCTGTCCTGGTCGAACGCACGCGGTGCGCAGGTCGAGGAAGAGTTCACTTTGCAGTGGAAAGCGCCACCCCGGATCATCCACTGACTGTCCGGCTCTGGGGGCCGATGCTGTCCTTCGCTCTACAGGACGGGCTCCTGCCCGGCGCACCACACCACAACCAGAGGCGAGCGATAGTCACCGGTAGGCTCTCGGCACCCGAACCCGACAGGAGACCCCATGGGCAACATGGACGACTACATCGCTCTGACTACCCGCGCGAAGGCCGAAGGGGGGCCGGAGGCCCTGGTCGAGCTCCTGCTGAAGCAAGGTGAAACGAAGGGCATCGGCAAGGGCGCCGCAGTCGTCGGTCTCGGCTTTGCGGTAGTCGGCGGCACGATCTACGGCGGCAAGTTCCTCTGGGACAAGTACGCCCCGACGCAGCCGAAGGCGCTCACGGATGACGCCGAGGCCGCCGTCGCGAAGGCAGCGGTCCAGGGTTGGCACACCGTCGCAGAGGCACGTGAACTCCCCGGCGATCTCACTCTCGCGATCGGTGACCGATTCAAGGCGCTCGTCCGCGACGGCGATGTCGTGATAATCGCGGTCGCGGACCGCGAGGACAACCCGTTCCCAGTGTCGGGCGCGGTGCTCGAGGAGATCTCCGACTTTGTGATCGCAGACCTCGACGACTGAGCGCCCCGGACGCAGCAAGTGAAGACCCCCGCAGCCGGGAGGCGGCGGGGGTCTCTACATCCGCCGTCAGACCGCGACTTCCTCCGACCACATGGGGCTGAGCTGGGTCAGCTTGGTGATCGTGATCCCTGCTTCGGGCCACTTCACCAGGAGTTCGTCGTCATCGGGGAAGTCCAGGCGCGGCTGAACCACGCCAAACGCACCCTATTCGGACCCGCGCCACATGAGCCGTCTGACGTCAATTCGGGGTGCGCCCCTGTCCGACAGTGTGAGTCGACGCCATGACTATCGCACCAGCGGCGTCTTGCGAGAGACGGAGGGGTGCAGTGCAATCGCACTGCACCCCTCCGTGGTTGATGCCTTAGTTGGGATTTTTCAGACCGGGGCCGCAGTCGAGCTGGTCGAGGAAGTCGCCTGCCTCCGCTTTCTTCTTGATCGATCTCGTGACGTAGCCCTCTCGGAGGTAGCCGACGTCGGCTTGATCAGCAGTGCTGACGTCGGCTGAACTCGAGCAGATGGCCAAGATGATCTTCCGCCCGCCGCTGACGCCGGCGCCGAGGCGTTTTTGCCCCGCCACCTTGATCTTGACCTGGGCCAGACCGCGAGGCCCATCCCGACCAGTGAGGACTGAGACCGGTTTTCCGATGTAGGACGCCGGCGGGTCGACATCGGCTTGTGAGCACGCGGACGTCGCCAAGATCAGCAGGACCGCGATCGGCGCGACGAACTTAGCTGCCGGAGCCAAAGGGGAATCCCTTGTATACAGCGCAGCTGATCGCCGCCGTGTGCGGCTTGAATGCCCACAAAGTAGTGCTCTTTTTCACGCTCGTCGGCGGGTGGTAGTGGAACCGGTCCTGCGTGGTGGTTTGGATCTTATAAGTCCAGTAGTCGCCGACTGCGAGACCATAGAGCGTTTGGCCGGCAGCGATATTGCGGCTGCCGCAGCCGACTGTAACGTTGTATGAGTAGCCGTCAGTGAAGCCGACCTGGGCCGACAGCGCATGGCGAAGATCGACTGGCCAAGTCTCCTGCGCGGTCGCGGCGGCCGAGGAGCCATGCCGCGCGACAAGAGCGCCGAAGGCGCAGAGCAGGTCATCGACTCGGCCCTCAGCATCAAGGGGCACGTCATGTCGTCACGGCGCGCGTCGCGATGACCGCGAGTGTTGCCCGCCACCTGTACGTCTCGCCGCCGGTCGCTGACCGGCTGCTGGCGAGGCTCGAGCACTGCGAGGTCGTCGGTCGTGCTCGACCGGGGGAGCGCCGGTTGGTGCTCACCACCTCCGGCCAGCTTCCCGCGGTGATCGAGGAGTTCCAGCGTCTAGCTGACCTCGCTCAGTCGACGTCGAGCCCGAGGTCCTCGTCCAGCATGATCTGCGTGCGCTCAAGGAGGTTGATCGTGCCGCGGAGCCGATCGGTCATGATGTCCCCGTCGGCGACCCGGGCGGCGAGCTTCTCCTGCATCCGCGTCATGACGCCATCGAGTTCGTCGCGCTCGTCATGGAGCGTCTGGTCGATCTTGCGAGAGCGAGCTTTCGCGTATTCGAGTCGTGCGCGGGTCTCGGCGTAACGGCCCCACGCTGCCTCGGCGGCAGACGACTCCGCAGCCATCTCCCGCTCCAGCTCGACACGGTACTCATCCCACTCGAACTCCGTGATGTTGAGTCGCGCCCGGCCTGACGGGCGATCACCGAGGCGAAGGATGCGCTTGCTCTCGTCGAGGGCCTCCTGCGCGTCGCGTGCACGCAGCATCGCGATCGCGGCGGAACGCTCGTGGATGAAGAGCGCGTCGGCGAGCTTCTGCCGGTAGACCTCCGGTGGCCGGACACCGCCGCGGAGGTCGTTCTTCGATGAGTTGCACGTCCGGTGCGCGAGGGCGACGTTGCCCCAGGTGTAAGAGCCGCCAGCGGACTTGACGTCGAGGTGATCCACCTGAGGGGCGCCCGGGTGGGCCGCCTGCAGTGTCATGTCGATCGGCTGCTCGCAGAGATGGCAGGTCGCGCCGAACAGCCGAGCGAGGTACTCGCGCGTCTCCTTCGCCGTCGTCGTGATCTTCTTCGCTCGCCAGACCGCGAGGCGCTCCTCGTCGTCGGCTGGGTACGGCGGGAGCTTCTCGATCTCGAGTTCGACGTCGATCGCGTCGACGGCGACGACGGGCCACACGCCGAACCGGGGACCAGTGCTCTCGTTCACGTCGCCATCGTACGAAGCAGGCGAAGTCGAGCAGTACCGGCGCGGCGCTATCAGGATCCCACTCAGCTCTCTTCGCGCACGCGAGGCGTATCGAGCTCGACGTGATGCGTACCAATTCGCCGGTACACCTCACAACAGGAAGAAACACCCGTTCAGGAGGCTTGTTGGAGTCCACTCCTGCTGCCGTTGCTCCAGCGCGCACCACTTCATCTCTTGCGTCACGGTACGCGGCAACGACCCCGCGATACCAAAGCCTGACGGGTTCGTTCCGGAGCGTCATCGCCACCAAGCGAGCCCAGGCTTCGAGGCCCGCCCTGACCGGCGCCACTAGATGACCCTCTGCCGGTGTCTCCACGCGTGCCGCAGCACCAGCCTCCGCCAGGCGATCCGGCGCTCCGGAAAAGTTGGCGGGGTCCCGCTCGCGAGAGTGAACGCCACTAGGTGACCTCACCTCGCCCAAGTTCTGTCGCCGCCTAGGCACAGCCGCTGAGGCGACAGTTCCGTCTCCTGTGCAAAGGACTGCCGAGGGCTAACCGCCGTCTACCGACCCCTGTGCCCTCAGTTCCGATAAAAGCGACTCTCGGAACAAGATATTGCGGGGTGAAGTGCCGATGGCCGACGTGACTGAAGCGCGAGCCAGCAGCTCCGTGGACGCATCGGCGACGAGGACATAACTTACTTGCTCAAGCGATCGCAACGAACGCAGCGCCGGCGTCCGCGCTCGCTAAGCCGAAAGCGTCCGATGATGGCGCTTTTGTCAGATCTGCCGCGATCTCTTCCCCTCCACCCTGTCCAATAAGGAACGGTTAAGAATTTGGGGGTGAGAGAAAGCGTCGTTCGTTCTCGCGAATGAGGAGACGCGCCTCCGTCATCGGAATATCCCAAAGGAGTGACAGCGCGTCGAAACAGCTATGAATGTCCGTCGGAATCAGGGGCCTGCCGCTAATCCGAGTAAACGGTCCATCAGTTTCGAGCAGGAGCCGATCACGAGGGATTGTGTTCAAGAGGCCCCGCCCCTTCGCACCCCTGAGCATCGCGGGACCAAGACTGAAGTAGTGGCCTGCTTCCGACGCGCGCCGGGCCTCACTAACTGTCCCTGAAAACCAGTGCAAAATCACCCGACCGGGAGGCAGCACCTCGAGTTCATCGAGAACCGCGCTGGCAGCCCGCCTGCTATGAACGGTCACCACCTTCCCTCCCGCCTCGCGGGTACTTCGCAGAATGTGTCGGAAGACGCGTAGTTGGGCGTCCCATGTCGCGCGGAGTTCAGGGGATCCGTCGAGTCCGACCTCCCCTACGAAGTCAGTTTCGATGAGATATCGATCGAACTGCCGCAACTCATGCTCGCGCTCCTCGGCCAGCTGAGGGTGCAACCCCAAAGCTGTTCGGACGTTTGCATACTTACTGCCCAGATCTGCCGTTCCGGGCCAAGCGGAGGGCGTCGTGGTAACAGATACGATTCCAACATTTCGATCAAGCGCAGCCGTGGCAACATTGACGGGGTCCGGATAGAGGTCTAGATGGCAATGGAAGTCGATCACTTGACCCCGAAAGCGTCGTGCAGCGCTCCAAGCTCGAGCATGCCACGTCTCAACATCGCCGCGACCTGCGCGGCCTCGGTGAATGCCAATGAGCTGAGCGTGGGTCCAACCCAGCGTTCAAATCCAGACTCTTCGATCTCATAGCGAGCGATTGCGACCGATCTCACGTCATCGAATCCAGCGTGTTCGGAGTCTTGCTTGCCGATGTCATGGAAGTAGTACCGCGTTGAATCGTCGCGGCCCCAGCTAAGAAAGGAGGCTCGTCTAATCTGGCACGGGACACAACGCCCACAGTGCGTGTAGTTGAACCGCTGGAATCGTCCGCAGCTCGTCGACACATGAGCAAGTTCCGCGAGTCTCGTTTGATCTGAGCACTCCTGCATCATCTCGCCCTTTGTCTTGAGGAGGTACGGGTTTATGATTCGGACGTTGAGTCCGACGTCCCGAAGGATTCGCTCGATAGCATCAAGGAACTCCGGCCGGGCGGTACGAGTGCTGAGACTGCTGATCCGCGACGTAGTGAGCGGAGGATTGATAGCAATGAAACCGTTTTCACACATATAGATCGGGACGGTCCCGCCATCCCGATATCGGTCAGTGCAGGTCGCGGCAAGAACGGCGTACGCGAGAAAGATCAGTGATCGCGCGCGCTGGGACGTTTCCTTAGCCGATCGTTCGGTGCTGGCATTGTGGTTGAGCGGCAGACGTTCGATTCCTAGCTCACGGGCAAATTGTTCTTGTTTCTCGGCATCCCCGCGCACAACATGGCTTGTTGCTAGCAGTCTCAGACCCGATGCGGTCAGGTCAATTGCACCAATGAGAGAGTCTAGGCCACCTGAAAGTAGGGCCACCGCGTCGACGTCGTAACGGTGCGGCTCGAGAGGGACATCAAGCGCGTCGCCTCCATCTCGGACAGACAGCGACCACCTGTCCGTGGTCAGGAACCCCAGCGCTCGGTTGAGGTCGGGCAGCTGGGGGGCCCAGGCGTCTGGGTCACTCACGGCGATATCGATCGCGATCTCGCGTGTCCATCCGTCTGGGCTGTCCTCTCGGTGGCTTATTCCGTCAGCGGCGATCACGGACAACGCGATTGCCAGAAAGTCCCAGGCGGCGGGGTCTGGTGCGAGGTCACGGCGTTGCACTGACTCCCGGATTGCCCTGCCAGCGGTAGCCCCTGCATCGAGAGCCGACGCGGTGAAGAGAGAGATCGGAATTGCATCGCCAATGTTCTTCAGCGATGTCGCCGGTCCACTTCGAAATTTCATGACGTGTAGTCCTCGAATACTGTGAAGGCCTCACGCAGCGCATCCCGTACGAGCGCTGACACGCCGCCGGAGTCTAGCGATCTCCCCTTGGCTCGTACGGCGCGGAAGGCGGCGGCAACTTCCTGTTGGACGAACTCTCGAACCTGTCGCGCGCGACGAGCTGCGGTGACCGCGTCAGGCGCTTTGTCTCGGATCGTTTTTCCGACATCGAGTAGGAATCGATTTGTGACGTCGAGCGCAGTGTACCGCTCGATGACGAAGTCGCGCTGCGTATCAGAAAGCGCTGCGAGGTCGGCGTCGGGATATCTGCTGAGTAAGTCGCTCAGGGCAGTGTGGACGGAGACCCGGGCAGCTTCGGTGTCCTGAGTGCCGTCAGTTGGCGCGACTGCCTCGACGACTGCGTTGAGGATCGCGTCGGCGTTCCCACTGTTGGCGATGATTCTGTCACGAAGAGCAGCGGCGTCACCACCCGGTGCGGAGCCTAGAAGCGACGAAAGCCTACCGGCCGTGCGCGCTGTGCCAGACAATCGGCGGGTGAGCGTTCCGCTGCCGCCGTACCCGGACGTTACGTAGCGAGAGAGTGAGCGGCGAAGCGCGTCTGTGTCCCCTGAGCGCGCGAAGCGTGTCGCGTTGCTTCGAGTTGCACCAAAGCGCGCCGGCGCAGCTTTTGGGTCGACTGCAAGTGGCTCGGGTGCCGACTGGCCGTCATCAGCAGCGGAGTCGCCAACAACGGGCGGTGCATCGTCCGGCGGCGGATCGGCCCACGGTGGGACAAGCGAGACGCCTGCACCTGGACCGGTGCTGCTCTTAGACGTTCCCATGTTCCGTCCTCTGCTTTATCGCTCGCTTCACGGGCGCGTCGATCTCGTCCGATGCGTTCCAGGCGTTGAACACGACCTGCGCCCACGGGTATTGCGAAATCCGCGGGACTATGCCGGGACTAATCTGCGCAGCCGGTCGCCCTCCCAGGAACCCCGCGAGGATCTGACCCTGGCCTTCTGGATCGACCTCGGCGATGGCCAGGCAGGCGTCGAGCACAGGAGGGGTCCCCCACGAAGTCTCCTGACGCGCCTTCGCGAGGAGGCGCTCCATGATGATCGACAGTTCCGGCCGTGCAAGAGCGGCAAGGTCCTCGGTAAGAAGTGCAGCGCCGCCTGGCTCTTCAACAAGGGCCGTTAGGAGTTCAGCGGCTTCAGACGAAAGACGGTCTTCACCCGTGATCAACGGTGCGTTCTCTCGCCCCACATACAGCGCGCCGCGGAGGTCCTCGTCGGCAAGTGGCGGCGCGAGACCAATCCAGTCCGCCACGAACGAGCCTGCCCAGGGGCCATCGAGGTCCATCGCTTCGCCTGCAGCTGCAGCTACTTCCCACTCCCCAAGAGCCCTGGGCTTGCCGTCGCCGTCAGCGTTCACCGCGGCTGTTAATGCGGCGAATGACTGCGGAGGAGCGAGCCGCTCAAAGAGAAGCAGCTTTGCAAGTACCTGCTCATCAACATCAATACCTTGGGCCTTCGCGATCGACAATCGGATGTCCAGGGCGTTAAGGAACCGCTTGATTAGACGGGGATTACCGGCGATCCCCTTCGCCGATGTCATAACAGGAGCAAGGCGCTCGGCCGTGTTGAGTTGAAGAATTAACGGCGCAGGAAGCTCGACTCCCTGATCGCGGACGAAGGCGCGATTAACACTCTTGCCACGCCATGATTCTTTGAGTCGGTCAGCCATTGCCTCCCTAAGTCGTTCCTTCTCATCGCCGCCGAGAGAACTGTTCTCGATGAAAAGCATCATCATATATGCTCGTACCTCTTGTGTGCCAAGAGCGGGCACGCGAATTGGAATTTGAATGAGCTTGTCGAAGTAGTTTGTGACTAGCGATTCGTCGGTAAGATCCCCAAAATGCTTCCTAACCGCGTGTTTGATCATGCCATCGTCGGCAGCGATAACGAATGCAGTCCGACGGAGGAAGAGGAATAACCGTATCGCTTCAAGGGTCGAGATAGCGGTATCGGGCAAGCATCGATCCAGGTCGTCGACGAGAAGCACTAGGGTGACCCCCATTTCCTCAAGAGCTTCCTCGAATGATTCCCGCAACTTCTCGATCTGCCTCGGCGGCGAGGAATCCTCCTTGGGGTCAAGCAGGATACGCCCCGCGGCTGCGGCCGCCTTTGCAGCATTGCCACCGTTCTTCAGGGTCCTTTCGTCGGCGTCACCATCCTTGATGTCGCCGATGATTCCTGTGACCTCGCCGACCAGCCCGACCGGAGGCAGGCCCAGTGCAATAGCCGCAGCGGGGACGGCGACTGCCTTGGCGAGACGGAGCCATTTGATGCGCTTGAGAAAGTCTTTGGCCTTATCCAGTCCGGTCTCTCGAGCCGTCGCTTCTTCAATCAGCCGGGCAGCAATCGTTTCAAGGAGCGCGGTTCGTGCATCGTCGTACCCTTGGTACAACCAGGCGTTGAACTCAATGAACACGAAGTCATCGGTGCCAGTTCGCTGCCTTAGCGCCGCCTGCGTCAGTTTGATCATCGACGACTTGCCGACACCCCAGGAACCTGAAACGCCGATCGAGACTGGGCGCGTGTCGGCGTCGATGACGATTTGCGCAATTGACTCGGCGACGCCGCTGAAGTTTAGGAAGTCTCTATCGGTTTCGTTGTCGGACCACACGCAGCCGTCTCCCTTGCCCAGTCTTCCTAACGCGATACCCGACTCATACTCACAGGTGAAGGACGAAACCTTCGCACGGCGCTCCGTTCGAGGACGAGAGCCGCCGATCGGCAGGGCATCTGCGGCCGCGATCGTCGCATCCCAACGGGACGGTGTCTCGTTGGGGTATACCCCAGCGCCACGGTCGCGGCTGACTGTGCATCTGTGGTTTTAGGGTCCCCGTCGGAGCTCTGCCACACATCTATGCGCTCATCTGGAGCTTCAGCGGCGCATCGCAGTGGCGAGGCCCGTTAGCGGGGACGGACCCGAAGGCTTGCGCTTCGCTGCGCGCGCTCGGGGAACGGGCGAGTGCGCCTGGGGCACCGGGTCGGACGCACTCTGGCTGACCACGCTGCCGAAGGGCAAGCGGCGGCCGCGGCACGGAGTACTGCACTCAAGAGAGTGCACCAGAGATGCACCAAGGACGCTCCTAAAAAGAAGAAAACCCCCGTGTGAACGGGGGTTTTCTGTGGCGGTACCGGTGGGATTTGAACCCACGGTGGAGTTGCCCCCACACATGTTTTCGAGACATGATCCTTCGGCCGCTCGGACACGGTACCGGGAAAGAGTTTACACGATCCAGGAGGCGCGACGCACCACCGCGCGTCGGCTCCCCCTCCACAGGTGTCCGGTCCCGGACGCCCGTCCACGGCCCGGTCGGGACGGATCGCGTCCCGAAGAAGTCCGCGTAACGTCCACCGCATGAGATCTCGCACGCTCATCGCACTGCTGTCGTCGGTCGTCGGCGGCCTCACCGTCCTCGGGGGCGCTGCCTTCGGCGCCCGGGCAGGCGTCCGTGGTCAACGCGCCGCCGCCCGTCGAGTCGGCGAACTGCTGCCCGTGCACGCCGACTGGTGGCGCGAGCGTTTGCAGCACGAAGGGCAGATCACGTACCTCGCGATCGGTGACTCGGCAGCGCAGGGCGTCGGTGCGAGCGAACCCCACCGCGGGTACGTGGGGCTGCTCGCCCGCCGGATCCGGCACCGCTCCCGGTCGTCGGTCCGCGTCGTGAACCTCAGCGTGTCCGGCTCGACGACGTGGGGGGCGCGGAAGGACCAACTGCCGAAGCTCCGCAACTACACGCCCGACATCTGCACGGTGTCGATCGGCGCGAACGACATCGCCGACTTCCACCCCGACAAGTTCGAGCGGAACATCCGAGACATCTACGGCGCCGTGCCGTCGCACGCGATCGTCGCCGAGCTGCCGTGCATGTTCGTCCCCGACCGTGAGCGCAAGGTCGCCGTGGCGAACGAGATCGTGCACCGCGTGGCCGAGGAGTTCGGGCTCACGGTCGCGCCGCTGCACACCATCACCAAGCGGGTCGGTCTGCGCCGGACGTTCTTCAACAGCTACGGCGACCTGTTCCACCCGAACGACCGCGGGTACGAGATCTGGGCGAGCGCGTTCGAACCCGCGGTCGATGCTCGGGTCGACGTCGTTGCCGCGATCCGGCACTACCTGTCCGCCCGTGAAGCCGAGGACCTCGGCGCCGGAGCCGGAGCGGTGGCGACCGCCCGGGCCGAGCAGGACACCGAGGGTGCCGAGGCTCTCGACCACGCCGAACGTCCCGGTCGCATCGACCGCCTTCGGCAGCGCATGACCGGATCGGTCACCCTGCCCGACGCCGGACCCGACACGCGCCCCGACGGTCCGGACGACCGCGCGGGTGATGTCAGCGGCACCGCCTAGCCTGACGATCATGGCTCGCGCTCAGTCCCCCTACCGCTGCACCGAGTGCGGCTGGACCAGCATCAAGTGGGTCGGCCGCTGCGGTGAGTGCCAGTCCTGGGGCACGGTCGAGGACTCCACCGCGGCCACCGCCAGCGTCCGGGGCACCACCTCGGTGGCGGTCACCGGCAACCGCGTGGCACGGCCCATCACCGAATCCCGCGGAACGACGGTCCAGCGCTGGCAGACCGGCATCGGCGAGTTCGACCGTGTCCTCGGCGGCGGAGTGGTCCCGGGTGCGGCGGTCCTGCTGTCCGGCGAGCCCGGTGTCGGCAAGTCGACGCTCCTGCTCGAGGTCGCTTCACGAGCGGCGGCGACCGGCAAGCGCGTGCTCTACGTCAGCGCCGAGGAATCCGTCGACCAGGTCCGGCTCCGCGCCGAACGCACCGGGGCGATGCACGACGACCTCTACCTGGCGAGCGAGGTCGACCTCGGCGTCATCCTCGGCCAGATCGACCAGGTCAAGCCGGACCTCCTCATCGCCGACTCGGTGCAGACGATCTCGTCGAGCTCGATCGACGGCATCGCCGGTGGTACTTCCCAGGTGCGTGAGGTCGCCTCCACGCTGATCCGCGTCGCGAAGGACCGCGCGCTCCCAGTCCTGATCGTCGGGCACGTGACGAAGGACGGCACGATCGCCGGACCCCGACTGCTCGAACACCTCGTCGACGTGGTGTGCCACTTCGAAGGCGACCGGCAGACCGCACTCCGGTTCGTCCGCGCGCTCAAGAACCGCTTCGGCCCCACGGACGAGGTCGGCTGCTTCGACATGGCCGGCGACGGCATCCACGAGGTCCCCGACCCCAGTGGCCTCTTCATGTCGAAGAACGGCGCGCCGGTGTCCGGTACGTGCGTGACCGTCGCGCTCGAGGGTCGCCGAGCACTCCCGGTCGAGGTGCAGGCGCTCGTCGTCCCGAGCTCGGCGCCGCAGCCGCGCCGGGTCGTGAACGGCGTCGACTCCTCCCGCGTGGCGATGCTGCTCGCGGTGCTCGAACGTCGCGCCGGCCTGAAGCTGTCGGATGCCGACGTCTACGTCTCCACGGTGGGCGGCATGAAGCTCACCGAGCCCGGCGCGGACCTCGCCATCGCACTGGCCCTCGCGAGTGCCGCCCGCGACCGCCCGTACCCGCACACGTTGGCGGCCGTCGGCGAAATCAGCCTCGCGGGCGAGATCCGTCCGACAACCGGAACGAAGCAGCGCGCGAGCGAAGCCGCACGCCTTGGCTTCACGACCGTGCTCGGCGCGGACGCTCAGCACCTCCGCGAAGCACTACGGGTCGCGTTCTCCCTGGCCGCGAACGAGCGGGAGCGCGAACTCGACCGAGCGTTCTGACCGATCACGGCAGCACCGATCACGGCAGAGCGGGCGGTGCGACACGCCGCCGAACGACGCACACGCGAGCGCGAGTCAGGCCCGGAGCGCCGCCAACAGGTCCTCGGGCGTCGCCTGCATCGTGTGCGGGCCCGCGATGTCGAAGAAGACGCCCTCGAGCGAGTCCAGGTGCGCCGCGATGAACTCCTCGAGCCGCGGTCCGTCGTAGACCATCACCTGCCGGACCTTCTCGTCCGGCACCATCGCCGTGTACGCGTCCGCCGACGAGAACAGCAGCAGGATGCGCTTGTCCGAGCCCTCACGCCCGAACACCCGCACCTGCATGTCCTTCTTGCCGGTGACGAGCCGGGGGACGATCACGATGTCGTTGCGGAGCGCGAAGGCCACCGCCGCGACGTCCTGCTTCTCGAGCGCCGCCTCGAGCTGTTCGCTCCGGAAACGCTGTTCCTTGTCTGCCATCGGGACCCAGTCCACCAGATTCATGGACGTTCGGCGACTTCGGCTCTTCCCTTGTGGCCACAAGACTGTAGATTGGTACCAACCGCTTCGGCGGGAGTCCATCGTTCTTCCGGTGCACAGCACCTCGAGCGCCATCGGTCACTGGCCTTCCCCGGCCGCCTGGCCCCGAACCCGTTCTACCGGCCCCATGCCCGCAGGACGCATCGATCTGACGACATCCGTCGGTGGATCGGCGGTAGCGAATACCGCATCGCAAGGCAGTCGACTGCAGATGTCGACTGGCAAGAAAGTAAGGAACGCCATCATGGCATCGACCGGCACCGTCAAGTGGTTCAACAACGAAAAGGGCTTCGGCTTCATCGCCCCGGACGACGGCTCCGCTGACGTCTTCGCTCACTTCTCCGCGATCGCTGGCAACGGCTACAAGTCGCTCGAGGAGAACCAGAAGGTGGAGTTCGACATCACCGAGGGCCGCAAGGGCCCGCAGGCGGAGAACATCTCCGTCATCGGCTGATCTCCTCCAGCCCGAACGGGCCCGTCGTCCTCGTGACGACGGGCCCGTTCCCGTTTCACGACTTCTGCGCGCCCCGCATCCGTCGTATCACCGCTGATATGCTGACTCCCCGTGCGGAGCGGATACGTCGTCTACGTCGACGAAAGCGGAGACCACAGTCTCACGAGCATCGACCCGGACTACCCGATGTTCGTCCTGGCGTTCTGCATCTTCCCGGTCGACCTGTACGTCGAGCGCATCGTCCCGCTCGTACAGCGGATCAAGTTCGACTTCTTCAACCACGACATGGTCGTCCTGCACGAGCGCGAGATGCGACAGTCTGCACCGCCGTTCGACATCCTCCTGAACGCCAAGGTTCGGACGGCGTTCATGCAGCGGGTCGACTCGGTGTTCGACGAGCGGTTTGGCATCGTCGCGAGCGCGATCCGGAAACACGAGTTCCGTGCTCGTGTCGGCGTTGACACGAGTCCGTACCACGTCGCCCTCGAGTTCGGGCTCGAGCGGGTGTTCCTGCAGCTGCAGAGCAAGGGAGTCGCGCGGAGCGAGACGGTCGTCGTCTTCGAGAGCCGTGGTCGGACGGAAGACCGTGATCTCGAGCGGGAGTTCGGTCGGATCCTGTCCACGACGAAGATGCGTGGGATGGCCGAGACGTTCCGCTTCGCGATCGCGAGCAAGCAGGCGAACAGCACCGGGCTGCAGATCGCCGACCTCGTCGCACGGCCGATCGGAACCCACTTGCTCCACCCGGAGCAGCGGAACCGGGCCTGGGACCGGATCCTGAACCGGATGCCGAAGTCCCCGGCGGGCTCAGAGCTCGGGTGGGGGCTGAAGGTCTATCCCTGACAAGCGAAAACCCCCGGAGATCCGGGGGTGTGACGCCGACCGGGCATTCCCAATCCACTTGCCTTCATCGTAGCAGGGGGAGCACCGCCGGACTACCCGAGGATGAACTGCACCGACGCCTTCGACTCGATGTTCCCCACCGCCACCTCCAGGTGGTAGCTCGCACCCCCACCGGTGACCGACGGCCGTGACGAGTCGCACGTCGACGTCGACGACCGCGTCCGGTCCCAGGCGATCGCCGGCGTGGTCAGGGTCTGCCCGGCCTTGATCGTGACGTCCTGGTTGGTCCCGCCGGTCTGGCAGTCCTTCGACGACCAGTACTGCTCCTCGCCGGACGAGATCGTGAGCACCTGCTGGGACGACCCGAGGTCCATGTGGCACGAGTTCGACCCGGTGTTCTTGATCGACATCGCGATCTTCGGGTCCTCGGTGGGGCCGTACGAGGTCTTGTCGACGACCGGCGTGAGCTCGATCTGCTCCTTGGCACACGTCGACCCGTCCTTGGCCGAGGCCGGAGCCGAAGCCGAAGACGAGGCCGAAGCCGAGGCCGAAGACGAGGCCGAGGCCGACCCCGAGGGCGAAGCGGCTGCAGAGGGCGTGGCACGCGGCGACGACGACGGCCCGGCAGACGATGCAGAGGCGGAAGCGGGAGAAGAACCCGGGTCAGCAGACGCCCCACCCCGCCCGACCACGATCAGCACGACGACGACCACGATCAGCAGCAGCACCCCGATGACCATCGCACGACGGCGCCAGTAGACGCCCGGCTTCTCGGGCCCGACGGGGTGACGGAACGACGACATGCGCACAGGGTAGACAACGGCGCGAGCCCGACGAGGGAACCCCGCCGGAGGGCAGGCGAAAGCGTCAGAGGATCTTCAGCATGCGGGTGTTGCCGAGCGTGTTCGGCTTCACCCGTGCGAGGTCGAGGAACTCCGCGACCCCTTCGTCCGACGACCGGACGAGCTCGGCGTACACCTCGGGCGAGACGACGCTCTCGCCGATCTCGAGGTACCCGTGCTTCGTGAAGAAGTCGACCTCGAACGTGAGGCAGAAGATGCGGGCGACGCCGAGTTCGCGGGCGTCGTGCTCGAGTGCCTCGAGCATGCGGTGGCCGACGCGCTTGTGGATCCAGTCGGCGTCGAGGGCGAGCGTGCGCACCTCGGCGATGTCGTCCCAGAACACGGCGAGCGCACCGCACCCGATCGGGACGCCGTCGGGGCCTTCGGCGATCCGGAACTGCTGGATCGAACCGTAGAGCGCGACGTTCTCCTTGCCGAGCAGGATCCGCCGGTCGACGTAGGGCGAGATGAGCCGCTGGATGTGCGGGACGTCGGACGCCAGGGCCGGGCGCACCAGGATGCCGTGCTCGTCCCGTTCGTGGAACGCGTGCTTCCCGTGCTCAGTCATCTCCCTCACACTAGTGCGCCCCGGGGGACACGCCCCTGTACGGCGCCCAGCCGTGGCCGCCTACCGTCCGGGTCATGCCTCAGATCATCGAAACCGTCGACGTGAACGTCCCCGTCGCAGCTGCCTACGGCCAGTGGACCCGCTTCGAGGAGTTCCCCGAGTTCCTCGACGAGGTCGAGAAGATCGTCCAGGTCGACGACAAGACCACCGACTGGACCGTGAAGGTCGCCGGCCAGGAGCGCGAGTTCCGTGCCCTCATCACCGAGCAGCACCCCGACGAGCGGGTCGCGTGGACGGTCAAGGACGGCGAGACCGACCACGCCGGCGTCGTCACCTTCCACAAGCTGTCCGACGACGAGACCCGCGTCACCGCGCAGATCGACTGGGAGCCCTCCGGCTTCCTCGAGAAGCTCGGCGCAGCGGTCGGCGTCGGCGGTCACGCCATCAAGAAGGACCTGCAGAACTACAAGGAGCGCGTCGAGTCGGCGCCCACCGACACCGGGTGGCGGGGCGACGTGCAGGCCTGATCAGGCCGACGCACGAGACGCGACCACGGTCGGGACGGGAGGCGCAGTGCCAGCTGGCACCGCGCC
>NZ_MJGR01000045.1:99979-119961 GCF_001865105.1 Curtobacterium sp. MCBA15_016
GTGCCAGCTGGCACCGCGCCTCCCGTCCGTCGTCGGCTCGCGACCACTGCACGGCGCAACCCGCCTGTTCGGCATCCCCCCACGAAATGCCGACCTGACGAACGGGCACGCGCCTGGCAGAGTGGGTGCCGCTGGCCGACGCGCTGGTTCAGTTTTACCATGTCTGAGACAGATGTACAGGGCGGGGAGACATGATCGAGTACACCGACGACGACGCACACCGACGCGAGCTCTCACGCAAGCTGCAGCTCCTGATGGACGTCGTCGAGGCCAACTCCGGGCAGCGCCCCTCCTACAAGGAGATCGTGGCGGAGATCGAGGCGCAGGGCGCCTCGATGAGCCGACCGCGGTGGGGCTACATGCTCGGGGGCAACGGGCCGGCCGTCCGTGACCAGCGCCTGCTCGTCGCGCTTGCCGGCTACTTCGGTGTGCCGTCCGAGTACCTCACCGACGCCGCGGGCAACACGGACGTCCCGGAGCGGGTGCAGGCGCAGCTCGAACTCGTCCTCGAGCTCCGCAAGCGTGAGGTCGTGGCGTTCGCCACCCGGCGACTCGGGGAGTTCGCCTCCGCGGCCGAGATCCGCGACTTCACCGAGCACGTCCGGCGGCTCGACGACTCCGGGTCGACGCCGTGAGCGCGTTCGCCGACCGGATCGGCGCCCGCCGCCAGCAGGCCGAGGCCCGGCGCAGCGTGCAGCGACTCGGACTCCCCCGGCGACTGACGCTGCCGGAGCTGCTCGTCCGCGCCGAGTCCGCCCTCGGCAAGCCGATCCGGCTCCGCACGACCGCACTGCCCGGTGACCTCTCCGCCCGGCTCATCCAGCGCTCCGACCACGCTCTGCTCGAGACGCGCCCCGACCTGTCCGAGCGCTCCCGGGTGGCCTGCGTGCTGCACGAGCTCGCGCACGTGTTCCTCGCCGACCCGGGCTGTGACCACGAGGCGTACACGGGGCTGCTCACCGGACGGACGGCGTTCACCCGGTCGCTCGACACCCCGCACGAGCAGGCGGTCGAGCTCGTCGCCGACCAGCTCGCCCTGCGGATCGGGCTGCTCGACCCCGACACCGCGCCGCGCGGGATCTTCCGGTGACGCTGCACGTCTGGGGATCGCTCCCGGTCTGGCTGATCCTGGCCGTCCTCGTCGTCCGGCTCTGGCTCGTCCGGACCCAGTCGGCGAGCGTCACCTGGCTCATGGTCTGCTGCGCGTTCGTCGCCGTCGGGCTGAGCATCAACCAGCCCGACGTCGTGACGTTCCTCGGCGGGCTGACCCGCACGCCGAACGTCGCGGACCTGCTCGGGCGCTGCCTGATGGTGTGCGGCCTGTTCGCCCTCGCGCAGTCGGTCGAGGCGGCCGCCCGGTCCGCGCGGCTGCTGCGACCGAGTCGGCTCGTCGGCGTCGCACTGGTCCTCGTCGCGCTCGTCGTGCTGTTCGTGCTGATCGACGCCCCCGAGCCCACCTCTCAGTTCATGGTCGAGTACGGCGACCAGCTGCCCACCGCGCTCTACTCCGCGGTGGAGATGACGTACATCGCCGTCGTGATCACCCGGTCCGCGCTGGCCGTCCTCCGCGGCTTCCGCGAGGGCGACGGTCTCGGACGCATGTACTGGCTGTTCGTCGTCGGCGCCGCGGCGATGGTCCTGCTCGCGGCCATCGCGGTCGCACTCGACGCCGTGCACGTGCTCGGCCTGGACGCTGCGGTCCGGGTGCTTGGCGCGGTCTACGCGCCGGTCTTCCTCACCTCGATGGCCCTGCTCGCCGTGGGTGCCGCCGGCGGGGTGCTGCCCGACGCGGCCCGCGAGTTCCGCGACTGGCGGGCCGCCCGGGTCCGCTTCCGGACGCTGGAGCCCGAGCTGCGGCGACTCGAGGGCGCGTCCGGCAACCGGGGGCTGTACTTCACGATCGCCTGGCAGCGTCGCCAGTGGCGGAGCCGACTGCACCGGCTGTCCGTCGAGATCGAGGACCGCGCGCGTGAGGCCGGGCAGGACGTCCCGGCCGCCGCGACGCTCACCACCGCACGACTGGAGGAGACCACATGACCGGTGGACGCATCGCCGCACTCGGGACCGCAGCGGGTGCCGTCGGGACGCTCGGGCTGGGCGCGTTCGTCGCACGTCGGCTGCTCTTCCCCACGCCGTACTCGGCGACCGCCACCGTGCGGGGCGCCACCCCGACCGAGGCCGAGTTCGTGGCCACCCGCGACACCCGCCTGACCGGGACGTACCGGCTCACCCGTGACGGCCAGGACGTCCGCGTGCAGGACGTCCTCGACATCGACGGGGACACGGTCCGGCGGCGCACGGACGGCCCTGCAGCCGTCGGCGAGTGGGGCTGGGACGCGCTGCTGTACGACGACCTCGCGGACGTCCCCGGCGACGAACCGACCGACGTCCCCGGCGACGAGCCGACCGACGTCCCGGGCAACGAGCCCACGCACGTCGTCCACGTGCACGGGCAGTCGCTCGGGCCGCGGCAGGTCCTCCGGGGCATCCCGGTCTGGCGTGCCCTCGGCGCGACGTCCGAGGTCGTCGACACGACCGACCTCCCGCTCCGCTCGCTCGACCCCGGCGCGGTCGACCGCATCGTGACGGCGGTCCGGGCAGCCCGGGGCCGCGGGGTCACCCGGGTCGTGCTGCAGGGCTGGTCGGCGGGGGCGCTCGCGTGCTCGGTCGCCGCCTCCCGGGTCGAGGTCGACGGCCTCGTCGGGATCTCGCCGCTGCTCAGCGTGTCCTCGGCGCTCCGCGGTGCGGTGTCCGGCGCGCACCTCCCCGCGTTCGTCGGCACGGTCGCGGCACGGATCGCGACCACCGGCGTGCTGTCACGGCTGGCCGGCGCCGCTGCTCCCGTCCAGACGACCGCGTGGCAGGCGTCGGCGACCCCGACCCTGCTCGTGCACTCGGCGGCCGACGCCCTCGTCGCCGAGGCCGACGTCGCCGCGCAGACCGCGCGTCCGGGGACCCGGGCGGTCGCGTTCCGGACCGCGCCGCACACGCTCGAGTGGAACGAGGACCCGGAGCGCTGGGAGCGGGCCGTCCGGGACCTCGCGGCCACCCTCTGACGCGAGACGCAAGACGCGGGACGCGAGACGCTGGACGCGAGACGCGCGCCGAGCGCCGAGCGCCCCGGCGACGTGCAACGGCCCCGGTCTGCGAACAGACCGGGGCCGGCGCGTCTCGACCTGTTGGGGGGAACCGGTCGAGCGCTGCGTGCGAGGTGTTGGGGGGAACCCCTCGCGCGCAGTCACCACCGTACCCCCGGACGGGGGCCCGTGGTACCGCGACGCGCGAACCGTCCCGGGTCTGGGTCGGGCGACATCGCGTCGCGCGTAGCGTCCGGCGCATGGACGATCAACCCGAACCCGAAGCCCACGAGCGTCACCGCTCCGTGGCAGACCTCAACGACGAGTCACTCGGACGCCCCTTCGACCAGACCAACGGCCTGGCGGACGGACTGAGCGGCGACTCGGACGGCACGGCCGAGAGCGAGCAGCCCGGCGTGCACAAGCGACACGAGAAGCGCGAGAAGCACCGCGGGCGCGACCACCAGGGGTGACCGCACCCACGACGTGACGGGAGGCGCGGTGCCAGCTGGCACCGCGCCTCCCGTCATGTCCGTGACCGGGTCCTAGGACTCGATCTCGCCCTGCGGCGTGTCCGTCGCCTCGACGGCGGCCGCGCCGGCGAGGACCTCTTCGCGCCCCGGCTGACGCCCGGTCTCGAACTGAAACTCGCCACCGGTGAAGTCGACCTTCACGTGGTCGCCGGCCGTGAGCTCACCCTGCAGGATGTGCTCGGACAGCTGGTCCTCGACCTCGTGCTGCATCGCGCGGCGGAGCGGGCGGGCACCGAGTGCCGGGTCGAACCCGACCTTGATGAGCTGCTCCTTGGCGGCGAGCGTGAGCTCCACCGTCATGTCGCGGTCGAGCAGACGGTCCGCCAGGCGCTTCACGAAGAGGTCCACGATCTGCAGCAGCTCGGGCTGCGAGAGCTGCGGGAACACGATCGTGTCGTCGACGCGGTTGAGGAACTCGGGCTTGAAGTGCTTCTTGAGCTCCTCGTTCACCTTCGAGCGCATGCGGTCGTAGCCGACACCGGAGTCACCCTCGACCTGGAAGCCCACCGGGCCACCGGCGATGCCCTGCGAACCGAGGTTCGTGGTCATGATGATGACGGTGTTCTTGAAGTCGACCACGCGGCCCTGACCATCGGTCAGACGACCCTCTTCGAGGACCTGCAGCAGCGAGTTGAAGATGTCCGGGTGGGCCTTCTCGATCTCGTCGAAGAGGACCACGGAGAACGGCTTGCGGCGCACCTTCTCGGTGAGCTGGCCACCTTCCTCGAACCCGACGAACCCGGGAGGGGCACCGAAGAGTCGCGAGACGGTGTGCTTCTCGCCGAACTCCGACATGTCGAGGGAGATCAGCGCACCCTCGTCGTCGAAGAGGAACTCGGCGAGGGCCTTGGCGAGCTCGGTCTTCCCGACGCCCGTGGGGCCGGCGAAGATGAACGAGCCGGAGGGACGGTTCGGGTCCTTCAGGCCGGCGCGGGTGCGTCGGATGGTCTTGGAGAGGGCCGAGATGGCCTCTTCCTGACCGATGACGCGCTCGTGCAGTGCCTTCTCCATGAAGACGAGCCGCGAGGTCTCCTCTTCGGTGAGCTTGAACACCGGGATGCCCGTGGCCTGCGCCAGGACCTCGGCGATGATGCCCTCGTCGACGGTGCCGGACGCGGCGACGTCACCCGCACGCCACTGCTTCTCGAGGCGGAGACGCTCGCCGAGGAGCTTCTTCTCCTCGTCACGGAGCGAAGCGGCCTTCTCGAAGTCCTGCTCCTCGATCGCGGCTTCCTTCTGCCCGCGGACCGCCGAGATCTTCTCGTCGAACTCGCGGAGCTCCGGCGGCGCGGACAGGATCGACAGGCGGAGGCGTGCACCGGCCTCGTCGATCAGGTCGATCGCCTTGTCCGGCAGGAAACGGTCCTGCACGTAGCGGTCCGCGAGGTTCGCCGCGGCGACGATCGCGCCGTCGGTGATGGACACCTTGTGGAACGCCTCGTACTTGTCGCGGAGGCCCTTGAGGATGTTGATCGCGTGGGGCAGCGACGGCTCGTTGACCTGCACCGGCTGGAAGCGACGCTCGAGTGCGGCGTCCTTCTCGAAGTGCTTGCGGTACTCGTCGAGCGTGGTGGCACCGATGGTCTGGAGCTCACCGCGCGCGAGCAGCGGCTTGAGGATCGAAGCGGCGTCGATCGCGCCCTCGGCAGCACCGGCACCCACGAGGGTGTGGATCTCGTCGATGAAGACGATGATGTCGCCGCGGGTGCGGATCTCCTTCGTGACCTTCTTGAGGCGCTCCTCGAAGTCACCGCGGTAGCGGGACCCGGCGATGAGCGACCCGAGGTCGAGCGAGTAGAGCTGCTTGTCCTTCAGCGTCTCGGGCACGTCGCCCTTGACGATCGCCTGGGCGAGGCCCTCGACGACGGCGGTCTTGCCGACGCCGGGCTCACCGATCAGGACGGGGTTGTTCTTGGAGCGGCGGGAGAGGATCTGCATGACCCGCTCCATCTCCTTCTCGCGGCCGATGACCGGGTCGAGCTTGCCGTCACGCGCCGCCTGGGTGAGGTTCCGACCGAACTGGTCGAGGACCTGCGAACCCTGCTGGGCGTTCTGCTGCTGCTCGCCGCCGACGGCGACCGCTTCCTTGCCCTGGTAGCCGGACAGGAGCTGGATGACCTGCTGACGGACGCGGTTGAGGTCCGCGCCGAGCTTGACGAGCACCTGGGCGGCGACGCCCTCGCCCTCGCGGATGAGGCCGAGGAGGATGTGCTCGGTGCCGATGTAGTTGTGGCCGAGCTGCAGCGCCTCGCGCAGGGACAGCTCGAGCACCTTCTTGGCGCGCGGCGTGAACGGGATGTGCCCGGTCGGCTGCTGCTGGCCCTGCCCGATGATGTCCTGGACCTGCTCGCGGACGGCATCGAGCGAGATGCCGAGCGACTCCAGCGCCTTGGCGGCGACGCCCTCGCCCTCGTGGATGAGGCCGAGGAGGATGTGCTCGGTGCCGATGTAGTTGTGGTTGAGCATCTTCGCTTCTTCTTGAGCGAGGACGACAACACGACGGGCTCGGTCGGTGAATCTCTCGAACATGTGCTCTCCCTTGCCGGGCTCGTGGAAGTCCGGTGACGTACATCGAGAGTAACCAGCGCACCCCGGGTGGTCTGCCCCTGTTCGCCGTGGGCGTGACCTCGTTGCGTCCGGTGAACAGGGGACGGTCGGGAGGCGCGGTGCGGGTCCGCCCCGGAGCCTGCGCCCGGTGGTGCTCACGGGGGTCGCGCGGCGGGTCGCGACGGGTGTCGGGGCGGCGCGGGGCGGCGCGGAGCGCGGGGCGCAGGGCGCGGGGCGCGGGGCGGGGTGTGTCAGGCGCGTCGTGCGGCCCGACGCAGGGCGCGGCGGAAGCGGCGCGGGTCGACACCGAGACCGTCGAGGACGTCGTGCGCGGCCCCGGTGAACGGATCGTCGATGCCGTCTAGCACCGCGAGCAGCACGTGGTGCGGTCGGACGCGTTCCGCCGGGCCGGCGAGCTGTGCGGCACGTGCCAGCACCCGCGCCGCGGCCGGTGTGCACGTGACCCGGTCGGGCGAGACCGGTCCGGGTGCCCCGGCACCGACGAAGGCACTGCTGGCGGTGCGGACGCGGTCGGGCGTGACGCCGTGCGCGTCGAGGACGTCGAGGAAGCGGGGCATCCCGCTGCAGAGCGTGACCGCGGCGACGAGGAGGTGCTCGGCGTCGAGGAAGCCGAACCCGGTCTCCAGTGACTCCTGTTCAGCGAGGAGCACGATCTCGCGTCCGTGCCGGAGTGTGGGCAGGGCGACGGAGAGCGTGGCGATCTGCATACATGCAGAATATCTCATGTGTGACGGGTCCACCAGAGGAGATCCCGGGCGCGATCGGTACGATCGCGACCATGGAGCAGCCCGTCGTCGGACTCGTCGTCCACCCGACCAAGAACGTGCAGGAGTCCGTCGCGACCCTGCAGCGCTGGAACGCCACCGGCCGCGGACGCCTCGTCGCCCGCCGCGCCGACGTCCAGCGCATCGGCGGCGGGGTCGACGTGATCGGGGACGAGGACTTCACGGAGGAGGTCGACCTCGTCGTCGCACTCGGCGGGGACGGCACGATGCTCGGGGCCATGCGGCTCGTGGCGAAGCGTCCGGTGCCGGTGCTCGGGGTCAACTACGGCAACGTGGGCTTCCTCGTCGAGATCGAGCCGCCCGAGCTCGAGGTCGCGCTCGAGCGGCTGTCCGCCGGCGACTACCAGCTCGAACCGCACCACGCGCTCGAGGCCCGGCTGTTCTGGAGCGGAGCCCGCACCGACTACCTCGCGTTCAACGACCTCACGATCGTGCGACGTCCCGGCGCCGGGCAGGTGTCCGCTGACCTCAGCGTCGGCGGGCTCGGGTACGGGTACTACCGGGCGGACGCCATCGTCGCCGCGACCCCTGCCGGGTCCACCGCGTACAACTACGCCGCCGGTGGCCCCGTCCTCTCCCCCGCACTGTCCGGCTCCGTCGTGACCCCGGTCGCACCGATGGCCGGGATCGACCGTGCCGTGGTCCTCGCCGCTCGCGAGCGCTACCGGTTCGACATCGCCGAGGGCACCCGCAGCGCAGCGCTCGAGGTCGACGGACTCGTCGTCGGCGAGGTCGCCACCGGTGCGCAGATCGACGTGCGGCTGCGGAAGGACGCCGGCAGCGTGGTCCGCCTCGACGCCGAGCGCCACGGGCGGACCGGACGCGTGAAGCTCAGCCTGCTCGACCTGCCCGTGCGACCGGACCAGCTCATCGAGCTCATCCCCCAGGACCTCCGCCAGAAGCTCGGGCGCGAGGTCGAGGAGTAGCGGACCGCGCCCTGCCCGACCCCGGGAACGTGAATGGCCCGCTCACGCCGAAGCGCGAGCGGGCCGTCCCATCACCCCACCGGATCGTCTTCCCACAGAACGACCCGGTTCCCCGTGCCGGCACTCACGCGCCGGCCGAAGTCCACTGACCTAGTCGGTCAGGTACAGCTGCATGTCCTGCGAGACCGCCTTGGCGAAGAGCCGCAGCTTGGCGCGGGACTCCACACGGCTGACCGCCTGGCGGGTCGTGTGGACGATCTTCGAGATCTCGTCGAGCGTCATCGGCTTGTCGTCGTCGAGGCCGTAGCGCATGCGGATCACGTTCGCCTCGTCGCTCGGCAGTTCGGCGACGATCGAGCGGATGTCGCGGTGGAGCAGCGTCGTCTCGGTCAGCTCGTTCGGGGACGCGGCGTCCTCGTCCTCGATGAAGTCGCCGAGCTCGCTGTCGTCCGAGTCGCCGACCACCGTGTGGATCGACACCGGCTCGTGCGAGCGGCCCTTGAGGTCGACGAGCTCGTCGACGCTCATGCTGAGCTCGGCCGCGACCTCGTCCGGCATCGGCGCGCGGCCGAGGTCGACGGTGAGGTCGCGCTCGGTGCGGGAGATCTTGTTGATCAGCTCGACCGTGTGGACCGGGATGCGGATCGTGCGGGCCTTGTCGGCGAGACCGCGGGAGATCGCCTGACGGATCCACCAGGTGGCGTACGTCGAGAACTTGTAGCCCTGCGTGAAGTCGAACTTCTCGACCGCGCGGACCAGGCCGAGGTTGCCTTCCTGGATGACGTCCATGAAGGGCAGGCCGCGCTGCGAGTAGCGCTTGGCGATGCTCACGACGAGGCGGAGGTTCGAGGTGATCATGCGCTCCTTGGCGCGCTCACCGTCACGGACGAGCCAGCGCAGTTCACGCTGCAGGGTCTTCGCGAGGCCCTTCTCGGTGGCGAGCTTCTCCCCGGCGAAGAGGCCGACCTCGATGCGGCGGGCGATCTCGGCTTCTTCCTCGGCGGTGAGGAGCGAGAGACGGCCGATGTGGCGGAGGTAGTCACCGACCTGGTCGACCGAGGCGCCGCGGACACCCGCGAGCTGCTCGTCGGCCTCGACCTCGGTGTCGAGCGTGGTGGTCTCGACCGCGGTGACCGGAGCCTTCGCTGCGGTCGTCTTCTTGATGCGACGTGCGGTGGTGCCGGTGGTCGTCGTCTTGGGTGCTGCGGTTGCGATCGTCATGATGACTCCCTGCGTTCGACGGGTGATGACCTCGTTGGGGGTGTCACGAGTAAAGCGTTCCGGAGGTGTACCCCACAAACCGATCGGATCGATTCTCAGGCTTCTCCGTGCTTCACCATGGATACCGTCCCCCGAGGGGTACAGCCTGTCGTCAGTCTGGTCCCCCGCATGGTCGAGAATCAAGGGGATGTCGCCGTGTTTCCGGCGTTGCATCGGTGTTTCTTGCTCGTTTCCGATCCTGTACCCCGGGTCGCCGCGTCCAGTGGACACGAAAAAGGGGTACGGCGGTCCGGATCGTGGCGATCCGGTCGTCGTACCCCGAAAACCGAACGGGCGGGGGTCACCAGGAGGGCTCGAGCCACCCCTCGCGACGCTTCGAGACCTCGAGGTCGGCGTCTCGGTCGAACTCGTCGTACTCGCTCTCGATGTCGCCGACGAGGCTGCGGCCGGTGAAGACGCCCCCGCGGTTCGCGAGGACACCACCGGAGATGATCTGCGTGATGGACATGCGGACGATGCTCACCCCGGCAGACGACGTCGGGGTGAACGGCCGGTGACGGTGTCCGGACGCTCAGACGTCGATGTCGTCGTCGTCGCCCTCGCCGTCGGGCCACACGGTGTCGTCGCGAGCGGGATCCGCGACCGCCGGGTGCCCGAAGGCGTCATCGGGATCGAGGTCGGCGAGGTCGGGGTCGGGCTGGGGTTCGGGGTCCCTGCCGTCCGGGGTCGCGCGCATGCACGCCAGGGTCGCACCGCGCGGTGAACACCGGGTGACGTCGACCGCGGGCGGCCCCTTGATCGAGAGCGGGTTACTCCGCGGAGGCGGGGGCCGGTGCCGGCACGCCGTGCTCACGCTCGAAGCGGGCACGCTCCTCGGCCTCGACCTTGGCGTACGCGGCACGCTCGGTGCGGTCGGCCCGCATGATGGCACGCATCACGAACCAGAAGATGAGGCCGACCACGACGGTCGGCGTCAGGGCGAAGATGATCCCGGTCACGACTCCATGCGGCACCCGAGCATCCTAACCCCCGGAACGGAGCCGTCAGCTGGGTCCTACTTCACCAACGGGAACAGGATCGTCTCGCGGATGCCCAGGCCCGTGATGGCCATGAGGAGCCGGTCGATGCCCATGCCCATGCCCCCCGACGGCGGCATCGCGTGCTCGAGTGCCCGCAGGAACTCCTCGTCGACGCGCATGGCCTCGAGGTCGCCGCCCGCAGCGAGCTTCGCCTGCTCGACGAACCGCTCCCGCTGCACGACCGGGTCGACGAGCTCGGAGTACGCCGTCGCCAGCTCGAAGCCACGGACGTAGAGGTCCCACTTCTCGACGATGCCCGGACGGCTGCGGTGCTCGCGGGTCAGCGGCGAGGTGTCGACCGGGAAGTTCATCACGAACGTCGGACGGTCGAGCGAGTCGATGACGAAGTGCTCCCAGAGCTCTTCGACGTACTTGCCGTGCGTGGCGTGCGCGACCTCGACGCCCTCGGCATCGGCGAGCGCCCGCAGTTCGGACAGCGGCGTCTCCGGGGTGATCTCGCGACCGGCGGCCTCGGACAGCGACCCGTACATGTCGATGCGCGGCCACTCGCCGCCGAGGTCGTACGTCGTGCCGTCCGCCCAGGTGACCTCGAGCGAGCCGCCGGTCACGGCACGCGCGGCGTTCTGCACGAGCTCCTGGGTCAGGTCGGCCATCTGCTCGTAGTCGCCGTACGCCTGGTAGGCCTCGAGCATCGCGAACTCGGGCGAGTGCGTCGAGTCGGCGCCCTCGTTGCGGAAGTTCCGGTTCACCTCGAACACCCGGTCGATGCCGCCGACGACGGCGCGCTTGAGGAAGAGCTCCGGCGCGATCCGGAGGTACAGCTCGGTGTCGAACGCGTTCGAGTGCGTGACGAAGGGGCGCGCCGAGGCACCGCCGTGCTGGGTCTGCAGCATCGGGGTCTCGACCTCGAGGTAGTCGTGACCGGCGAAGGTCTGCCGGAGCGACGACATCACCGCGGCACGGGCGCGGACGGTGGCCCGGGCCTCCTCGCGCACGATGAGGTCGAGGTAGCGCTGGCGGACCCGCGTCTCCTCGTTGAGTTCGTTGTGGAGGTTCGGCAGCGGCAGGATCGCCTTGGCCGCGATCTGCCAGTCGTCGACCATGATCGACAGCTCGCCCCGCCGCGAGGAGATCACCCGGCCGTGCACGAACACGTGGTCCCCGAGGTCGACGAACTCCTTCCAGCGCGCGAGCGACTCCTCGCCCACCTCGGCGAGGGACACCATCGCCTGGATGCGGGAGCCGTCACCGGACTGCAGGGACGCGAAGCAGAGCTTGCCGGTGTTGCGCGAGAACACGATGCGGCCGGCGATGCCGACGACGTCCTGGGTCTCCTCGCCGGTCTCGAGGTGCGCGTACTGTGCACGGACCGCGGGGATGGTGGTGGTGACCGGCAGGCCGGCCGGGTACGCCTCGATCCCCGACTCGAGGAGCTTCGCCCGCTTGTCGAGCCGGACCTGTCGCTGCTCGCTGGTCTCCGCCGCGGCGATCTCGGCGGCGGAGGGCTCGGTGGCGGGTGCGGTCTCGTCGGTCATGCTGGTGCGGCTCCGATGGTCGTGGGGGTCCCGGAAATCGTACAGCGCAGCCGGACTAGAGCGTCGCCTGCCCGTCGGCCGCCGCGAGCGCGTTGTCGACGGCCGTGCGGACCAGCGCTCCGAGGACCCGGCCCGGGTACTCGACCCCGATGCCGGACAGCGTGCCGGCGGACTGGTCGACGATCGCGGTCGAGAAGCTCACCGCGGCGCGGACGGCGTCGGCGTAGGCGGGCCGGTCCTGCTCGGTGACGACGAACGGCTCCGCACCCATCTCGACGACGAGCGCCTGCGCGATGGGGAGCACGGGCGACGGTGCGGTCACGGCGCAGTACGCGTCGCGGAGCCGGACGAGGTCGACGCTGGTTCCGGTGAACGCCATCGCGGGGTGGATCGCGAGCGGGATCGCCCCCGCGGCCGTCGCCGGTGCGAGGATGCCCACGCCGTGGTCCGGGCTGGTGTGCACGACGAGCTGCCCCGGCTGCCAGATCCCGGCGTCCGCGAGTCCCTGCACGAGGTCGGCCAGCTGGTCGTCCGGCACGGCGAGGAGCACGAGTTCGCTGCGCTCGACGAGGTCGGGGGTCTCGAGGACGGGTGCGCCGGGGAGCATCGCCTCGGCGCGGTCGCGTCCGGCCTCGGACACGGCCGTCACGCCGACGACGGCGTGCTCGGCGTTCGCGAGCGCTGCTCCGAGGACCGGTCCGACCCGTCCGGCGCCGAGGACGCCGACTCCCAGCCGTCCGGCCCTCACCGCGCGGCTCCCGGCGGCGGGGTGTCGCCCCAGGGCGATCCAGGAGGCACGGTGCCGGTCGGCCGCACCGGCTCGGCGCCGCCGGGTGCGCGCTCTGGCGACGACTGCTCGCGGTCCACCGCGTCCACTCGTCGCTCTGGTGACCACTCCGGGGCCGCGGCCGGCGCGACGGGGGTGAGCCGCGCCTCCCGTTCGCGCCACCGGTGGGAGGTGTCGGCCGCAGCCGCCTCGACCGCGCGGGCCGAGGTGTCCGACCACAGCTGCTGCGCGTCCCGCGCGTCCAGCGCACCGATGCTCGCGGAGACCGGGCCCTGCACGGTCTGCACGTGCACCGACGCGAGCCGCAGCGCACGCTCGAGCGGCCCCTGCGAGACCTTGACGCTCTGCACGCGCGGCAGCGGCACGATGACCAGCGAGCGCCAGACGGCACCGAGCCGGAGCAGGACGGCGCCCGGGACGAAGCGGTAGCCGTTGCGGCGGAACGCGAACGGGCGGAGCCAGGCGCCCCGGCGCGGGGAGTGCACGAACCCGCCGCGGTCGCCCGTGGTGGTGAGGCTGTCGTCGACGACGTCCACGGCCTCGGCCGAGCCCTCGCGGAGCTGCTCCTGCGAGGCGGCGGGACCGGCGACGGCGGTGCCGACGAGGCCGGGGAGGATGATGTCGAGGACCTCGCGGACGTCGCGCGCGGTGCCGACCGGCAGGACGATCGACGAGACCTGCTGGTTGTTCGAGGCCCCGTTGCCGGCGTTCGTCGCACGGTTGATCCGGACGTCCCACCAGCCGAACGGCCGCCAGAGCAGCGGCTGCGCGACGCTCACGGCGTGGATGCGGCCGGGCGGCAGGGTCTCGTTCGAGGTGGACACGAGCCCGAAGCCGATCCGGATGCCGTCGCGGGTCTCGGCGATCGTGTACTGGAGCGAGCGGGAGAACTTCCGGACGTAGTACCCGCCGGCGCCGATCACCGCGGGGAACAGGCCGAAGAGGATCCCGTACTCGCCGGTGAGCGCCACGCTGACGATCATCGCGGCGACCGCGGCGAGGATGAACACCGTCGTGCCGGAGAGCAGCATCGACGCGATGAGCCGGCCGGGGTGCACCTTCACGATGCGCGTCGCGCGGACCGCGGCGGGGTCGAGCTCCGGCGAGAAGATCTCGTCGACACGGTCCTGCAGCACGCCGTTCGACGCCCGGGCCGGGTCGTGCTGCCGCTCGTCGTCCTTCGCCCCGGAGGCCAGCACGAGGATGCGCTGCCGCAGGTCGTCCGCAGCCTTGACCCCGAGGTAGGCGAGCTGCACGTTCGCGTCGTTGCCGGCCTGGGCGATCTCCAGCTTGGCGGTGCCGAAGATCCGCGGGATGAGCGGCCGCGAGATGTTGATGCCCTGGATGCGGTCCAGCCGGGCCTTGCGGTTCGTCCGGAAGAGCACGCCCGAGCGGACCTCGACGATCTCGCCGGTCACCCGGAACTCGTGCATGCGCCAGGAGAGGGTGAACAACGCAAGGAGTACCAGCAACAGCACAGCCACGCCGAGCAGCACCCAGCCGACGACGCCGTGCTCGTAGACGTACCGCACGGGGTCGCCGTCGTCCTGCGGGCCACCGCCGGGGATGAAGAACTCGACGAGCTGGTCCCGCAGGCTGTTCAGCACGTAGCCGAGGATCACGATGAGGAAGATGCCGCCCTTGAGCAGCGGCGTCAGCGGGTGCATGCGGTGCCACTCGCCGTCGGTCAGCGGCGCGGCAGCGGCGGCGTTGCCCCGGTGCGGCGGAGCGGGCGGAGGCGGGCCGGGTCGGAAGGTCATGCGGCCCTCCTAGAGCCCGGCGCGGCGGGACTCGGCGAGCTCGACGAGCCGGTCGCGCAGCTCGTCGGCATCGGCGAAGGGGATGCCGGGGATCCGGACGTTGGTCGATGCGGCCGCCGTGACGAACTTCAGCTCGCTCATGCCGAGCACCCGGTCGAGCGGTCCGCGGTTGACGTCGACGAGCTGCATGCGGCCGTACGGGACGGCGGTGAACCGCTGCCACATCAGGCCGCGCCGGAGGACGAGGTCGTCGTCACGGAGGGCGTACCCGATCGCCCGCACGCGTCGCGGCGTCAGGATCGCCGTCACGAGGGTGACGATCGCGACCGCGATCCCGATCAGCGTCCAGACGGTGCCCGCAGTGCCGGAGAACCCGCCGCTGACGACGCCGATGATGACGCAGCCGGCGGTCACCACGAGCCCGATCACGATCGTCGTGACGAGCTCGGTCCAGACGAGCTTGGGCGACACCCGGGTCCAGGTGGTGCCGGTCAGTCCCAGACCGGGCTCGTCGAGTCGTTCACGCGGCATCGCGGGCCTCCTGCGGTCGGGTCGTGCTGGGCGGTGCGCCGGGTCGTGCCGCCCGGTGTCAGTGCGCCTGCGTCGTGCCGCCCCGGGGGAGGTCGTCGTCGTCATCGTCCCCAGGAGGAGCGATGCACATGCGTTCGGCGACGAGTGCGCACACCGTCAACACGAGTCCACCCCCGACCGCCACGGCGTTCGGCAGGACCGAGCCTAGCGAAGGGAAGGCCGAGCGGGTCAGGAGGTACACGAGCAGGCCCGCACCGAATCCGCCGAACAGCGAGCCCGCGATGCTCGACGCCTTCGCGAGCACCACGACGCGGATCGCGTAGAGCGGGTCGACGGGGTGGGACCGGGACGCGCCGTCGCGAGCGTGCCGACGGACCGGCCGGGCCATCAGGACGACGGCGATGCCGATGAACGCGAGGGTGACGCCGAGGGGTGTCGCGAGGAACAGCGTCGGCGCCTGCCGCGACGCCAGGACGGCGTCGAGGGCGAAGCCGGCGACCGCCGCGACGACGGCGACGCTGAGCAGGGTGGAGGCGCGGGTGGGCTTCACGAATCGCTCGTCTCTGGCCTGGAGGCGCGGGTCGGCGCGTCGAAGAGGCGCGGCTCGTCGACGCGCTCCGTGTCGTCCCCCACCCGCTCGAGCAGGTCGGCGACCGGCCCGACACCCGGCAGGACGGCGTCCGGGTCGGCGTCGTGCCACGGCGCGAGCACGAACGCCCGCTCGCCGGCGCGCGGGTGCGGCACGGTCAGGGTCACGGTGTCGAGGGACAGGTCGTCGTACGCCACGAGGTCGAGGTCGAGCGTCCGGTCGCCCCAGCGGACCTCGCGCGTGCGGCCGTGGGTGTCCTCGATGCCGTGCAGGGCGTCGAGGAGCTCCTGCGGCTCGAGGTCGGTGTCGACGACCACGACGGCGTTCCGGTACCGGGGCTTCGTCGGGTCCGGGCCGTCGAGCGTGACGGCGACCGACTCGACCTCGCGGCTGGAGGCCACCGGACGCACCCCGGTGAGGGCGACGATCGCGGCGGCGGCGGCGCGCAGGGTGCTCCCCCGGTCGCCGAGGTTGGCGCCGAGGGCGACGACCGCCCGGCTCACTCTTCTTCCTCGACGTCGGACCCGGCGGCACGGACGCCGCCACGGGTCCGGCGGATCGTGATCGACACGTCGGTGAACGGCACCGTGATGGGCGCCTGCGGCTTGTGCACCGTGACCTCGGTCGCCAGGGCCGCACGGTGTGTCAGCACGGCGGCGGCGATGCGCTCGGCGAGGGTCTCGATGAGGTCGACCGGGTCGCGCTCGATCTCGGCGACGACCTGCTCGGCGAGCACGCCGTAGTGCACGGTCTCGTCGAGGTCGTCGGAGCCGGACGCGGCGCGGGCGTCGACCTCGACGGCGACGTCGACCACGAAGTCCTGGCCGTCGGTGCGCTCGTGGTCGAAGACCCCGTGGTGCCCGCGCGCGCGGACCCCGGTCAGTCGGATGGTGTCCCTCACGATCGAGCTGCCCTCCAGGCGTCCCAGACGTCGAGCACGGCACGGGTCGGTGCCGGGTCGTGCACGCGCACACCCCACGCCCCGCGTTCGGCGGAGAGCAGGCTGATGGCGGCGGTGGCGAGGTCGCGCTCCTTCGGGGCGGCACCGGCAGCGCTGCCGACCCCGTCGAGGAAGCGCTTGCGTGAGGCGGCGACGAGCACCGGCAGGCCGATCGACGCGAACCGCTCGTAGCCCGCCAGGATCTCCCAGTTCTGCACGCCCTGCTTGGCGAAGCCGAGGCCCGGGTCGATGACGACCTGTTCCTGGCGCACCCCGAGGACGATGAGCTCGGCGACGCGGAGTTCGACCTCGCGCCGGACCTCGTCGACGGCGTGCACGTACTCGGCGTTGCGGTACATCCGGTCGCTGTGCCCACGCCAGTGCATGACGACGAACCCGGCACCCGTGTCACGGACGACGCGCGCCATGTCGTCGTCGGCCAACCCACCGGAGACGTCGTTCACGATGGCGGCGCCGAGGTCCACCGAACGCTCGGCGGTCGAGGCGTTCATCGTGTCGACGCTCACCGTGATTCCCTCGGCCACGAGCTGCTGCACGACCGGGAGGACCCGCTGCTGCTCGACCTCGACGGGGACGCGCTCCGACCCAGGCCGCGTCGACTCCCCGCCGACGTCGACGATGTCGGCCCCGGCGGCGACGAGTTCACGGGCGTGCTGCACCGCGGCGTCGTACGCCTGGTGCAGACCGCCGTCGCTGAAGGAGTCCGGCGTGACGTTGAGGATCCCCATCACCCGGGTCCGGTCGTCGGCCGGCGCACCGCGGTCACGGTCGCGCCGCCGACCGGTCACGATCTCCGGCACCGGTGCTGGTGCCCGGAGGTCGATCGCGACCGTCGGCGGCTCGGCTGCTGCTGCCCGCGCCTGGCTCACCTCGGCGAGCCGACGCGAGCGCCTCGTCGGCAGGTCCGTCATGCCGGCCTACGCGGGGGCGATACCCGGGTTGCCGAAGGGACGGCGACGGGGCTTCGACGACTCGTGGTCGGACTGCTCGGACGCGGTCGAGGCGGCCTTGCCCGGCACCTCGATGGCGGGCAGGTTGCTCACCGGACGCTTGTCGCTGGAGAGCCACTGGGGGCGCTCCGGCAGCTTGCGGACGTCCTTGAAGATCTCGACCAGCTCCGGGGCGTCGAGGGTCTCCTTCTCGAGGAGCTCGCCGGCCAGACGGTCGAGGATGTCGCGGTTGTCGTTGAGCACCTGGTAGGCCTCGTCGTGCGCGGCCTCGAGCAGGGCACGGGTCTCGGCGTCGACCGTCTCGGCGATGTTCTCCGAGTAGTCGCGGCTGGTCCCGCCGCTCATGTCGCGGCCGACGAACGGCTCGCTCGACCCGGAGCCGAGCTTCACGGACCCGACGGCACGGCTCATGCCGTACTCGGTGACCATCTTGCGCGCGGTGCCGGTGGCCTTCTCGATGTCGTTCGACGCACCCGTGGTCGGGTCGTGGAAGACGATCTCCTCGGCGACGCGACCACCCATGGCGTAGGTGAGCTGGTCGAGCAGTTCGTTGCGGGTGACGGAGTACTTGTCCTCGAGCGGGAGCACCATCGTGTAGCCGAGGGCACGGCCGCGCGGGAGGATCGTGATCTTCGTCACCGGGTCGGTGTGGCGCATGGCCGCGGCCGCGAGGGCGTGACCACCCTCGTGGTAGGCCGTGATGAGGCGTTCCTGGTCGGACATGATGCGCGTGCGGCGCTGCGGTCCGGCCATGACGCGGTCGACGGCTTCGTCGAGGGCGCGGTTGTCGATGAGCTGCGCGTTCGAGCGGGCCGTCAGGAGCGCGGCCTCGTTCAGGACGTTCGCCAGGTCGGCGCCGGTGAAGCCCGGCGTCTTGCGGGCGAGGAGCTCGAGGTCGACGCTCGCGGCGAGCGGCTTGCCCTTCGCGTGCACCTCGAGGATCTGCTGGCGGCCGGCGAGACCAGGGGCGTCGACGCCGATCTGGCGGTCGAAGCGACCGGGGCGGAGGAGCGCCGGGTCGAGGACGTCGGGACGGTTCGTCGCCGCGATGAGGATCACGTTGGTCTTGCCGTCGAAGCCGTCCATCTCGACGAGGAGCTGGTTCAGCGTCTGCTCGCGCTCGTCGTTGCCGCCGCCGATGCCGGCGCCACGGTGACGACCCACGGCGTCGATCTCGTCGATGAAGACGATGGCGGGCGAGTTCTGCTTCGCCTGCTCGAAGAGGTCGCGGACACGGCTCGCACCGACACCGACGAACATCTCGACGAAGTCCGAACCGGAGATCGAGTAGAACGGCACGCCCGCCTCACCGGCGACGGCTCGGGCGAGCAGCGTCTTGCCGGTACCGGGAGGGCCGTACAGCAGCACGCCCTTCGGGATCTTGGCGCCGACGGCCTGGAACTTCGCCGGCTCCTTGAGGAACTCCTTGATCTCCTGGAGCTCCTCGATCGCCTCGTCGGCGCCCGCGACGTCGGCGAAGCTGACCTGCGGGTTCTCCTTGTTGTTCATCTTCGCCCGGGACTTGCCGAACTGCATGACCTTCGAGCCGCCGCCCTGGGCGTTGGCGAGGAGGAACCAGAACAGGGCACCGATGATGAGGAACGGCAGGAGGATGCCGAGCAGCGAGAGGAACCAGTTCGACTGCTGGACGGTGTCGTTGTAGCCCTTCGGCAGGTTCGCCTCGTTGACGGCCTGGATGACCTCTTCACCGCGCGGCGTCGAGTAGTAGAACTGCTCGTGCGCGTTGCCGTCCTTCAGGGTGAGGTCGACGCGCTGCTCGGTGGAGTTCACCACCACGGAGGAGACCTTGCCGTCGGAGAGCTGCTGGAGGCCCTTCTGCGTGTCGATCTGCTGCGTGCCGGACTGGCTGATGACAGCCCATCCGATCCAGATCCCCACGATCGCGATCAGCACGTAGATGTACGGCCCGCGAAGGATGCGCTTGAAGTCCATGTGATCCGGGCAGAGCGCCCGACACCTTTCTCTGCCGAAGTTGCGTGCTGATCAGCATACGGCTGCGATTCTGTGGCGAGAATGGGTGTCCTCTGCGGGCGAACTCCACCATTCCCCAGACCGAGCCGGGAGATGCACCACGGTGGGCGCCCCTCCCGGCTCGAGTCCGTCAGCTCACCGGGTCAACGGGTGAAGTCGAACGAGACCGTCCCGTTTCCGAGCTCGCCGTACTGCTGCACCTTGGCGCTGATGAGCCGGTGGTTCGGGATCTCGACGCTCCAGGCGCCGTCAGCGCCGGCCATCACCGTGTGGGTCCACACGTTTGCACCCGGGACCGGCTTGCCACCGGGGTTCGAGAGCGCCACCCGCACCTGCGACCACGACGTGGCCGTACCGGTGAGGCGCGTCGTGCCACCCGGCACGTACGACGTGTCGGAGGTCACCGCGAGCGGGCGGAAGACCGGCTTCTCGCCGTTCTCGTCGGACGCCTGCAGCTGCACGAGGATCCCGGCGTCGTTCGCCGCGGTCTGGCGCACCCGCACCTGGTGCTGCAGCCCCGCCACCGCGTACCGCGACTCGAACGACCACTTCCCGTCCGCATCAGCCGTCAGGTTCTCGGAGATGCCCGCCGAGTTGCCGAGGATGTTGATCGCACCGTTCGGCGTCGCCGTCCCCGACAGACGCACCTTCTGCCCCGGAACGTACGACGGCGCATCCACCGTCAACGGCTTGAACGACGCCGCATCCGCCTGCAGCTGCACGAGGA
>NZ_MJGR01000045.1:120780-120959 GCF_001865105.1 Curtobacterium sp. MCBA15_016
CACCGCGTACCGCGACTCGAACGACCACTTCCCGTCCGCATCAGCCGTCAGGTTCTCGGAGATGCCCGCCGAGTTGCCGAGGATGTTGATCGCACCGTTCGGCGTCGCCGTCCCCGACAGACGCACCTTCTGCCCCGGCACGTACGACGGCGCATCCACCGTCAACGGCTTGAACGACG
>NZ_MJGR01000046.1:0-395 GCF_001865105.1 Curtobacterium sp. MCBA15_016
AGGCGCGGGTCGTCCCCGCCGCGCGTCTCCCCTCCGTGATGGGGATCGGCGCCGCGCCGCTGCCCGACCACGCATCGGGCACCGCATCCGGATCGGCGAGCGCCCCGTCGAGGTCCACGTCGTCGAACCCGGCGCTCTCGAGCGCGCGGACGAGGAGCCCGGAGCGCACCGCGGCACCGGCGTGCGGGTCCGCCATCGCGGCCTCGATCGTCGCCCGCACCTGGTCGAGCACGGCCGGCGTCACCGGGTGCCCGGCATCGGACGCGAGGTCGGCACCGGCCTGGGTGAGCGCGTCGACCACGCCCGCTCGCTGACGCCGGAGCTTCCGGATGACGGCCGGGTCGGCGTCCGCCTGTGCCTGCCGGATGGCGGGTCCGAGGTCGACGGCCTCGTCC
>NZ_MJGR01000046.1:1063-1616 GCF_001865105.1 Curtobacterium sp. MCBA15_016
CGAGGTCGACGGCCTCGTCCAGTGCACCCTCGTGCGCCAGCAGGTCGATGACCCACGCGGCGGGCGCGGGCTTCCGGAGGCCGCCGATCGCCGTCGCGAGCGCACGGTCGTCCTTCCGGACCGCCCGCTGACGCGCGGTCCGCTCGGCGACGAAGTCCGCGGGCGCGACGAGGAGCAGTTCCCTCGCCACGTCCGCGAACCCCATGCGGCCCAGCTTGCCCGCTACCAGTCGTGGACGGTGCCGTCGGCGAGGCGGTTGAAGGGCAGGTACGCCTGCTCGTAGGGGTACTTGCCGGCTTCGTCGACGTCGAGCGAGACCCCGAGGCCCGGCTCGTCGCCGGGGTGCAGGTACCCGTCGGTGAAGGTGAAGGTCTGCCGGAACACCTGGTTCGTCTTCGGGCCGTGCTGCATGTACTCCTGGATGCCGAAGTTGTGGATCGCCAGCCCGAGGTGCATCTGCGCCGCGAGGCCCACCGGCGAGATGTCGGTCGGCCCGTGGAACCCGGACTTGATCTGGTACATCGCGGCGTAGTCCATCGTCTTCTTCAGCGGG
>NZ_MJGR01000046.1:2289-3293 GCF_001865105.1 Curtobacterium sp. MCBA15_016
CCATCGTCTTCTTCAGCGGGGAGATGCCGCCCATGTGGGTCACGGCGCCGCGGACGTAGTCGATGAGCTGGTCGCGGATGATGTCCTTGAAGTCCCAGATCGTGTTGAAGACCTCGCCGATCGCGAGCGGCGTCGTGGTGTGCTGCCGGACGAGCTTCAGGGCCTCTTGGTTCTCGGCCGGGGTGCAGTCCTCGAGCCAGAACAGGTCGTACGGCTCGAGCGACTTGCCGAGCTTCGCCGCCTGCAGCGGGGTCATCCGGTGGTGGCCGTCGTGCAGCAGGGGCAGTTCGGGGCCGAACTCGTTCCGGACGGCCTCGAACACGGTGGGCACGTGGCGCAGGTACGCCCGGGTGTCCCAGTCCTCCATCGCCGGGAACGCACCGCGCTGCGCGGGCTCGAAGTCGTAGCGGACGCCCTCGTTCCCCGTCGTCGTCTTGTTCGACGCGATGCCGTAGATCGACTCGAGGCCGGGGACGCCCGTCTGCACGCGGATCGAGCGGTAGCCCTCGGACTGGTGCTCACGGATGGAGTCGAACAGCTCCGGCAGCTCCTTGCCCGAGGCGTGGCCGTACGCCATCAGCCCGGTCCGGGAGGCGCCGCCGAGCAGCTGGTACACGGGCATCCCCGCGACCTTGCCCTTGATGTCCCAGAGCGCCATGTCCACCGCGGCGATCGCGGCCATGGTGACCGGACCCCGCCGCCAGTACGACGAGCGGTAGAGGAACTGCCAGGCGTCCTCGATCCGGCTCGCGTCGCGGCCGACCAGCAGCGGCACGACGTGCTCGGACAGGTAGGTGGCGACGGCGAGCTCACGACCGTTCAGGGTGGCGTCGCCCAGACCGGTGACGCCGTCGGCGGTGGTGAGCTTCAGCGTCACGAAGTTGCGGTTCGGGCTCGTGACGATGACCTCGGCGCGGTCGATCAGTTGCCCACGGTCGGCCGACGCCCACGTGTCCGGACGTCCGGCGGTCGGGTCGGTCGCCGCGCCGGCGTCGGTCGCACCC
>NZ_MJGR01000046.1:4016-4410 GCF_001865105.1 Curtobacterium sp. MCBA15_016
CGTGGTGTCGGTCATGCGTGGACTCCTTCGTCGGTTCTCGTGCGCTCCGCGGTGTCCCGCGCGGCACGGATGCGGTCGGCCGCGGCGGTGATCGCCGCGACGACGGGGGTGGTGTCGAGGTCGGGGGCGATGACGCGCAGCACGTCGTGCGCGTCCGAGTCTGCCCCGGGGGCTCCGTCGTCGCTCACCAGGTCGGGCTGCTCGGTCAGGTGCAGCCACCACGCCGCGATGGCGGTCGCGGCACCGGGACCGATGCCCGCGGACGGGTCGCGGTCCAGCCGGTGCCGGAGCACGTCGACCACGCGGACGGGGAGCTTCTCGGAGCCGCCGGCGGCGATCTGCCGGAGGGTGTGCCGGATCCGGGGGTTCGCGAACCGGTCGACCAGGGCGTCGC
>NZ_MJGR01000046.1:5106-5508 GCF_001865105.1 Curtobacterium sp. MCBA15_016
CGGTCGACCAGGGCGTCGCGTGCCGCGGCGACCTCGGCCGCGGGCAGCGGGAGTTCGACCGCCGCTTCGTCCCAGAGCTGCTCGACGGCCGCCCGGCAGACGGGGTCGCCCATCGCTGCCGCGACCGTCTCGTGGCCGAGCTGCAGGCCGAGGTACGCCAGCAGTGAGTGCGACCCGTTCAGGAGCCAGAGCTTCCGCTGCTCGTACGGGGTGACGTCGTCGACGATGCGGACGCCGGCGGTCTCCCACGCCGGACGGTCGATCCCCGCGAAGCCGTCCTCGAGCACCCACTCCGCGAAGGGTTCGGTGACCACGGGCACCCGGTCGCCGTCGAGCGCACCGGGGAGCTCCGCCAGTGCCGCCACGTCGTCGTCGGTCGTGGCCGGGGTGATCCGGTCGACC
>NZ_MJGR01000046.1:6205-6486 GCF_001865105.1 Curtobacterium sp. MCBA15_016
GTGATCCGGTCGACCATCGACGAGGGGAACGAGACGTTCGCGTCGACCCAGTCCTGCAGCGCCGGGTCGGACACGGCGGACGTCACCGCGTCACGGAGCACGTCGCCGTTGTGGGTCAGGTTGTCGAGGCTCACGAGCGCGATGCGCCCCGACCCCGCGGCGCGGCGGGCTTCGAGCCCCTCGACCAGGCGGGCCGGGACGTCGGAACCGGACCGGTAGCCCTGCTCGGTGACCGTCAGCGTGACGACGGTGGTCGCCGGGGACGCGACCACGTGCCTCCA
>NZ_MJGR01000046.1:7175-7584 GCF_001865105.1 Curtobacterium sp. MCBA15_016
ACGCGACCACGTGCCTCCAGGTCGAGGAGTCGCTGCCCGGGTGGGCGGCCACGATCGTGTCGACCACCTCGGCGTCGTCGCCCGAGGCGGCCCGGGTGACGAGCGTGTACCGGCATCCCTGGGCGTCCAGCGCGTCGGCCGTGTCCGGCGAGCGTCCGGTGAAGGCGGTGATGCCCCACGGCTCGCCGTCGGCGTGCGCCGTGTACCAGGCGAGGTGGGCGCGCGCGAACGCACCCACCCCGAGGTGCACGATGCCGGGTCGGCGATCGGTCATGCCGACACCGGTACGAGGGACCGCAGGTACGCCAGGTTGTCGGCGGTGCGGGCCTCGAGCGGGAGGTCGGTGGAGAAGTCCTCGATCGTGACCCAGCCGTCGTAGCCGACCTGGCGGAGCGCGTCGAGGTACTCG
>NZ_MJGR01000046.1:8259-8576 GCF_001865105.1 Curtobacterium sp. MCBA15_016
GGAGCGCGTCGAGGTACTCGGAGACGGACGCCTGGCCGGTGCGCAGCGGTGCCCACTCGTTCTGCCAGACCGTGCTGCCGTCGGCCCGGGTGTCGCCGGTGTCGACCCAGCGGGCGTTCTTCACGTGCGCGTGGGCCAGGTACGGGCCGAGGAGCTCGAACGCGGCGAGGTGGTCCTCGTGGCCCTCGATCACGAGGTTGCCGAGGTCGTGGATGACGCCGATGTGCTCCGGGTCGAGGCCGTCGACGAGCCGCAGCGCCGCCGAGGCCGAGGGCGTGATCGTCATGTGGTGCAGCTCGACGAGCGCCTTCACGCCC
>NZ_MJGR01000046.1:9267-9634 GCF_001865105.1 Curtobacterium sp. MCBA15_016
CGACGAGCGCCTTCACGCCCAGCTCCGTCGCACGGGAGACGGCCCACTCGAGGTCCGCCCGGGTGCGGTCGAAGATCTGCGTGTAGGTCTCGCCGGTGCGCTCCTTCTCCTGCCGGTACATCGGCATCGAGACGCGGACCTGGCGGGCGCCGAGCTCGCTCGTGACGCGGAGCATGGTGTCGACGCCGTCACGGTTCGACGCCTGCTGGTACCCGCCGATGCCGGAGTACTCCAGCCCGGCGGCGTCGGTGGTGCGGGCGATCTCGCCGACCTGGTCCTCGATGCCGGTGAACTGCCACGTGGAGTCGTTGCCGGCCCAGAACGAGCGCCCGGCGGGCACGGCCTCGCCGGAGGCCGGACGGTCGTC
>NZ_MJGR01000046.1:10330-10639 GCF_001865105.1 Curtobacterium sp. MCBA15_016
CGGAGGCCGGACGGTCGTCGACGATGCGCCACTCGATGCCGTCCCAGCCCTGCTCGGCGAGCGTCTGCGCGGCCTGTGACGGGGTCCAGTCGGGGGTGGAGGCGGTGAACACGGAGAACTTCATCGGGTGGCTCCTTCTGCTGCGTGTGCGCCGACGACGGGGACGACGTCGTCGTACGCGCCCTCGATCACGTCGTCGATCCGGACGGGCTTGCCGAGCGTCGCGCTGACGTAGAGGCCGCGGACGGTGGCGAGGGACACGAGGGCCGCGTCGACCGTGACGCCGGGTTCGCGGCCGTCGCGGATCGC
>NZ_MJGR01000046.1:11311-11996 GCF_001865105.1 Curtobacterium sp. MCBA15_016
TCGCGGCCGTCGCGGATCGCCTCGACGATGTCGGTGTACTGCCGGGCGTGACCGGCGGCGAAGTGGTCGGGTTCGGCCGGACCGCCGACGACGTGCTCCGGCGGGACGACCTCGTCCTTCTGGTCGACCGCACCGGCGACCGCCGTGGCGTTCGCGGTGGTGGACGCGGACTCGAGCGTCGCCGCGTCGGGGGCGATGTGGAAGTACGCCAGGCGGTCGTCGTCGACGATCGCGGACCCGTGCGTGCCGTAGACGGCGTACCGGGCGGAGAGGCCCGGGTACGCGGCGGTCGTGCAGTGGATGACGCCGAGCGCTCCCCCGGCGAACCGGACGGTGGCGACCGCGGTGTCCTCGACCTCGATCCGGTCGTGCGCGAGCAGGCCGGTCTGCGCCGAGATCTCGACCGGACGTCCGAGCGCCCAGACGAGCAGGTCGACGGTGTGCACGCCCTGGTTCATCACCGCGCCGCCGCCGTCGAGCGCCCAGGTGCCGCGCCAGTCGCCGGAGTCGTAGTAGCCCTGCGAGCGGTACCAGGCGACGCTCGCGAGGCCGGAGGTCACGGTGCCGAACCCGCCGTCGTGGGCGGCTGCTGCGACGGCGGCGGAGGCCGGGTCGAAGCGGTGCTGGCTGATGACGCTCGTCACCAGTCCGCGCGCTCGTGCGGAGGCGGCGAGGGCGGCGATCT
>NZ_MJGR01000046.1:12705-13485 GCF_001865105.1 Curtobacterium sp. MCBA15_016
TGCTTGCCGGCGGCGAGGGCGGCCTCGGCCAGCTGGACGTGCATGCCGGACGGCGAGCAGATCGCGACGACGTCGATGTCGGTCTGCGCGATCGCTTCCTCGATGGTCGACGTCGTGATGGGGCGGGTGACGCCCATCGCCTCGATCTCGTCGGCGGCGCTCGTGGCCGCTGCGGGGATCGCGTCGACGAGGGCGACGACCTGCAGGTCCGGGTGGTGGACGGCGACCTTGGCGTGGTGGCGTCCGATGACGCCGGCGCCGACGACGGCGAGCTTGAGCGGGGTGGGTTCGGTCATCGCAGGGTGACTCCGATCTGGTCGGTGAGCTTCCGGAGGGCACGACCGGCGCGGCCGAACGCCGCGGGGCCGGAGAACCCGCCGAGGTGGGTGAAGTCGCTGAGGTGCGGCTCGAGCGAGGCGTAGCCGGAGTACCCGGCGTCGCGCAGCGCGGTGAGGGTCTGCAGCAGTTCGCCGTCGCCCTCACCCGCGGGGACCACCGACGAGTCGGCGGCGAGGGCGTCCTTGACCTGCAGGTAGTCGACGTACGGCGCGAGCTGCGCCCATCCGTCGGTGAACGGCTTGACGCCGCACTGCACGTAGTTCGCGTTGTCCCAGGCGAGGCGGAGCGCGGGCGAGTCGACGCTCTCGACGATGTCGAGCACGCGCGAGGGGACGTCGCCGTAGATGTCCTTCTCGTTCTCGTGCAGCAGCGTCACGCCCTCGCGCTCGGCGAGGTCGGCCAGGGCCCGCATCCGCACGAGGACGTCGTCGCGGACGTCCT
>NZ_MJGR01000047.1:0-528 GCF_001865105.1 Curtobacterium sp. MCBA15_016
TCGAGGACCGGGCGCACCTGCTCCGCACGCGCCGCGAAGGAGTGTCGCTCGACCACGACCGCGCGCAGCCGTTCGACCAGCGCCGTCCGCTCGTCGGCGGGCATCGCGAGCGCCCGCTCGAGCGACGCGGCGTCCTCGAACACGGGGACCTCGCCGAGGCCGAGCTCGTCGAGTCCGAGCGCGCAGTCCGTCACGGGGAGCGCCCCGGACGCGAGCGATTCGTAGAGGCGGGAGTTCAACGTGCCGTACTCGGCGGCGGGCGCGATGACGTCGTCGACGACGAAGGCCGCCGACCGGTAGACCTCGGGGAGCGCGAAGTAGGGGACCATCGGCCGCAGCTCGACGCCGGGGGACGGGTCGACGTGCTCGGCGTTCGCGGCGAACCAGACGATCGGCTCGGCCGGACGGACGTCGTCGAGGACGTCCTGCACGTGGCGGCGGACGCCCCAGAAGTTCACGGTCGCCACCGCACGGTCGCTCCGCGGGGTACCCGGGTCGGTCGTGAAGAGCTCGAGGTCGACGCCGATC
>NZ_MJGR01000047.1:1219-3405 GCF_001865105.1 Curtobacterium sp. MCBA15_016
GCTCGAGGTCGACGCCGATCGGCACGATCTCGACCGGGCCGTCGTAGTGCGTGGCGACGGCGTCGCGCGCGGTGCTCGACGACGTCCAGATCGCCTCGAACTCGTCGAGGTACGGCAGGGCCGCCCACTTCGCCGTCCAGTTGCGCACCCACGCCACGAGGGCGGTGGACGGCGGCACCCGACCCGGCACGAAGGACTCGATCATCACGACCACGACGGCGGTGTCGTCCGGGACCGGGTCGGCCCAGCGGGTGATCGGCCACATCGCGACGCCCCACCCGGCGTCCCGCAGTGCCCGGGCCAGCCCGAGCGCGACGTAGAGGTCGCCCTTGCCCTCGGCCGGGTCGTCCGTCGACACCGCGAACCGGACGGTCCCGCGCGGCCCCTCGGCGTGGTCGCCCGCGGCGATCGCGGCGTAGTCCGCGGCGAGGGGGGAAGACGTGGGAGCGGTCGGGATGCTGGTCGCGGTCACCGAGCCATTCTGCACGAATCGGCGCTGATCTCAGGGGAGCGCGGGCGCGCGCCTTGTAGGGTGTCATCGGCCGTCGGCACCCCGCGGCCGACCCGTCGACCCGCGCCAGGTGCGCGGCAGCTGCTGGAGGAACCGCGTGACAGAGCGCAAGCCGGGAGTCGTGTCCGTCATCCTCGTGAACTACAAGGGCACGGACGACACCCTGACGAGCATCGCGGAGCTCCGCAAGCAGGACTGGCCGCAGGACCGGCTCGAGGTCATCGTCGTCGAGAACGGTTCCGGCCCCGAGCACCTCGGTCGGCTCAAGGCGTCGGAGCTCGACTTCACGCTCGTCGACGCCGGTGCGAACCTCGGCTTCACGGGCGGCTGCAACCTCGGCGTCGAGAAGTCCTCCGGCGAGATCGTGGCGTTCCTCAACAACGACGCCCGACCCGACACCGGCTGGGTGCGCGAGGCCATGGCGACGTTCGCCTCCGGCGCGGACATCGGCGCCGTGGCGTCGAAGGTCCTCGACTGGGAAGGCGTCAACGTCGACTTCACCGAGGCCGCGATGACCTGGTACGGCATGGGCTACAAGCCGTTCGCGGGCTCGCCGGACACGGGGCGCTGGGAGTCCGAGACCGACGTGCTGTTCGGCACCGGCGCGGCGATGTTCATCCGTGCGGAGCTCTTCGAGCAGCTCGACGGCTTCGACGACCGCTACTTCATGTTCTACGAGGACGTCGACCTCGGCTGGCGGCTCAACCTGCTCGGCTGGCGCTTCCGGTACCAGCCGAAGTCCGTCGCGTTCCACAAGCACCACGCGTCGATGAACAAGTTCGGCGACTTCCGCGAGACCTACCTGCTCGAGCGGAACGCCCTCTTCACGCTCTACAAGAACCTGGGTGACGAGCAGCTCGCAGCGGCCCTGCCCGGGTCGCTCGCGCTCGTCGTCCGTCGCGCCGTCGGTCGTGGCGAACTCGACTCGACCGAGCTCGACCTCCGCAACCCCGGCGACGACAGCGTCCCGACGATCCCCGTGCCGAAGACGGCGATGGCGGGCATCTACGGCGTCGACCAGTTCGTCGAGCAGCTGCCGTCGATGACCGAGTCGCGTCGGCAGATCCAGGCGACCCGCGTGCGCAGCGACCGCGAGCTCCTGCGCCTCTTCGGCAACCGCGACGAGCCCGCGTACCCGATCGAGAACTACCTGGCCGGCTACGACAAGATCGTGCACTCCCTCGGCGTGCTCGAGGTCGGCACCCGGCGTCGGATCCTCATCATCACGGGCGACTCCATCGGCGAGAAGATGGCCGGTCCGGCGATCCGTGCGACCCAGATGGCGAAGCAGCTCGCCGGCGAGCACGACGTCCGGGTCATCAGCCTCACGCGCTCGTCGCAGATCGACCCCTCGTACGAGGTCGTCACCGTGCCGCACCGCCACCCGCGCCAGATGGTCGAACACGAGGCCTGGGCCGACGTCATCATCGTGCAGGGCCACGCCCTCCGCCTGTTCCCGGTGCTCGAGTCGACGAGCAAGATCCTCGTCGTCGACGTCTACGACCCGCTGCACCTCGAGCAGCTCGAGCAGGGCCGCAGCGACGACGTCGACCAGTGGAACCGGCAGATCCTCGACGCGTCGGACACCCTGAACCACCAGCTCGAACTCGGCGACTACTTCATCTGCGCCTCCGAGCGGCAGCGCATGTTCTGGCTCGGCCAGCTCGCCGGCTCG
>NZ_MJGR01000047.1:4079-5296 GCF_001865105.1 Curtobacterium sp. MCBA15_016
TCGGCCAGCTCGCCGGCTCGGGTCGTGTGAACGCCCGGACGTACTCGCGCGACCCCGACCTCCGCTCGCTGATCGGCGTCGTGCCGTTCGGCCTGTCGTCGACGCCGCCGGTGCACGACCAGCAGCGGGTCAAGGGCGTCGTCCCCGGCATCGGGAAGAACGACAAGCTCGTCGTCTGGGGCGGCGGCATCTACGACTGGTTCGACCCGATCACGCTCGTCCGCGCCATCGGCCGGCTCGCCGCGAAGAAGCCGAGCGTCAAGCTCTTCTTCATGGGTGTGCAGCACCCGAACCCGGACGTGCCCGAGATGGACATCGTCGCCAAGGTGCGCGCCGAGGCCGATGCACTCGGGCTGACCGGCAAGAACGTGTTCTTCAACGACGCGTGGATCCCGTACGAGGAACGCGGCGCCTACCTGCTCGAGGCCGACGCCGGCGTCTCGACGCACTACGAGCACCTCGAGACCACGTTCTCGTTCCGCACCCGCATCCTCGACTACCTGTGGGCGCGCCTGCCGATCGTCACGACCGCCGGTGACTCCTTCGGTGACCTCGTCGCCGAGGAGAAGCTCGGCATCGCCGTGCACGAGCAGGACATCGACGGCCTGGCCGCAGCGCTCGAGACGGCGCTCTTCGACAAGAAGGCCCGTGCCGAGTTCATCGGCAACGTCGACCGCGTGCGCGAGCAGTTCACGTGGGAGAACGTCCTCGCCCCGCTCGTCGAGTTCTGCCGGAACCCGATCCGCGCGGCCGACAAGAGCGTCCGCGACACCTCGTCGACGATCCAGCCGCACGCCATGCGCGTGCGCGTCCCGGACCGCAAGAAGCTCTACGGCGTCCGTCACGACCTCGGTCGCGCCGTGCACTACTTCCGGACCGAGGGCCCGCGGAGCGTCGCGGGCAAGATCAAGCGTCGGCTGCAGAACCGGTGACCGCGGGCGCCACGGCGCTCGTCATCGTCCCGACCTACAACGAAGCCGAGAACGTCCGCACGATCGCCGCAGCCGTCCTGGGCGCGCTGCCGGACGCACACCTGCTCGTCGTCGACGATGCCAGCCCCGACGGCACGGGTGACCTCGTGCGGCAGCTCGCCGCCGCGGACGACCGGGTGCACCTGCTCGAACGCTCCGGCAAGCTCGGCCTCGGGACGGCCTACGTCGCCGGCTTCCGGTGGGGGCTCGAGCGCGGGTACCCGCTGCTCGTCGAGATGGACGCGG
>NZ_MJGR01000047.1:6024-6181 GCF_001865105.1 Curtobacterium sp. MCBA15_016
GTGGCCGCGGTCGACGGCGTGGACGACGTCCTGCTCGCGATCGGGTCGCGGTGGGTCCCCGGTGGGTCGGTGGTCGACTGGCCGCTCCACCGCGAGGTCCTCAGCCGCGGCGCGAACACCTACGCCCGGTTCGTGCTCGGCATCGGCGTGCGGGACG
>NZ_MJGR01000047.1:6920-7076 GCF_001865105.1 Curtobacterium sp. MCBA15_016
CGGCATCGGCGTGCGGGACGTCACCGCGGGCTTCCGGGTCTACCGCGCCGACGCGATCGCCCGGATGGACCTCGACTCGATCGACTCGAAGGGGTACTGCTTCCAGGTCGACATGACGTTGCGGGTGGACGACCTCGGCGGCCGCATCGTCGAGGT
>NZ_MJGR01000048.1:0-22826 GCF_001865105.1 Curtobacterium sp. MCBA15_016
CACCGCCAAGATCAAGTAACACCCCCGCACGTCGCACCCCCGTCCCGGCCGTCCCGGGGCGGGGGTGTCGTCGTCTCGGTGCTCGTCGTCTCAGTCGGCGCTGTCCGGATCCGAATCGTCGGGGCCGATCGCGGCCTCGACGCGAGCACTGACGGACCGCAGCGTGTCCGCGTCGGTCCCCACGGGCCTCCAGAACAGGTCCTCGAGCGCACCGGTGTGCGCACGGATGCCGGCGAGCACCGCGCGGCGACCGTCCGGGGTCATCTCCACCCAGCTGCCCCGTCCGTCGGTGGGGCAGTCCGCGCGCTCGACGAGGCCCCGCGCCACCATGCGCGTGACCTGGTGGCTGACGCGTGACTTCTCCCAGCCGATCCCGGCCGCGATGTCGCGGACCCGCAACCGGTGGTCCGGCTCGCGGTGCAGTCCGATGAGGATCTCGAACTCGGGGATCGAGATGCCTGCGCCGTGCTGCACGGCCTGGTCGAGCGCTCGGTCGAGGCGTCGCCAGACGTCGTGGTAGGCGTCCCACGTCGCCCAGTCGTGGCCCTCGGCGCCCTCGTTCGACATGGCGTCAGCGTATCGACCTCCGGACGCTTCGACGGCATGATCATCCGCTCGGATGACTCGCCGGTGGCGCACGGCTCGCTCCGAGGTGCGGTCGGTGGCGCAGCATACGATCGGTGCATGCCGAGCGCCCGACTGCAGGACTGCACCGACGACGCCGTCGCCCTCGTGCGGCGGTGGCTGGCGGCGTCCGCGGGGACGAAGCCCGACGCGGGGGCGGTCCGCCTGGCCGAGGCCCTGCGGGACGACCGGGGGCTGGACTTCACGCGCGGTCTCGTCGACAAGGTGATCCGCCCCGAGGACCCACGCGTCGTGGCCCGCAACCTCGAGCAGGTCAGCCGCGACGTCCCGGACTTCCTGTCCTGGTCCCTGCGCGGCGCGGTGACGCTCGGCGGCGGGTTCGCGACCATGGCTCCGTGGGCAGTGGTGCCCACGGCGCGGAAGATCCTGCGGCGGATGACCGGGCATCTGGTTGTCGACGCCACCGACGCGAAGCTCGGGCCCGCCCTCGCGAAGGTCGGCGGCCCGGGTGCGGTCGTCGACGTGAACTTGCTCGGCGAAGCCGTGCTCGGCAGCGCGGAGAGCGACCGACGGTTGCAGGCGACGATGGACCTGCTGGCGCGTGACGACGTCGACCACGTGTCGATCGGTGTGCGTTCGGTCGTGCCGCAGATGTCCGCGTGGGCGTTCGACCAGACCGTCGAACGGGTGGTGGACCGGCTCGTCCCCCTGTACCGGCTCGCCGCGTCGTCCCCGACCGCGAAGTCCGTCACGCTCGACGCCGGGGACCACCGCGACCTCGACGTGACGCTCGCTGCGTTCCGGACGCTCCTCGACCGCGACGAGTTCCTCGGGCTGGACGCCGGCGTGGTGCTGCAGGCGTACCTGCCCGACGCCGCCGGCGCACTCGATTCCCTGACCGCCTGGGCGCAGCAGCGGCGTGCCCGTGGCGGTGCGCCGATCACGGTCCGACTCGTCAAGGGCGCCTCGCTCGCGACGGAACGGGTCGACGCGATCCTGCACGGGTGGCCCCTCGCCACGTGGGGGTCGAAGCAGGAGACCGACACCGCCCACCTCCGGCTGCTCGACGCCGCCCTGACGCCGGAGCGCATCGACGCGGTCCGGATCGGGGTCGCGAGCCACAACCTCTTCATCCTCGCGACGGCGTGGACCCTCGCCCAGCGCCGCGGCGTCACCGACGGCGTGCACGTCGCGGTGCTGCTCGGGATGGCGTCCGCGTCCGCCGACGCCGTCCGTGCCGACGTCGGACGGGTGGTCGTCTCCACCCCGGTCGTGCACCCCGACCAGTTCGACGCCGCGATCCCGTACCTCGTGCGGCGGCTGCAGGAGAGCGCCAGTCCGGACGGCTTCGTCGCCGCATCGGGCGACATCGGTCAGGACGAGAGCGTCTTCGAGCGTGAACGCGGCCGGTGGCTGGCGGCGATCGCGGCCCTCGACGCTCCCGGTCCGGTGCCGGCCACGAACCGGACGCAGGACCGCCGTGCCCCGATCGGCGACCCCGTGCACCGTGACGCCTTCACGAACGCACCCGACACCGACCCGTCGACCGCGGCGAACCGCGAGTGGGCGATCGACGTGCTCCGGCGGGTGCCGCGCTCGCAGCTCGGTGCGCAGACGATCCGCGGCTCGAAGGTCGCCGACCGGTCGAAGCTCGAGCGCATCGTCGCCCGGACGGCGCAGGCCGGGGTGAACTGGGGACGGCAGGACCCGTCCGACCGCGCCGAGCTCCTCGACCTCATCGCGCACGAGCTCGAGACGCGGCGTGCCGACCTCATCGAGGTGTCGGCGGCGGAGACGGGCACGACCTTCAGCGAGGCCGACTCCGACGTGAGCGCCGCGATCGACTCCGCCCACCACGCCGCCGACAGCGCCCGGCGGCTGGCCGTGCTCGACGGCGACGGTGCCCGGTACGTGCCGCCGCGCCTCACGGTCGTGGCGCCGACGTGGACGTCGCCCGTCGCGAACCCGGCCGAGGGCGTGTTCGCCGCACTCGCCGCGGGCAGCGGGGTCGTCCTGAAGCCCGCGCCCCAGGCGAAGCGTTCCGGGGCGGTGCTCGCCGACGTGCTCTGGGACGCCGGGGTCCCGCACTCCCTGCTCCAGCTCGTCGACCTCGACGAGGACCAGCTCGGCCGCGACCTCATCGCGCACCCAGCCGTCGACCGGATCGTCCTCACGGGCTCGGCCGACACCGCACGCTCCTTCCGCTGGTGGCGGGCCGGTCTGCCGCTCACCGGCGCGACGAGCGGCAAGAACGCGATCGTCGTCACTCCCAGCGCGGACCTCGACCTCGCCGTGCAGGACATCGTCCGGTCGGCGTTCGGTCGCGCCGGGCAGCAGTGCTCCGCGGCCTCGCTGGTGATCCTCGTGGGGGCGGTCGGCGAGAGCGAGCACTTCCGCCGACAGCTCGTCGACGCCACCCGCACCCTGCGTGTCGCCTGGCCGGACGACCCGACGGCGCAGGTGGGGCCGCTCATCGCCGAGCCCGAGGGCACGGTGCGCGCCGGGCTCACGGAGCTCGGCCCGGGGGAGTCCTGGCTGGTGCAGCCGGTCCCGCTCGACGACTCCGGCCGGCTGTGGTCGCCGGGGATCCGCGACGGTGTCCGGCCCGGCAGCGACTTCCACCAGACCGAGTACCTCGCCCCGGTCCTCGGGATCATGCGCGCCGACACCCTCGACCAGGCGATCGCGATCCAGAACGGCACCGACCACGGGCTCGCCGCCGGCCTCCACTCCCTCGACACCGACGAGGTCGCGGACTGGATCGCCGGGGTCCGCGCGGGCAACCTGTCCGTCAACCGCGGCACCACGGGCGCGATCGTCCACCGGCAGCCGTTCGGCGGGTGGAAGCGCTCGTCGGTCGGCACCGGGACGAAACCCGGCGGCTCGATGTCCGTCGCGACGCTCGGCCGGTGGGAGCCCACGCCCCGGACCGTGCACAAGAGCATCCAGCTGCACGGCCTGCCGCCGCGGGTCACCGCCGTGATCGAGGCGGCCCGCAGCGGCCTGTCGTTCGAGGAGTTCGACCAGGTGCGCGCCGGTGCACTGAGCGACGTCCGCGCACGCGAGTCCGAGTTCGGCGTGGCGCACGACCCGGCCGGGCTCGTCGTCGAGCGGAACGTGCTGCGCTGGCGACCGCAGTCCGTCATCGTCCGGCAGGCCGAGGGCGCCTCGTCCGGCGACCTCGTGCGCGTGCTCGCCGCCGCGACCGCCGCCCGGGCCGACCTGCTCGTGAGCACGGCTCGGCCACTCCCCGGACCGCTCACGCAACTGCTCGCGTCGAGCCGATCACCGCTGCACGTCGTCGACCACCTGGTCGAGTCGGACGACGAGTTCCTCCGCCGTGCCGCCTCCGGTGACCTGTTCCGGCCGGACTGGTCCTCCGGCGACGAGGTCGAGCAGGATGCGCTCGACGCCGTGCTCGCCCAGGGGCAGGACCGCCCGGCGCACACGGCGTTCGGCGGACCCGGCGCCCGGATCCGGCTCGTGGGCGGTGACCCGCTCGCGCTCGAGGAAGCCCTGGGTGCCAGCGTCGACGTGGCCATCCACGACGCCCCCGTGGTCGAGGCCGGGATCATCGAGATGCTGCCCTTCCTGCGCGAACAGACGGTGTCGATCACGGCGCACCGCTTCGGTGACCTCGACCCCGACCTCGCGGAGCTGCATGTCTGACGCCGACCGCACCCTGCACGCCGAGGGGCTGTTCAACGCCCGCGACCTGGGCGGGCTCCCGCTGCGGGACGGCGGGACGACCCCGTCCGGGCAGGTCTTCCGGTCCGAGAACGTCGACCGCGTGAGCCCCGCCGGCTGGCAGGCGCTGCGCGACGCGGGGGTCCGCACGGTCGTCGACCTGCGCGCGCCGTGGGAGACCGAGAAGGACACCGGTACGCGGCCGGACTGGGTGACGACCGTCGTGATCGACCACGACGGACTCGACGCGGCTCCCGCGTTCTGGCAGGCGTACTGGGAGACCGGGCTCGTCGGTACACCGCTGTACTACGGCCCGCACCTCGCCGAACTGCCGGAGCGCACCGGCTCGGTCCTGCGTGCGATCGCCCGAGCCGAACCGGGCGGTGTCCTCTTCCACTGCGCGGGCGGACGCGACCGCACCGGGATCATCGCGCTCGTCCTGCTGTCCCTCGCCGGCGTCGAACCCGAGGCGATCGTCGCCGACCACCTCGTCACGGTCGACAACGCCCCGGCGCTGCTCGCTTCGATCGGAGTCCCCTCGAACGAGGCGAAGATCGAGGCGCTGTGCGCCGAGCACGGCACCACGGTCGAGGGGGCGTTCCGCGCGGCCCTCGCCGCGTTCGACGTGGACCGGTTCGTCGAGCGTGCCGGTCTCGACGCGGACGACCTGGAGGCACTGCGCACCTTCCGCGCGGACGTCGCCTGACCGACGGGGACCGTCCGCGGACGCGCGCGGTGGCGTCCGGCGGGGCTCAGTCCTCGGTGTCGCCGGCTTCCTCGTCCACGACGCCGGTCTCGTCCATCCGGTCACGGAGGTGGTCGGCCATCGCTCCGGCGCCCTCGCCGGCGTGGTCGTGGTCGACCTGCTCGATGAGGCCGTGCAGCTTCTCGTGGTTCGTCGCCTCGGTGGCGCCGTCCATGACGGGCTCGGTCTGTTCGTTGTCGCTCATGGCACGGACGCTACGCCGCGGCTGGTGGGCGTCAGGCGTCGGTGCGCGCATCCTGGCCGACGGAGTGCGGGTCCGTGTCACCGGCCGCCGGTGTCGACCGGTAGTGCAGTTCGACCGCGCCGCCCACGAACGGCGTCGTGCCGACCAGTTCGAACACCGGCGTGGGCGCGGCCACCGGCAGCAGGGGCGCACCGGCGCCGAGCGCGATCGGCATCACGGTGACCCGGAGCTCGTCGAGCAGCCCGGCCTGCTGGTACTGCGCTGCGAGCAGACCGCCGCCGACGACCCACACGTCGCGATCGCCCGCCGCCCGCTCGAGGACCGACTGGTGGTCCGCGACCGATCCCGAGACGAACTGCACCTCGGCGCCGTCCGGCACGGGCAGCTCGCGCGTGGTGAACACCCAGGTCGGCAGGTCCGGGTACGCCCAGGTGTCGTCGTGGGCGAGCAGCCACTCGTACGTGGTCGACCCCATCACGAGGGCGCCGACGCCCGCGAAGAAGCGGTCGTGGTGTTCCTGGAACGGCTCGAAGCCGAACTGCAGCAGCCAGTCGAGGTCGTCGCCGGGCGCGGCGACGAACCCGTCCAGCGAGGACGCGACGGAGTAGGTCGTGCTCATGCCCGGGACGCTACCGAGCACCTCCGACAGCACGTCGTCCGCTGCCGACGGCCGCGCACTCGGCGATCACCAGCACCAGGGAGATCCCGAGCTGGCCGAGGGCGAACCGGCGCCGTCGCCGGTCCGCGACGGCCAGCGGCACCATGGTCAGGCCGTGGAGGGTGTCCACGACCGCGCTGAGCGTGTGTGCGTCGGGAGTCCCGGCGCGGCCGACCAGCCCCGCCTGGGTGAGCTGCCGCGCCGCGAGCACGACGTCCAGCACCGGCTGCCCACCGCCCCGTGCGGCCCGGACCGCGTGCCCGAACCCCACGGCGGCCCGGAAGGCCTCGACACCGGAGCCCGACGTCATCGTCGTCGTCCCGCCGCCAGCGCCACGGCTCCCGCCGCACCGGCCAGCACCGCGCCGACGATCCCGTTCCCGAGCCGGCGGTGTTCCACCCACCAGGTCTGCGGCGACCAGGCGTGCGCGGTGTCGTCGAACACCCCGTGCGCCCCGTGGTCCCCTGGAACCGGTTCGTAGAGGTTCACGCCGATCGCCGAGCCGTCCTTCTCGGGGTCCTGCTGCCCGGACACCAGCGTCTTCGCGGCGTACCAGTCCGCGAACCGCCCGCTGATCCGGTTGCCGAGGATCGTGTAGACCGTCGACTCCCCGACCCAGGTGCGGCGACGGGGCCGCTCGGCGACGGCGGCGATCGCCCGTGCGCCGACCTCCGGCTGGTAGATCGGTGCGACCGGCTGGGGCTGGTGCGGCAGCTTCGACTTCACCCACTGGAACTGGATGGTGTTGAGCGCGGGCATGTCGACGCGGGAGACCTGCACCTTGCTGCCCTGCTCGAGGAGTTCGGACACGACCGACTCGGTGAACCCGACGATCGCGTGCTTCGCCCCGCAGTACGCGGCCTGCAGCGGGATGCCCCGGAAGCCGAGGGCCGAACCGACCTGGACGACCTGCCCGCGGTCGCGCGGGACCATCCGGGACAGCGCTGCCCGAGTGCCGTTCACGAAGCCGAGGTAGGTCACGTGCAGTGCGCGCTCGAAGTCCTCGGGTGCGGTGTCCATGAACCGTCCGAACGCGCCGACCATCACGCCGTTGACCCAGAGGTCGATCGGCCCGAGCTCCTGTTCGACACGGTCCGTGGCTGCCTCGACGGCCTCCCGGTCGGACACGTCCGCGACCAGTGCCAGCCCTCGTCGTCCGGCCGCCTCGACCTCGGCGACCGCGGCCTCGACCCCGTCCCGCCCCCGCGCGAGCACGGCGACGTCCCACCCCCGCGCGGCGAGCTCCCGCACCGTCGCCCGTCCCAGTCCTGCGGAACCACCGGTCACCACTGCCACTCGAGTCATGGCTCCCTTGTACCTGCGGTCGACCGTGCACCACTCAGCCGCTGTCCCCCGGACGGATGCAGGCGGGGTCGGCCACGAGCATGATGGGCTCGTGGAGACCCGGAACGAGGACACCGCCGAGGGGACGCCTCCACCCGGCTGGGTCCTCAGCACCCCGACGCGACACCACGAGGTCTGGACGCTCCCGGTCCTCGTGATGCTCCTGGCGGTGCTGCTCGTCCTGGCCGCCGCCCGCTTCGGGGAGCCACTCGGCGCGGTCGTCTGCGCGGGGAGCGGGACCGTCGTCGCCGCTGGGGCGATCGCCCTGGCCGCTGCCGGGAGATCGGCCTACGCCGAGCAGACCATGACGGCTTCCTGGCGGTTGCACGTCGTCCGGATGACGGTCGGTGTGACGACGGCAGCGATCCTCGCGATCGGCAGCCTCGTCGTCGGTCTCCCGTTCGGCGTGCTCTTCGGTGCGGTGGGCTGGATCCCGATGACGTTCCGCTTCGCCCGGTCGGTGCCCCGTGTCGACCGACTGCTCGTGGCGTGGGCGTCGGTGTTCGTCGCCGTGGCGTGCACGGGCCTGTCCGTCGTGGGGTTCACGGCCCCGGCCGTGCCGGATCGTCTCGCGGCGGTCTGGATCGGCCCGGGATCGCTCTTCGCGGCGCTCGCCGTGGTGATGGCCGTCGTGCAGTTCGCCGTCGCCGAGCGGACCGCGGGGGCACCGCCGCTCAGCGCCCCAGACCGAACCGCGTCGTGACCCCCGGCGAGTAGAGCACCGAGTCCGGTTCGAGCGAGGCCAGGCCGAACGGGAGTCCGGCCGCACCGATCAGGTCGTCCCGCAGCGACACGACCGAGGCCCGGTGGAGCGGCCACGGCTCGTGCTCGTTCGGCCAGAACCGGGTCCGGCCGGCTCGGTGCACGTGCATGCCCCACCGCGCGGTCAGGAAGGTCTCGAGGACCGTCGGCTCGGTCACCTCCGCACCGACCCGCACTTCGACGAGGGACCGCAGGTGCGTCCCGTGTCGTCGCATCGCGTAGCCGACGCGGCCGTCGCCGTTCCGCGTCTCGGCATCGGCCCACCAGTACGGCAGACCGGTCGCGACGCGCGCGCCGATCGTCGGCAGGAGCTTGCCGGCGTCGAGCGACAGGAACACCACACCGTGCCGCCCTTCGTCGTCGATCGTGTAGACGCGGACGTTCACCTCGACGAAGTCCCCGATCCTCCCCGTCGAGATCGGCGGGAACCGGGTGTCCTCGAACCGGAACGCGATGAGGCCGACCCACGTGGTCGCCCCGTCGTCGGTGCCGTCCGCAGTGAGGGTGTCCGGCCGGGTCCCGGCGGGGAGCAGTGGCGCCACCGCCGAGACGTCGACGCGCCAGTGCACGAAGACGACGTCGAGCCAGTCCTGCGAGATCCAGGGGCGTCCGGTCAGTCCGGGGGCGACGGCCTGGAGGCGCGGTTCGCCCCCGGCGGGCACGGCCGCGGTCACGAGGTGGTCGCCTCCGGGGCGATGTGCCCCGCCACGGGCGCGTCGTCCCACCCCTGCTGCGGGGTGTCGCAGGTCCCGCGGAACACGTACTGCGACGGCCGCTTCCGCTCGCTCGACGTCCAGTCGATCGCGGGACGCCGGCGCTCGGGCGGGAGGTACCCGATCCGGTAGACGGCCATCAGCTCGAGCGACTCGGGGACGTGGAGCAGTCCCTCGATCTCCTCCCACGCCCCGGGGGTCTCCATCGGGAAGGACACGAACTGGATGCCGAGTCCGAGTTCGGTCGTGGCGAGCCAGATGTTCTCCATCGCCGCGCCCATGCTGAACACCGAGTAGAAGCCGGAGAGCTCCTCCTTCCGGTACTCGTGCCGGTCGAGCAGCACGCCGAGCAGCAGCGGCGACCCGGCGACGAGCTTCCGGTTCTCCTCACCGAGGGTGTGCGGCACCCGCAGTGTGTTCATGAGCAGCTGCCCACGCTTCGTGAACACCTGCTTCGTGAAGGGCTTGAGCGGTCCGGGGAGCTTGTCGAACAGCATGCCGTCGCGCCGCTCGTCCATCTCGGCCTGGGAGAACCGGAAGTACGGCTTGTACCGCTCGAAGAACGTCCCCTCGGCCATGGTCCGGGTCATCGACGAGCCGCTGATCTCGGCGACGCGGTCGATCGTGTCGCGCTCCTCGACGAGGACGAACCGCCACGGCTGGCTGTTGAGCTGCGACGGTGCCCGGCCGGCCAGCTCCATGAGCAGGCGCTGGTGCTCGGGCGACACGGGGTCGGGGAGGAACGGTCCGTTGGTGGTCCGCCGGCGTCTGATCGCCTCGAAGAGCTCCACTGCTCACCTCTCTGCTCGGCGGCCGGCGAGCAGCGCCCCCAGGTAGGACGGTGCCGCGGCGACCGCGACTTGCCAGTGTGCTCCGGAGCGCGGGTTCGTGCGTGGTGCGACCGCGAGCGGCACGAGCGCCGGGAGCAGGAAGAGCGCCGATCGGCTTCGCGTCCAGACCGGGGTGGTCGCCGCGACACCGGTCAGCGTGGCGGTCACGACGAACAGGCCGTGGTGGACGACGCGGAGCTTCCTCGTCCGGATGAGCCGCACGGCGACGGCGGTGCCCCAGGCGCAGTTCGCGACGTAGGCGACGCTCGCAGCGGTGACCAGCCGGCGGGCCGAGCGCGAACCCGTGGGAGGCGATCCGTGCCTCCCGGCCCACATCCGTCGCATGTGCGGGACGTTACGCGGTCTCGCGACTGACCAGCTTGGAGAGCACGATCGCGGACCGTGTGTGGTCCACCTGGGGTGCGAGGCGGACCTTGTCGAGGGCTTCCTCGAGCGCGGAGAGGTCCTTCGAGCGCATGTGCACGACGGCGTCGGCGCTGCCCGTGACGGTGCCGGCGTCGATGACCTCCGGCACGCTGTCGAGCAGGGTGCGGAGCTCGTCGGGGGAGACCGTCCCGCGGCAGTAGAGCTCCACCCAGGCCTCGGTGCCGCGGTCCTCGACGGCGGGGTCGACCTTGATCGTGAAGCCCTGGATCACGCCGTCGCCCACCAGCCGGTCGACGCGACGCTTCACGGCGGAGGCCGAGAGTCCGACCACCGACCCGATGTCGCCGTAGCCGGCGCGGGCGTTCTCCCGGAGTTGATCCAGGATGCGGTGGTCGAGCGAATCCATTGCACCCATGGTACGCGGACTTCTTGCACGCCCGGTGGGTTCGGCGCACGAAACGTGCGTCACCCGAACGGGTGCCACGGCGCTTCGCTCCCGGTACTGCACTTGCCGGACGGTCTGTGTCAGGATCGTCGTGGCGTCGACCTGGTCCGCTACGGCGAGTGAGCCTGCATCTCGCCGGAGCACATCTCCTTCGTTCCGTTTCGGTTCCTGGCAGGCTCGGGCCCCGGTCCCTTCTCAGGAGGACTGATGTCGAACACCGCACCCTCGACCACCGATGCACCGGCCCGTACCGCCACCAAGCGGACGATCCTGATGTGCAAGCCGACGCACTACACGGTCAGCTACCGGATCAACCCGTGGATGCACCCCGAGGACCCGACCGACACGTCGAAGGCCGTCGAGCAGTGGCAGTCCCTCGTGGACGTCTACGAACAGCTCGGCTTCGACATCTCGTACATCGAGCCGATCGAGGGCCTGCCGGACATGGTCTACGCGGCCAACGGCGGGTTCGTGCTCGACGGCGTCGCGTACGGCGCGAAGTTCCAGTACCCCGAGCGTCAGCCCGAGGGTCCGGCGTACATGGACTGGTTCCGCAGCGCGGGCCTGACGGTGGCCGAGCCCGAGGAGACGAACGAGGGCGAGGGCGATTTCCTGCTCATCGGGAACACCATCTTCGCCGGCACCGGCTTCCGCTCGGACAGCACCTCGCACGAGGAGCTCGCGCGCATCTACGGCCGCGAGGTCGTCACCCTGAAGCTCATCAACCCGAGCTTCTACCACCTCGACACGGCGATCGCGGTCCTCGACCCGGAGCCCGCCGCGGACGGCACGTCGAACATCGCCTACCTCGAGAGCGCCTTCGACGAGCCGTCGCTGGCGATCCTGCGCGAGCGCTTCCCGGACGCGATCATCGCCACCGAGGAGGACGCTGCGATCCTCGGCCTGAACTCCTACTCCGACGGGTACAACGTCGTGATCGCCTCGCGCGCCACCACGTTCGCGTCGCAGCTCCGCGAGAAGGGCTACAACCCGATCGGCGTCGACCTGTCCGAGCTGCTGCTCGGCGGCGGCGGCGTGAAGTGCTGCACGCTCGACCTGCACCCCGTCGGCACCGGCACCTCGGTCGCGCGATGACGGCCTCGTCGCTCGGTTCGCGGACCGCTGCGGCGCTCGCCGTCGAGGAACGCTCCCTCGCCCACAACTACAGCCCGCTGCCCGTCGTCATCGCGTCGGGCGACGGCGCGTGGGTCACGGACGTCGACGGCAAGCGCTACCTGGACGGCCTCGCCGCCTACTCCGCCGTGAACTTCGGTCACGGCAACCCGCGGCTGCTCGACGCCGCGCGGGCGCAGCTCGACCGGGTCACGCTGACCTCGCGTGCGTTCGTGAACGACCAGCTCGGGCCGTTCGCCTCGGCGCTCGCCGCGTTGACCGAGACCGACATGGTCCTGCCGATGAACACCGGTGCCGAGGCGGTGGAGTCCGCGATCAAGGTCTCCCGTGCCTGGGGCTACCGCGTCAAGGGCGTCCCCGCCGAGCGCGCCACGATCATCGTCGCCTCGGGGAACTTCCACGGTCGCACCACGACGATCATCTCGTTCTCGGACGACCCGTCGGCGCACGACGACTTCGGGCCGTTCACGCCCGGTTTCCGCACCGTGCCGTACGGCGATGCCGCTGCCCTGCGCGAGGCGATGGACGAGACCGTCGTCGCGGTGCTGCTCGAGCCGATCCAGGGCGAGGGCGGGGTCGTCATCCCGCCTCCGTCCTACCTGCCCGAGGTCCGGGCGATCTGCGACGAGTTCGGCGCCCTGTTCGTCGCCGACGAGATCCAGTCCGGGCTCGGTCGCACCGGCCACACCCTCGCCGTGCAGCGCGTCGGGGTCCGCCCGGACCTCATCACGCTCGGCAAGGCGCTCGGCGGCGGGATCGTCCCCGTGTCCGCCGTGGTCGGTCGGCGTGACGTGCTGGGCGTCCTGCGTCCGGGCGAGCACGGGTCGACCTTCGGCGGGAACCCGCTCGCGGCGGCCGTCGGCTCCGAGGTCGTGGCGATGCTCGACGAGGGCACGTTCCAGCAGCGGGCGCTCGAGGGCGAACCGCTGCTGCGCGGGCTGCTCGACGACCTGGTCGGCTCCGGGGTCGTCTCGCACCGGGTCGCCGGGCTCTGGGCGGGGATCGACATCGACCCCGCGCTCGGCACCGGGAAGCAGATCGCGCAGGACCTCGCCGACCGCGGGGTGCTCGTGAAGGACACGCACGGGTCGACGATCCGCTTCGCGCCGCCGCTCGTCGTGACCGACGACGAGGTGCGCCTGGCGATCGGCACCCTCGCCGAGGTGTTGCGCGCGCGAGCCTGAGCTCCGCGCTCGTTTCGTGAGCTCCGCGCTCGCTTCGTGAGCAGAAATGGTCGGGTGCCCTCGGGCGACCCGACCATTTCTGCTCACGAAGCACGGCCGCGCCGCAGCGCCCCGCCCGTCACACCGCCCAGCGCGCCGCCAGCTCGTCCATCAGGGCGTCGAGCCGCTCGTCGACGACCTGCGCGTCGGGGTTCGCCTCGTACCAGGCGATGACCTCGCGCACGCCCTGCCGGTAGGGCGTCCGCGGCCGGTACCACGGCACGAGCGACCGCACCTTGCTGTTGTCGAACACCGAACTGTTCGCCTTGTCGCCGAGGAGCGCCGCACCCCACTCCGGGTCCACGGCGTTGATCGCATCCGCCGGCACGTGCACGATCCGCAGGTCTTCGACGCCTGCTGCCGCTGCGATCTCGTGCGCGATCTGGTTCCAGGTCGGCGCCTCGTCGCTCGTGATCGTGAAGGCCTCGCCGATCGCCTCGGCCCGGTCGAGCAGCCCCGTGAACCCGACCGCGAAGTCCCGGCTGTGCGTGATCGTCCAGAGCGAGCTGCCGTCGCCCGTGATGATGATCGGCTTGCCGGCCCGCATCCGCGCGACCGCGGTCCAGCCGCCCGTCAGCGGGAGCTTCGTCTCGTCGTAGGTGTGCGATGGCCGGATGATCGTCACCGGGAAGTCCTGCTCCCGGTACGCCGCCATCAGCAACTCCTCGCACGCGATCTTGTCCCGCGAGTACTGCCAGTACGGGTTCTTCAGGGGCGTCGACTCCGTGATCGGCAGGTGCGTCGCCGGGGTCTGGTACGCCGAGGCCGAACTGATGAACACGTACTGCCTGGTCCGCCCGGCGAAGAAGTCGACGTCGGCCTGCACCTGGTCCGGCGTGAAGGCGATCCAGTTCACGACGACGTCCCAGTGGCGGTCGCCGACCACCTCCGCCAGGGCGTTCCGGTCCGAGACGTCGGCCTGGAGGCGCGTCACACCCTCCGGGATCGGCCTGCCCCCGGTGGTCCCCCGGTTGAGCACGGTGACGTCGAACCCCTGCTCGACGGCTTCGCGGACACAGGAGGCACTGATCACCCCGCTGCCGCCGATGAACAGCACGCTGGCTCCCGACATGGACGCTCCTTCGCTCCCGGCGGTGCACCACTGCACCGCAACCCTTCCGATCCTGCACCTACCCGTCGGGACGGGCGCGGAGCACGGCTCGGAGCGAGGTGGTGTCCGCCGCCCACAGCGCCGCGTGCGGACTGATCCAGCCGAGCAGCTCGAGCGCGTAGTCGTGGTCCCGCTGCAGGTCACGTGCGTGGATGGGTTCGTGGTGCGCCGCCCGGTTCCGCACGAAGTGCAGCTGCTGCAGTCGGCCACGTACCTCCCGTTGTCGCGTCAAGGAGTCCGCAGGTCCGTGCGGGAACGCCCGGTGCAGCGCGGGTGTCCACAGCGCGGTCAGGTACCGCGACTCGACGAGGTACCGCCAGAACCCGAAGCCGAGCTCCGCGATGACGCGTCCGTGCACTTCGTCGCGCCGTCCGTCTCGACTCGCCCGAGCCCGTGCCTTCGCCAGGTCAGCGCGTCCGCGAGCGTCGAGCGGCGCGACGTCGAACCACGGCTTCCCGGTTCGATCCGCCGTCCAGGCGCGGAGCTCCTGGTCGAGTGCGTTGCGAGCGACCACCTCGACGACGCCGGTGAGTTCCATGACCGACGCCGCGGCGCGCATGTTCCACTCGTACAGCCGCAACGCGCCGGTCGAGGACCCCGTCCGCTCGGTGTACGAACGGAGCCGATCGGCCGTGATCAAGCGCTCGAGCTCGTCTTCCTGCATCAGACCCCTGTCTGCTACCGTTGTCCACGAAGACCCCGGAACGATCACTGGCCCAGGCCACATCGCCGGGGTTTCGTCTTTGCCCATCGCGCCTGAAACATCAGCGTACAGTCACTGGCTCGCACGGAGGTCCCGAGGACTACCGTCGCCGACGGAGCCGCACCGACGCGGCCACGACAGGAGTGACACGCACATGGAGTACCGCTACCTCGGCAACTCGGGCCTCAAGGTCTCCGAGATCACCTACGGCAACTGGCTCACCCACGCCTCCCAGGTCGAGAACGACGCGGCGATCGCCTGCGTCCGGGCAGCCCTCGACGTCGGCATCTCGACGTTCGACACCGCCGACGTCTACGCCAACACCGGTGCCGAGACCGTCCTCGGCGAGGCGCTGAAGGGGGAGCGACGCCAGTCCCTCGAGATCGCCACGAAGGTGTTCGGGCCGACCGGACCCAAGGGGCACAACGACACCGGCCTGAGCCGCAAGCACATCCTCGAGTCGATCAACGGTTCGCTCGAGCGGCTGCAGACCGACTACGTCGACCTCTACCAGGCACACCGGTTCGACTACGAGACGCCGCTCGAGGAGACGATGATGGCGTTCGCCGACGTCGTCCGGCAGGGCAAGGCGCTCTACATCGGCGTGAGCGAGTGGACGGCGGAGCAGCTCCGCGCGGGACACGAGATCGCCGACGACCTCGGCGTCCAGCTCATCTCGAACCAGCCGCAGTACTCGGCGCTCTGGCGGGTCATCGAGGGCGAGGTCGTCCCGACGTCCGAGGAGCTCGGCATCTCGCAGATCGTCTGGTCCCCGATCGCGCAGGGTGTGCTGACGGGGAAGTACCAGCCCGGTCAGCCGCTGCCCGAGGGCTCCCGCGCCACCGACGACAAGGGCGGCGCGAAGATGATCGAGCGGTTCATGCGCGACGAGGTGCTGTCCGCCGTGCAGGAGCTCAAGCCGATCGCCGACGAGCTGGACCTGTCGATGGCGCAGCTCGCGGTCGCCTGGGTGCTGCAGAACCAGAACGTGGCGTCCGCGATCATCGGTGCCTCGCGTCCGGAGCAGGTGCACGACAACGCCGGCGCTGCCGGGGTGACGATCCCCGCGGAGTTGCTGTCCCGCATCGACGACGCCCTCGGCTCGGTGGTCGAACGCGACCCGGCGAAGACCGAGGAGAGCAGCCCGAAGACGCGCGAGGCGTAGGTGCCCGTCCCAGGAGGCGCGGTGCGGGTCCGACCCGCACCGCGCCTCCTGGACGTGGTCGCGCTCCGACCAACGCAAAAAGGCCCCCTACCGGAGTGGGGGGCCTTTCACCGTGGCTGGACACGGCATCGATCCGTGGACCTTTCGATTTTCAGTCGAACGCTCTACCAACTGAGCTATCCAGCCGTGGCGACCCTGACGGGACTTGAACCCGCGACCTCCGCCGTGACAGGGCGGCACGCTAACCAACTGCGCTACAGGGCCATGTTGTGTTGTGTTGTTCGGTAGTGCTCTGCTTGCTTGCTCACTCTGCGAGGAGTGACCCCAACGGGATTCGAACCCGTGCTGCCGCCGTGAAAGGGCGGTGTCCTAGGCCACTAAACGATAGGGCCGCAAGCGGTGCTTCGCGCTACCGATGGACAAGCATACGGATGCCCCGCGGGATTCACAAATCGAGCGGCTCCGCGGCGGAATCCCCGGCGTGTCGCGGTGTCGCCGCCCGGGCGCAGGGCTTCACTCACCGTGGGGCACCAGGCCCCGATTCGTGCTGTCGATGTTCCGATGCGACCATCGTCGTCGGTCCCGTGCCCCTCGTGCGAGGGGGTGTGCGGGTGCGACACCTGTTGTTACTGTTGCGCTTGTTAACAGTGTTACGTGCGTGAGCCTTGCCGCGCTGTTACGAAATCGAGATGTATGTCGACCTCACCATCGCTCTCACTCCGCCCCCGTCCCCGCCGCCGCTTCATCGCCGCCGCGGTCGCCGTCGCGCTCACCGCCGGCACCTTCGCGGCCCTCGCCCCGGTGACCTCGGCCAGTGCGGCGTCGTACCCGAGCTGGTCGGACGTCGCGAACGCCAAGGCTTCGAAATCGGCCCAGCAGGCGAAGGTGACCCAGATCAAGGGGCTCATCGCCGACCTCACGGCGAAAGCCTCCGCGGCGCAGAAGTCCGCCGAGGCCGCCGGGACGGCGTACCAGACCGCGCAGACGAAGTACGACGACGCGACGCTGACCCAGAAGAAGCTGCAGTCCCAGGCGGACGACGCCGAGAAGACCGCGACCGCGTCCGAGGCGCAGGCCGGTCAGCTCGCGGCACAGCTCGGGCGGGCGAGCGCGAACGACGTCACGACCGACATCCTCACGCACCCCACGAAGTCGGGTGACCTGCTGTACGAGCTCGGTGCGATGTCCAAGCTCAGCGAACAGGCCGACGGCATCTACGCGCAGGCGTCGCAGGACCGCGGTGTGGCCCAGGGCCTCGCCGACAAGGCGGACCGCGCCAAGGAGGCCCTCGGCGACCTCGCCGACCAGGCACAGCAGAAGATGCAGGCCGCACAGACCGCCGCCGACCAGGCGCAGTCCTCCGTGGACGCCCAGGCGGACAACAAGGAGCGACTCGAGGCGCAGCTCACCCTGCTGACCACGAGCGAGCAGAACGTCGAGGCGCGCTACAACAAAGGCGTCCAGGTGGAGAAGGCCCGGCTGGCCCGCATCGCGGCAGCGGCGGCGAAGGCCGCGGCGACGAGCCAGGGCGGGACCGGTGGCGGTTCGCCGAACTCGTCCGGCTGGGTCCGCCCGACCGGCGGGTACCAGACGAGCCCGTTCGGCTACCGACTCGACCCGTACACGAAGAACTACGCCTTGCACGCCGGCGTCGACCTCGCTCCCGCCTGCTACGCCCCGATCTACGCGGCGGCGTCCGGCACGGTGACCTTCGCGGCGAACGGCGGCGGCTACGGCAACGAGGTCGTGCTCGACAACGGCGGGGGCATCTCGACCGCGTACGGGCACATCGTCGACGGCGGCACGCTCGTGTCGGTCGGCCAGCACGTCACCGCCGGGCAGCAGATCGCCAAGGTCGGTTCGACCGGGTGGTCGACGGGTTGCCACCTCCACTTCGAGACCCGGGTGAACGGTTCCGCCGTCGACCCGGTCCCCTTCATGGCAGCGCGGGGGATCTCGGTATGACCGTGTGCGCGCCCGAAAGGCCCTGAACGCCGTGAAGCACTCCGCTCGCACCCTGTCCTGTGGGATCGCGGTGGTGGCCGTCCTCGGGATCGGTCTCTCCGTCGTGGTCGCCGGCCCGGCCCAGGCGGCACCGTCCGCCCCGAGCTGGGACGACGTGCGAGCGGCGAAGGCGGACACCGCCGAGGCCCAGTCCACCGTCGACGAGCTGAGCACCCGGCTGCAGACCCTGCAGGACGCTGCCGACAGCGCACAGGTCGCCGAGCTCCAGGCCGGTCAGACGTACGCCCTCGCGGCGTCGCAGCAGCAGGACGCGCAGGCGACCCTGGACGACCTCACCGCGCAGTCCAAGCGGGCGGAGCGGACGGCGGACGCCTCCGCGCAGCAGGTCGCCGGCCTCGTGGTCGAGCTGTCGCGCACCGGCGGCGGGGACCTGTCCGCGGCGATGCTCATCGACTCGCGGGACTCCAAGGACCTGCTCTACCGGGTCGGCACGATGTCGCACCTGTCCGAGCGCTCCGCGACCGTCCTCGCCCAGGCCCAGGCGGACCAGAACACCGTCGACGCGATCGCCGCGCAGCAGTCCGCCGCGACGAAGGCCCTCGCGAAGGCGACGGACACGACGAAGGCCGCCCTCGCCGAGGCGAACGACACCGCAGCGTCGGCGCAGGCACGCGTGCAGCGGGAGCAGGACCAGCAGGACGAGGTGCTGCAGCAGCTCGCGTACCTCAAGGGCACGAGCGTCGCCACCGAGGCCGCCTACTGGACCGCGCAGCAGGCGAAGCGGGCGGAGGCGCAGCTCGCGTCGAACACCGGTGGCTCCGGGGCGACCGCGGCCACCGGCACCGGCACGGGCTCGGGCTCGGGTGGGGGCGCCGCGAGCAGCACGCCGAGCACGGGCGGCGGTACGAGCACCCAGCCGAGCACCGGCGGCGGCACCAAGCCCAGCACCCCGGCCACACCGTCGAAGCCGAGCACCCCGACCACACCGTCGAAGCCGAGCACCCCGACCACTCCGACCACCCCGTCGAAGCCGAGCACGCCCACCACCCCGACGACCCCGACCGCACCGAGCACACCCTCGAAGGCAGCCGGCGCGATCGCCTACGCCCGCGCACAGATCGGCGACGCGTACCAGTTCGGCGGCGCGGGCCCGAACACGTGGGACTGCTCCGGCCTCGTGATGATGGCCTACAGCTCGCAGGGCATCGCCACCGGTGGGCACAACGTCGTCTGGCAGTACAACTACTTCAAGTCGATCGGGCGCCTCGTGCCGATGTCGCAGCGGCAGCCCGGCGACATCCTCTTCTACTCGTACAACGGCACCGTCAACGAGGCGTACCACGACTCGATCTACACCGGCAACGGCATGATGGTCGAGGCGGCGAACCCGCAGCGCGGCGTGCTCGAGCGGGCGATCTGGACCCCGGGCCAGCTGCTGCCCTACGTCGCACGGCCGAGCGGTTCGCTCTAGCCGCACGCAAGAACGACGAGTGCGCACGAGGGATCGTGCGCACTCGTCGTCAGGCGGTGCAGTCCCGGTCGAGCCGGAACGGGACCGGGAGCGTCAGTGACCGGCGGGCACGTACGCGGCCTGGCCGGCCGTGACGATCGCCTCGGCCTCGGCGGCGTCGCCCCAGCCCTCGGCCTTGACCCACTTGTTCGGCTCGAGGTCCTTGTAGCGCTCGAAGAAGTGCGCGATCTCGGCCTTCGTCTGCTCGTCGACGTCCGAGATGTCCTGGATGTGCGCCCAACGCGGGTCCTTCGCGGGGACCACGAGGACCTTCGCGTCGTTGCCGGCCTCGTCGCTCATCTTGAAGACGCCGACCGGGCGGACCTTGACGCCCACACCGGGGAACGTCGGGTACTCGAGGAGCAGCAGCGCGTCCACGGGGTCACCGTCGTCGGCCAGGGTCTTCTCGAAGAACCCGTAGTCGGTCGGGTACACGAACGAGGTGAACAGCACGCGGTCGAGGTACACGCGACCGGTCTCGTGGTCCACCTCGTACTTGTTGCGGCTGCCCTTGGGGATCTCGACGACGACGTCGTACGCGGCCATGTTGCGCTCCTGGTCTGATGTGCGGGAAGAAAGCGCGGCTAACGTTACCGGGTGAACACTCCGCGTCCCCGGCTCGACCCTGCGGTCGCCGACACCCGTCGCGCGGTGCGCTCCCTGCTCGCGCAGGCGCTCGACGAGGGCACGGTGCGCCCCGGAGACCTCGTGCTCGTCGCGCTGAGCGGCGGACCGGACTCGCTCGCGCTCGCCGCGGCCACCGCGTTCGAGGCGCCCAAGCAGGATCTGCGAGCCGGGGCGGTGGTCGTCGACCACGCACTCCAGGCGGGGTCCGAGGCGGTGGCGAGCCGCGCCTCCAGGCAGGCGTCCGAGCTGGGACTCGCACCGGTGACCGTCCGTCGTGTCGCCGTCGGTTCCGCGGGCGGTCCCGAAGCGGCGGCTCGGGAGGCGCGGCACGCGTCGATCGCGCTCGTCGCGTCCGACGTCGGGTCACCCCTCGTGCTGTTCGGACACACGCTGGACGACCAGGCCGAGTCCGTGCTGCTCGGCCTCGCCCGCGGGAGCGGGCCGGACTCGCTGTCCGGCATGGCGCCGTTGACGCGGCGCCAGGCGGGGCCGGCCTACGGGCGGCCGCTCCTCGGCGTCCGTCGACACACGACGCGGCAGGCGTGCGCCGCCGCCGGACTCGCCCCGTGGGACGACCCGCAGAACGCGGACCCCGCCTTCGCGCGCGTCCGCGTCCGGAACGTGCTCCTGCCCGCGCTCGAACGCGAACTCGGTGCCGGCGTGCCCGAGGCCCTCGCCCGCACCGCGGACCAGCTCCGCGAGGACTCGGCCGCGCTCGACCACTTCGCCGAGGAGATGGCCGAGGACCTCGCCGAGCACTCCGAGGCCGGCATCTCGCTGTCCGTGCGGGAGCTCGCGGCGAACCCGCCGGCCCTCCGGCAGCGGCTCGTGCGGCTGGCGGTGGAGAGCGAGTTCGGCGTGACGCTGTCCCGCGTGCAGACGCTCGAGGTGTGCCGGCTCGTCACCGACTGGAGCGGGCAGGGGCCGATCGACCTGCCGGGCGTGCAGGCGTCGCGATCGGGCGACCGTCTGGCCTTCACCGCCGGTTAGGCTGGGGTGGTGGAACTCTCCGACGTCCAGGCAGACCTGTCCGAAGTCCTCTTCACCCCCGAGCAGATCGACGACAAGCTCGCCGAGCTCGCCGCGGTGGTCGACGCCGACTACGCGGGGCGCGACCCACTGCTCGTCGGTGTCCTCAAGGGTGCCGTGATGGTGATGGCGGACTTCTCGCGCCACCTCAAGATGCAGGCGCGCATGGACTGGATGGCGGTGTCGTCGTACGGCTCCGGCACGAAGTCGTCCGGCGTGGTCCGCATCCTCAAGGACCTCGACACCGACCTGCACGGGCGGGACGTCCTCATCGTCGAGGACATCATCGACTCCGGTCTGACGCTGTCGTGGCTCAAGCAGAACCTCGAGTCCCGCGGGGCCGCGAGCGTCGAGATCGTCGCACTGCTGCGCAAGCCCGAGGCGGCCAAGGTCGAGGTCGACGTGAAGTACGTCGGCTTCGACATCCCGGACGCGTTCGTGGTCGGCTACGGGCTGGACTACGACGAGCGCTACCGCAACCTGCGCGGGGTCGGGGTGCTCGCACCGCACGTCTACAGCTGATCCTGGCGGTGACGACGATCCGTCATAGGACTCGTCGTCGGCATGATCTCCAACCGTCGTTCTACATTTCAGCCGTCGCCGTCGGCGACATCGTTGATGAGAACGAGGAGAATCCCATGTCCCTTCCGCTCGCGAAGAAGATCGTCACCGCCGTCGCTGCGGTCGGCGTCGCGACGTCCGCCGTCGCCGTGACGGCTCCGGCACTCGCTGCTGAGAGCTCCGTCACGACGGCCTACTCCACTCATGAGATCGCGCCGATCGGGCTGACGTCACCGGCCGGCTACGAGGTGGGGACTGCGCACAGGATCACCGGCACCGCCGCGCCGGGCCTGCGGCTCGAGCTCGCCATCCCGTCGCTCGGTGTGTTCGCCGAGATCCCTGTGGCATCGAACGGGACGTGGTCCTTCACCACGCCGCAGATCGGCGGTGGCGTGCACGGTGTGCTCGTGTCGGACTCCGCGGACCCGGGCAACGACCTCTGGTTCGAGCTCGTTCCGCTGCCGGTCTGATGATCTGGCCGCACGGCCCGCTCCTGTACGGAGCGGGCCGTTCCGTGCGCAGAGGCCGTGCTGCCGGGTCGCATAGCGTTCGACATACGTACATTTCACATACTTACGGTCGGAGCCTCCTAGTGAAAGGAGCTCCCGTGGGAGCATTCGTCAAGACCACCAAGGTGTGCGCTGTCGCTGCGCTCGGCCTCGGACTGTCCCTCGGCATCGCCGTCAGCGCCGATCCCTCGGCCGCGATCGCGGCGGCCGCACCAGCGTCGCAGGCGACGTCGTCGAGCATCATCGTCACGTCCCCGACCGAAATCGACGAGAAAACGCCCGTCGAGATCGCCGGCACCGCGCGGCCCGGTTCGACACTCCAGGTGTTCGGGCTCCCGGGCGAGTTCGTCACCCCGGTCGAGGTCAGTGACGACGGCACGTTCAGCCACCGTTCCGAGCGCGGTTTCGTCGCCGGTGTGCACACGGTCACCGTGTCGTCGGGCTACCTGGACTCGGTCGTCCTCGACATGCGCGTGCGCGGCACCGACGGCGCCGTCCCGGCGCTCATCCCCCTCACCGTCGACGAGCCGACCTACGTGCCCGGTCAGCGGCTCGTCCTCTCGGGGCGGGCGACCCCGGGGGCATCGATCCTCGTGACCGCTCCGTCGGCGAGCCTCGGGAGCACCGATGTCACCGTGCGGGACGACGGCACGTGGTCGTTCGTGTCAACCTTGCCCGTCCGCGGCACTGAGCACGAGGTCAAGGTCCGGCAGTCCGGTCCGGCGGGGACCGACTACAAGATCTTCACCATCACGGCGGATGAGCCGTCGTTCAAGCCGTTGACGGTGGATGCGCCGTCGTACGTGCCGGGGCAGAAGGTGCGTCTGTCGGGGACGGCGACGCCGAACGGTGCGATCAACATCCTCGGCAACTCGGCGGGCATCTCCGAGAACATCACGGCCGGTGATGACGGGAAGTGGTCGTTCGA
>NZ_MJGR01000049.1:0-456 GCF_001865105.1 Curtobacterium sp. MCBA15_016
GATCATCGACGCCGGCAAGCTCTCGAAGCCGACCGCCTTCACCGGTGCCTGGTCGGACATCCAACTCTCCCTCGTGGACGTCGTCGTGCAGTCCATCCCGTCGCTCAAGAGCGGTGAGGTCACCGACGACCAGCTCCGGAAGCGTCTGCAGGACGCCCAGAAGGACGCCCAGTCCACGCTCGACCGGCAGAAGAACGGAGGCCTGTGATGACGCAGGTCCAGACCCCCGCGCCGCGCGCGACCGAGCCGCGGGACCGCGAGGTCCGTCCGCACGGCACGACCCCGCTCTACAAGCGGGAGCGTCCCCTCTGGATGCTCCTCCCAGGCGGCGTCCTCATGCTCGCCGTCATCGTGGTGCCGCTCCTCGTGGGCTTCTACATCGCGATGCTCGACCTCGACCAGTACACGCTCCGCCAGTGGTTCAGCGCCCCGTTCGTCGGGTTCGCGAACTTCGCC
>NZ_MJGR01000049.1:1132-2574 GCF_001865105.1 Curtobacterium sp. MCBA15_016
CGGGTTCGCGAACTTCGCCGAGGCGTTCACGGACTCGCCCCTGCTCCACTCGATCTGGATCTCGGTGTCCATCTCGGTGCTCGTCACCGCGGTCACCGTCCCGATCGGCGTCGCCGCGGCGATCTCGACGCAGAACCGGTTCCCCGGTCGCGGACTCGTCCGGTCGATCTACCTCATCCCGTACGTGCTCCCCGCCTTCGTCGTCGGCACGTTCTTCCGGACGATGCTCCAGCCGCAGGGCGTCGTGAACTCGATCCTGCACACCGACGTGCTCTGGTTGAACGGCTCCGCGTCGTACTGGGCGCTCGCCGGCGTGATGATCTGGACGAGCTGGCCCTTCGTCTACCTGCTCTCCCTCGCCGGACTGCAGGCGGTCGACAACGAGGTGCACGAGGCCGCCGCACTCGACGGGGTGACCTGGTGGGCGAAGCTCCGCTACATCATCTTCCCGTACCTGCGCGGACCCCTGAGCCTCGCGGTGATCATCGCGATCCTGCACAACATCAACAACTTCACCCTCCCGTTCGTGCTGTTCGGCATCCCACTGCCGTCGAGCGTCGAGGTCATGCCCGTCCTCACCTACATCGCGAGCTTCCAGTCGTTCCGCTTCGGCCTGTCCGCGGCGATGGCGATCTGCTCCCTCGTGATCGTCGCGATCCCGCTGTTCGTCTACCTGCGGGCCGTGAAGCTCGACACCGGTGACGACGCGGGCCCCAACCGCAAGCAGCGTCGTGCCGACCGGCGCACCCTCGCGGCAGCGACCCCGGCCGCTGCCGCCGACATCGACGGAGCCCGAGCATGAGCGCCTTCACCACCTCCACGCGGACCCGCCCCACGGCGACGCTGACCGAGAGCATCACCGCCGGCGACCGCGGCCGTCGGCACAAGCGCCCGTACGACACCGACGTCACCCGGCTCCTGCCGCGCTGGCTGCTCATCCTCGTGATCGCGGTGATCATCGCGTTCATCGCCGTCCCCGTGCTCTACATCCTGTTCGGGTCGGTCAACTCCGACGTCGCGGTGGCCCGGGGCGAGTACTTCCCCTCGGAGTTCACGCTCGCGAACTACGTGGACATCTGGTCGACGGTCGCACTCGGCGAGGGGCTCGTGAACTCGATGCTCACCGCCGGTGCCGTCGCCGTCGCCAGTGCGGCGCTCGCCGTCTCCACCGCGTACGTGCTGGTCCGGTTCCGCTTCCTCGGACGCCTGACGTTCCTCCGCGGCCTGCTCGCGCTGCAGTCGATCCCCGGCACGCTCCTGCTCCTGCCCGTGTTCGTGGTGTTCTCGAACATCGCGAGCGCCACCGGCGTGCAGATCATCGGCACCCGCTGGGGACTGTTCGTCACGTACCTGACGTTCGCCCTGCCGTTCTCGACGTGGGTGATGGTCACGTACCTGCGCGGCCTGCCGAAGGAACTCGAGGAGGCCGCCCGCATCGACGG
>NZ_MJGR01000050.1:0-2919 GCF_001865105.1 Curtobacterium sp. MCBA15_016
CCCCCCCCCCCCCCCCCCCCAGCAACGACGAACGGCCCGACTCCGTGGGGGAGGAGCCGGGCCGTTCGCTTCGGGTACTGCAGTGTCCTGCGGTTCGATGTCCTCAAGTCACGCGCAACGCGATGACCTTCGGGTCAGGAGGGACGAGGTGTCAGGCCGCCTGGAGGACGAACTGCACGTCGAGGTTGATCGTCACGTCGTTGCCGAGCGTGAAGCCACCGGCCTCGAGCGCAGCGTTCCAGTTCACGCCGAACTCGGTGCGGTCGATCTTGGTCGTGGCCTCGGCGCCGAACTTGACCTGGCCGTAGCCGTCGGTCGTGAAGCCGCCGAGCTCGGCCTTGAGGACGACCGGCTTGGTGACGCCACGCAGGGTCAGGTCGCCGGCGATGTGCAGGTCGTCGCCCTTGGCCTCGATGCTCGTCGAGCGGAAGGTGAGCTGCGGGTGCTCCTCGGTGAGGAAGAAGTCGCTCGTCTTGAGGTGCTGGTCGCGCTGCTCCTGGCCGGTGTTGATCGACGCGACGTCGATGTTCGCCTCGACGGTCGACTCGAGCGGGTTCTCGGCGGTGATGACGGTGGCGTCGAAGGTCTCGAACTTGCCCTTGACCTTGCTGATCGCGAGGTGGCGGACCGAGAACGTGACCTCGGAGTGGGTGGGATCGATCTTCCAGGTACCGGTCTGGTAGCCGGGGATGGTCGAGGCGGTGAGCGTCATGGTGACTCCTTCGAAGCGTGTGGACTGCGTTCCCGAGCAGGCGTCGGGCGGAACCACGATTCCATGCGCCTGCATCGAAGTTGATGCTAGCCCATTCTGCACGTGTTTGGTTGAAGCGTCAACCAATGTTCATCTCGATGACGCTGGACGGCGTGTCGGACGTGGGTCGTGCCTCCCGGTCGAGACGCCGTCGAGGAGGCGACGGACGCGCGCCACGAGCGCCTCGATCGCCGGTCCCACGTCGTCCGCGGTGGCGCGCAGCAGCCACCAGCCGGCGTCCTTCAGGTGTTCACCCCGCGTGATGTCCTTGCGGAACGTGCGATCGTCGGTGCGGTGGAGGTCGCTCTCGTACTCGATCGCGACACGGGCGTCCGGGTAGGCGAGATCGACGCATGCGATCCACCGGCCGTCCACCACGACGTCGTGGTTCAGGGCGGGTTGCGGCAGACCACGCCGCGTGAGGGCGAGTCGGAGCCGGGTCTCGCCGGGCGAACGTGACCCTGGGCGCATCTCGGCGAGGGCTGCTCGGACGCGACGGATGCCCCTCGCTCCGCGGTAGCGACGAGCTGCGGCGACCAGTTCGGCGTGGTCGCACCACCCGAGCCAGCCGATGATCGCGTCGCCGACCACGATGAGTTCATCGCGGCTCAGGAGGGTCGCGAGCGCGATGAACGTGTCCGCTGGGTGGGTCAGCGCCGCGGTGCCCGAGTGGACCACCTGGAGTCTGCCGCGGCGGGCGCGGTGCCCGATCGTCCCACGGACACGGAGCGCCTGGTCCGTCCCGATCGTCGTCACGTGGACGCGGGGATCGCGCTCGAGCCGGCGCGGGAGCGGGAAGCCGAGGATTGCTGCGGCGGTCGTGTGGCTGAACGCCTGGTCCGGGCGCAGGCGCGGCTGCACCGCTCGTGCGCGCTCGTCGTGCGTCTGCGGACAGGTCCAGGCGCGGATGCCGTGGAACGGGCGGAGGAACGCTCGTGATCGGAGTCGGCCGACGCTGACGCCGCGGTGCAGGGCTTCGCGCACGCGGAACGGTCGGCCGCGGAGGGCCATCGGGAAGGTCGCGTCGACGTGCATGCGGCCAGCGTGGCCGCCGGTGGCACCGTGCGAGTGGCGCCCGCCCTGATCTGTGGACGGCTGGTGCGAGCGACCGCCTGTGGACGGATGGCCGGCTCGAGGGCGGCTCGGGAGGCGCGGCGCGAGCGGGCGAAATGGCCCCGGTCCCAGCGTGGTCCCGTGGGTATACCGCCCGCTCGCGCATCCCCGCCGCCGGCGTCCGAAGGGCTCGGGAGGCGCGGCGCGAGCGGGCGAAATAGCCCCGGTCCCAGCGCGGTCCCGTGGGTATTCCGCCCGCTCGCGCATCCCCTCCCGCTCGCCCACCCCGCCCCCCACCCCCCCCGCAGCGCGCCCCCGCACCCAGGTACTCGCACGGCCCCTCACGGCGCGGGGAAGCCCGCTAGCGTCGGGAGCATGGAATTCAGGTACCTGGGCAACTCCGGACTCAAGATCTCCGAGATCACCTACGGCAACTGGCTGACGCACGGCTCGCAGGTCGAGAACGACGTCGCCACCCAGTGCGTGCGGGCAGCGCTCGACGCCGGCATCACCACGTTCGACACCGCGGACACGTACGCCAACACCGCCGCCGAGACCGTCCTCGGCGAGGCGCTGAAGGCCGAGCGCCGCCAGTCGCTGGAGATCTTCACGAAGGTCTACTGGCCGACCGGGCCGAAGGGGCACAACGACGTCGGCCTCAGCCGCAAGCACATCACGGAGTCGATCGACGGGTCGCTCGAGCGCCTCCAGACCGACTACGTCGACCTCTACCAGGCGCACCGGTACGACCACGAGACCCCCCTCGAGGAGACGATGCAGGCCTTCGCCGACGTCGTCCGCCAGGGCAAGGCGCTGTACATCGGCGTCAGCGAGTGGAACGCCGAGCAGATCCGCGCCGGTGCCGCGCTCGCGAAGGAGCTCGGCTTCCAGCTCATCTCGAACCAGCCGCAGTACTCGATGCTGTGGCGGGTCATCGAGGGCGAGGTCGTCCCCGCGTCGAAGCAGCTCGGCCTCAGCCAGATCGTCTGGTCGCCGATCGCCCAGGGCGTGCTCACCGGCAAGTACAAGCCCGGCCAGCCGCTCCCTGAGGGCTCCCGCGCCACCGACGAGAAGGGCGGCGCCGACATGATCAAGCGGTTCATGCGCGACGAGGT
>NZ_MJGR01000050.1:3602-3860 GCF_001865105.1 Curtobacterium sp. MCBA15_016
CGGTTCATGCGCGACGAGGTCCTCGAAGCCGTCCAGCGCCTCCAGCCCGTCGCCGACCAGGCCGGCCTGACCCTGGCGCAGCTCGCCATCGCGTGGACGCTCCAGAACGAGAACGTCGCGAGTGCGATCGTCGGCGCGTCCCGTCCGGAGCAGGTCACCGACAACGTCAAGGCCGCGGGCGTGCGCCTGGACGCCGACGCCCTCGCGGCGATCGACGCAGCCCTGGGGGACATCCCGGAGCGCGACGCGTCGAAGACC
>NZ_MJGR01000051.1:0-2531 GCF_001865105.1 Curtobacterium sp. MCBA15_016
GGACCACCCGGCCCGTCCGGGGCGCCAGGGCCGTCCGGGGCGCACGGGCCGTCTGGGCCGTCCGGGGCGCCGGGGCGCACGGGCCGTCTGGGCCGTCCGGGGCGCCGGGGCGCACGGGCCGTCCGGGCCGTCCGGGCCGTCCGGGGCGTCCGGGCCGTCCGGGGCGCGCGGGCCGTCCGCTACGGTGGTGCCGTGCGCATCGTGGTGGCTCCGGACTCGTTCAAGGGGACCGCGACGGCGGCCGAGATCGCAGCGGCCGTGCGCGACGGCTGGCTCGCCGAGCGTCCGGGCGACGAGGTCGTCCTGGCACCGATGGCGGACGGCGGCGAGGGCACGCTCGACGCCTTCGAGACGGCGATCCCGCTGACCGTCCGGGTGCCGATCACCGTCACCGGTCCCGCCGGCACCCCCGTCGACACGCACTGGCTGCAGCTGCCCGACGGCCGCGCCGTGGTCGAGCTCGCCGCCACGAGCGGACTCCCCCTGCTGCCCGAGTTCCTGCCCGACACCGCGACGAGCCGGGGCTTCGGCGAGGCGATCGCCGCCGCCCTCGACGACGGCGCGACCGGGCTCGTGCTCGGCATCGGCGGCAGCGCCTCGACCGACGGCGGTGCCGACGCCCTGATCGGGCTGGGAACACTCATCCATATCGATCCCGCGGTCCCCGAACACCCGCCGCGACCGCGTCAGGGGGCCGAGCTGCTCGACGACGTCACCGGCGTCGACACCACGTGGATGCGCCGGCTGCCGGAGCACGGCGCTGTCGTGCTGACCGACGTGACCTCACCCCTGCTCGGACCGTCCGGCGCCGCGGCGGTGTTCGGCCCGCAGAAGGGCATCGCACCGGAACGGATCGCCGTCTTCGACGCCCGGCTGGCCGACTGGGCGCGCTGCTTCCCCGACGTCGACCCGACGACCCCCGGCGCCGGAGCGGCCGGCGGAGTCGGGTTCGGACTGCTCGCCTGGGGTGCGACGCTGGCGGGCGGAGCGGCCGCCGTCGCCGAGGTCCTCGGGCTGCCGGCGCTCCTCGACGGCGCCGACGTCGTGATCACCGGCGAGGGCCGGTACGACGGGCAGTCCGCGGCCGGCAAGGTGCCGAGCGTGGTGCGGACCCTCGCGTCGACGCACGCACCGGGTGCCCGGGCGATGCTCGTGGCCGGGGCGATCGAGGCCGCGCTCGACGACTTCGACGCTGCCGCCTCGCTCACCGTGCTGGCCACGCAGACGACGGGCGAGCCGGACGACGCCCTCGCCGACCCGCTGCGCTTCGCCCGGATCGCCGGCCAGCGACTCGCCCGCCTGGCCTGACGCACGGCGAGCCCGGCGCCCGCACGCGACACGCCCGCATTCCGTGCAGGGGTGCCCCAACGGGACCTCCCACCCGATGGCGCGCTCCACCACACTGGTGGAGGGCCGGAACCGGCCCGGACGCACCACCCACGAGGAGACCATGCGCACCGTCAACGCGTACGCCGCACCGTCGGCCACCGAGCCGCTCGTCAAGACCACCATCACCCGTCGCGACGTCGGCCCGAACGACGTCGAGATCGACATCGCCTACGCCGGCATCTGCCACTCGGACATCCACACCGTCCGCGGCGAGTGGGGCGAGATCCAGTACCCGCAGGTCGTCGGCCACGAGATCGTCGGCCACGTCACCTCCGTCGGGGAGAACGTCACCAAGCACCAGGTCGGCGACCGCGTCGGCGTCGGCTGCATGGTGAACTCCTGCGGCGAGTGCGAGAACTGCGTCAAGGGCGAGGAGCAGTACTGCCTCAAGGGCAACATCCAGACCTACGCCGGCGTCGACCCCGCCGACGGCAGCATCACCCAGGGCGGCTACTCGCAGGCCGTCGTCGTGAACGAGGACTTCGTCCTCCGCGTCCCCGAGTCGCTCGACATCGAGAAGGTCGCGCCGCTGCTCTGCGCCGGCATCACCACCTACTCGCCGCTGCACCACTGGGGCGTCGGCCCCGGGTCGAAGGTCGCCGTGATCGGCATGGGCGGGCTCGGCCACATGGCCGTGAAGATCGCCGTCGCACTCGGCGCCGAGGTCACCGTCCTGTCGCAGACCACCTCCAAGCAGGAGGACTCGCTCCGCTTCGGCGCGACGGCCCACTACGCGACGAAGGACCCGGAGACGTTCGAGAAGCTCGCGAGCTCCTTCGAGCTGATCATCAACACGGTCTCCGCGAAGATCCCGATGGGTGCCTACCTCGGCCTCCTCAAGGTCGACGGCACCCTCGTCAACGTCGGCGCACCGTCCGAGCCGCTCGAGGTCCCGGCGTTCGCCCTGATCCCGCGCCGGCTCAGCTGGGCCGGGTCCGCGATCGGCGGCATCCGCGAGACCCAGGAGATGCTCGACTTCTGCGCCGAGCACGGGATCCTGCCGGAGACCGAGCTCATCAGCGCCGACCAGATCAACGAGGCCTACGAGCGCGTCCTGTCCTCGGACGTCCGCTACCGCTTCGTGATCGACGCGGCGACGCTCGCCTAGTACGCGACCACCGACGCGACGGGAGGCGCGGTGC
>NZ_MJGR01000052.1:0-10223 GCF_001865105.1 Curtobacterium sp. MCBA15_016
CTCCCGTCCGTCGTCCGGTCGCGCCGACGCGCGTGGTGCGGCAGACTGACTCCCTCGGTGCCGCCGCACGGAGGTCCTGGAAGACACCGCACGTGACCACCACCATCTCCTGCCCCCGCTGTCGAGCCGTTCGCCGCCCCACCGGGGTGCACCGCTGCCCCGGACCGGACGACCCGGCCCGAGCGCTGGGCGTGGGCACCTGCGTCGCCGTGGTCCTGGACGTGCTCGCCGGTGTCGGCCGACCGTTCCTCGTCGGCGGCGTGGTCCGCGACGCGCTGTTCCGTGCGTCCGGGCGCGCGGTCCCCGTCGCCGACGACCACGACGTCGACGTCGAGGTGCACGGCACGGACACCGCCTCGGTCGTCGACGCGCTGCGCGCGGCGGGAGCCGTCGTCGTCACCACGGGGGCGCGCTTCGAGGTCCTCAAGGTCGTGGTCGAGGGCGTGCACGTCGACGTCGCGGTGGTGCCGGGGAACGCCGACGACGACGGGCTCGCCGCGGCCGCCGTCCGTCGCGACTTCACGGTCAACGCGGTCGCGTGGGACCCGGCGACGAACGAGTACGTCGACGCGGTCGGTGGGATCGACGACGCTGCCCGGGGTGTGCTCCGACACACCTCGGACCGGTTCGGGGACGATCCGCTGCGGGTGCTGCGCGCCGTGCAGCTGGTGGCGCGCTTCGACCTCGTGCTCGACCCGTCGACGGTGGACGTCGCCCGGTCGCTGGTGGACGCGTTCCCGTCCGTGGCCGCGGAACGGGTCTGGCCGGAGATCCGGAAGACGGCGCGAGGCGACCACCAGTCGCGGGCGCTCCAGGTGCTGCACGACACCGGGTGGGAGCGGCACCTCGCGGAGCTCGCCGCGGTGCGCGACGTGCCGCAGGACCCGAGGTGGCACCCCGAGGGGCCCGTGCACGTGCACCTGGGGCTCGCGGCGGACGCTGCTGCCGCTGCCTGCACGGCCGACGGCGTCACCGGTGAGGACCGCACCGTCGTGGTGCTCGGCGCGCTCCTGCACGACCTCGGCAAGGCGGGCGACGGAACGCAGCGGGAGCGGGACGACGACGGCACGGTCCGGGTCCGCAGCCTCGGGCACGAGGTCTCGGGCGCGCATGCGGCGCGGGACCTGCTGCGGCGGATCGGCGCCCCGCGCACCCTCACCGAGCGCATCGCCACGATCGTGCGTGAGCACATGGTGGTGCACTCGACCGACGGGGCAGCGCCGTCGGTGCCGGCAGCGCGCCGACTGCTCCGTCGTCTCGGCGGGTCGATGGCGACCGCCGAGTGCTGGGCCCGGGTGTGCGAGGCGGACTCGCAGGGACGGGGTGCGGCGTCCGGGCCGTCTCCGGCGTGGGCGTGGCTCGCGGTCATGCGTGCCGACGAGGCCGCGGGACCCCGGGTGCGCCTCGTGACCGGGCGGGACCTCGTCGCGGCGGGGCTCGCGCCGGGGCCGCGGTTCCGGGAGGTCCTGGACGCCGCGGCCGAGGCGCAGGACGAGGGGCGCTTCGAGGACGCGGCGGGTGCCCAGCGCTGGTTGCGGGAGCGGCTCCTCAGTCCGCCACGGTGATCGTCACCGTGGCGGACTCGGTGGACGCGCCCGCATCGTCGCGGTAGCGCACCGTGATGGTGTGCCGACCCGGCGCCAGCCCGGCGTCCCCGCGCCGGATGTGCCCGCTGAACCGGCCCTCGGCACCGGTCGACACCGTGCCGACGAGCGCGCCGTCGACGGCGACCTCGACGTCGGTGTCCGCCCAGCCGGTGATCGTGACCGGCAGCGGGCCGCCCGTCGCGGTGCTCCCGTCGGCGGGGTCGGCGATGGTCGGGACGAACGCGAAGGGGGCGCTGCTCGTCGCCGCGGAGGTGTTCCCGGCGGCGTCCCGTGCGGTGGCGCGGATCCCGGTGGCGGTCGGGGTGAGGCCGTCCACCGCGACGCGCCAGTGACCGTCGGCACCGGTGGTGGTCGACGCGGTCGCCGTGCCGCTCGTGGTGCCTGTGCCGCTCGTGGTGTTCGTGGCGCCTGTGCCGCTCGTGCTGCTCGTGCCGCTTGTGCCGCTCGTGCCGCTCGTGCTGCTCGTGCCGCGGAGGACGGTGACGTCGATCGTGCTGCCGGCCTCGGCGGTGCCGGAGAACACCGGCGGGGTGGTGTCGGTGGGCGTCCAGGTCGTCGCGATCGTCGGCGCCGCCGGAGCGGTGGTGTCCACGGTGACCGTGACGACCACGGGGACCGAGGTGGCGTGGTCCGGCGTCGTCGCGGTGATGCTGACGCGTTCGACCCCGTCCCCGGAAAACCGCAGCGTGGTCCGCCACCTGCCGTCGGACCCGGCGGTGGTCGTGGCGGTCAGGATGCCGGAGCGGACCTCGACGCGGCTGCCGGGCGTCGCCGTCCCGGTGAGCTCGACGGTCCGGCTGGCGATGAGCATCGTGTCCTCGGCCGGGACCGGGGGAGCGGAGCGCGGCAGCTGCGGGTCGACGCCCCCGGTGGTCGAGGATCCGCCGGTCCCCGGTGACGTGGGGTTCGCGCTCGGTTCGTCGGTGCGGACGTCGGGTGTCGAGGACGCCCCGGCGGAGGAGTCCCCGAGGACCGTGTCGACGACGGGGGTCGGAGCGGTCGGGACCGTCGTCCGTGCGCCGGAGTCGTCGCGACCGGGCGACGGCAGGGGACTCGGTTCGGCGACGTGGGCCGGGGCGGTGCGGTCGGCCGGTGCGGGGTGCTCACCGGACGGCGCCGGGACGCCCGCGGGACCTGGTGCGCGCGCGCCGGCGGTGGACGTGCCGGTCGGGTGGCCGTCCGACCACGTCCCGGCGACCGCGACGACGGTCGTGACGACGACGAGCGCTGCGACCACGCCGACCAGCCCGGTGACCGGCAGCGGCGCCCTGCGAGCGGCACCCGTCGCCGGGGCCGAGCGAGCGGGGGACACGGCCGCCGCAGCGGGGGCGTCCGCGTGCAGCACCGCGTGGCCGATGCCCAGACCGACCACCGGCGGGAGGAGTGCCGCCGCGATCCGTCCGGCGAGTCGGCGCGTGTCCTCGAGCACCGGCGGGCAGTGCACGCAGTCGCGGATGTGCGCCTCGAGCTGACGACGGTCGCGCGCGGTGAGCGTGCCCGCTTCGTAGGCGCCGAACGCGGCCAGTCGCCGACGGCACTCGTCGGGCAGGCCGTCCGTCGCGAGGTGTTCCTGGACCCAGGCCGCGCGGAGCGCCCGCCGTGCTCGGAACGCCAGGGACGAGACGGCGCCGGGCTGGAGGTCGACCAACGGGGCGACGTGTCGAGGTCGCAGTCCCTCGACCTCGGTGTACCAGAGCACGCTCTGCCAGCGTTCGGGCAGGGTGCTGAACGCTCGCCCCAGGGCCGTGCGGTCGGCGGCGCGGGCCATCTCCGTCGCCGCGTCGGCGCCGGAGTCCTCGAAGGCGTCGAAGTCGACGTCGGCGTCCGTGTGGCGGGCGCGTCGGCGGAACTCGGTGTTGGCGACGTTGCGGATGACCGTGTACAGGTACGGGCGGAAGAGTTCGTCGGGACCGGCCCCGCGTTCGATCGCACCGATGACGTTCGTGAAGGCCTCGGAGGCGACGTCCTCGGCGTCCGAGGAGCCCACGAGTCCGATCGCGTGCCGGACGGCGGCGCGGTGGTGCCGGCTCCACAGCGCTGCCACCGCCGACCGGTCGCCGTCACGCGTCGACCGGATCAGTGCAGCGTCACTGCCTGGCTCAGGGGCACCGCGCACGTCGTTCGTCTCCTCGTCCTGGGTTCACCGGCTGGGCGGTGCAGTCCATCTGAACACACCGCTCTCGGATGCGAGGAGTCCGGGTCGGACGTTTCATCACGCGACCCCGGTGGATCCGATCGGTGAGGACGGTGTCACGCCCGTGTCGCGGTGATCACGAGGTTCTGCGTCGACGGTGAGCCGTCCGGGTGTTCGAGGCAGGTGATGAGGAGCAACCGGTCGGGGACGTCGCCCCACACGTCGGCGTCGTCGGCGATGCGGTCCTTGTCCACCAGGGTCGAGCCGGTCACCGTGTACGCCACGCCCGCGACCGTCACCGCGGCACCGGTCGCGACCCGACTCCGACCCCGATCGACGTCCGTCAGGAAGTTCCCCGGGGCGGTGCCGCCGCCCCGCAGGGAGTGCATCACCACGACCACGGTGCCGGACGCGGCGTGCTCGGGGGTGACCCCGACGTCGCGGACCAGGTACGCCGACCGGAACCCCGGCGGCGTGATCCTGCCGCGCACGGCGTCGAGTGCACCGAGCGGGACGTCGAGGTGCACCGACGGGACGCTGAGGCGTCCGGACCCGCTGGACGTCGCTCGGGCTCCGGGAGCGCTCGCGACGGGTGCCTCGAGCCGGACGGGGTCGCCGTGCATGTCGCGCGCGGTGCCGGGCGGGGTCGAGTTCGTCGCGGTGACCACCCCGCCGATCCCGAGGCCGAGCATCGTGACCGCGCTCACGGCGGCGAGGACGAGCGGGAGTGAGGACGGTCGTCGACCGGATCGGACGTGCACGGTGTCTCCTCGATGGGTCGGTCGTGGTCGGGGCAGGTCGCGCGCTGGATGTGCGGACCGGTGGGCGCTTCGGGTGCTGCCCACCGGCCCGCGCGCCGGGTCGTCGTTCGGGCGACGGACCCGGCTGGACTCCGCCCGACGCAGGGTCGTCGAGCGGAGCGGTCGGGGGCCGCGGCACGGGTGCCGCGGCGACGGGTCACGGTCGCGTTCGTGCGCGCGTTCGTGCGCGCGTACGGGCGGCCAACACGCCGAGGACGAGCAACAGGGTCATGCCGCCGCTGCCGAGGAGCGCGACGGACCACCAGGGGGCCGTGCTGTCGGACGTCGTCCCTCCGGTGTCGACCGCCGCGCCGATCGCCGTGGGCACCGGCGACTCGGTCTCCTCGTCTGCGGTCGACGCACCCGGCGTCACGGTCGGCCGGACGGTCGGCTCGGCGGTCGGGGTCGGTTCGACCGTCGCCGGAGCGGTCGGCGTCGGGGTCGGGGTCGGCTCGACCGTCGCCGGAGCCGTCGGCGTCGGGGTCGGCGTGCTCGTCGGTGCCGTCCCGGACCCCGAGGCACCGCCACCCTGGTGCACGACCGTGCCGCTGACCGAGGAGTCGTCGTCGCCGTCGATGCTGATCGTGGCGGTGTTCGTGTAGGTGCCCGCCAAGCCGCCGTCGGTGACCCGGGTGGCGAAGTGGACGTCGTAGAAGTACCCCTGGCGCGCGGTGAACGTGACGCTCCCGGCCGTGCTGGCGTAGTCCTCCCGGGCCGCCGGCGCCCATCCGGTGAGCCCCTCTCGCCCGTCGTCCCAGGTGGTCGTCCGGTTCGTCTGCCAGAGCGTGGCGAAGGGGTACCCGCGGAAGCTGGTGAGGAGCTCCTGGTCGGGCCCGGGGGTGTCGGTGACCGTGATGCGCTGGCCGTCCCGCATGCCGTCGGCGCCGGAGCCGATCGCCACGGTCCACTCGACCACACCCGCGGCGGCGTCGTAGCTGCCCCACTTGCCGCTCGTCCGGCCGGTGAAGGTGCAGTCGACGGTGCACGTCCCGGGTCCGGTGCCGGGCTGTGCGGGTTCGACCGTGGTCGTCACGGCGGTCCCACCGACCTGGTAGGTCGTCGGGGTGGCGGACTCGGTGGTGGTCTCGACGGTGACCCAGAACGAGAACGATCCGTGCAGGTCGTTCGGGTGGGCGGCGACGTAGGCGCTGTCCACGGCGCAGTCGAGCTGGGTCGAGGACACGGTGCACCGTCCCATCGCGGAGCCGTCCGGTGCGAGCAGGGGGAACCCGTCGGAGCGGCCCTGGAGCTCGGGCGGCAGGTCCACCACGAAGCCGGCCGGGGTGGTGGGGAGGTCCGGCAGTGACCACGTGCCGGAGAGTTCGGCGGCGCTGCCGGACGTGACGGTCTGGGACGTGAAGCGGAGACCGTCGATCGTCGCGTTCGTGGTGTACTCGGCGGCGGTGGACGCGGGGACCGCAGCGCTGATGCCGGCGGCGATGGCGGCCACGGCGGCGATCCCGGCCGCGAGGAGGACGGATCCGCGTCGGTCGCGGGATCGGACAGGGTGGTGGTGCATTCGGGCTCTCGGGTTCCTGCGGCAGCCAGGCCCGCGGCACCGAGCGGGGACGTGGCCGTCGACTCGGGTCATCGGGTTGCGGTGCCGAAGGTGAGAGTCCGCCCGCCCCGTTTCGTCACGCGCCCGCCGCGACCCCAGCGAACCGGCACCCACCCACCTGCCGGACGCACCCCGCACCCGCCGTGAGCGCAGCGAACTGGCGCGGCTGAGGCGGTGACGCCCCGAGCGAAGCGACGGCGGCACTCGCCGGGAAGACACAACAGGAAATGCCCCCGGGCCGAAAGGCCAGGGGGCATCCCATTTCCTGTGTCCGAGGGGGGACTTGAACCCCCACGCCCTAATACGGGCACTAGCACCTCAAGCTAGCGCGTCTACCATTTCCGCCACCCGGACAGGTGTTTCTTCACTTGTCGGCCGTCGTTCCGGGCTGTTTCCCCGGCGTTCCTGCCGAGAGAAGACACTAGCACGGGTCTGAACGCCCGATGAACACAGCGGCGCATCCCGGGCGCGTCCTGCTGTGACGTCCGACGCCGGGGCCGTCGGCGCGGACCGGTAGCGTTGGGCCATGACGAACCCGGAGGCCACGCTGACCGACCTCGAGGCCACCGCGGCGATCGCCCGTGACCTCATCCGCATCGACACGACGAACTGGGGCGAGGGGAAGTCCCGCGGCGAGACCGAGGCGGCGCACTACGTCGAGGCGAAGCTCCGTGCGCTCGGGCTCGAGCCGCAGCTGTTCGAGTCCGAACCCGACCGGGTGAGCGTCGTGGCGCGGGTGCCCGGACGCAACCGCGACAAGTCCGCGCTGGTCGTGCACGGTCACCTCGACGTGGTGCCGGCGGACCCGGCGAACTGGTCGGTCGACCCGTTCGGCGGCGAGGTCCGGGACGGCATGCTCTGGGGTCGCGGCGCGGTCGACATGAAGAACATGGACGCGATGATGCTCACGTCGCTGTCGGACGTCATCGAGCAGCAGGGAGCGCCGGAGCGCGACCTCGTGATCGCGTACTTCGCCGACGAGGAGGCCGGGGGAGTCCTCGGCTCGCACCACGTCGTCGAGAACCACCCCGAGGTGTTCCGGGGTGCGAGCGCGGCGATCAGCGAGGTCGGCGGCTACTCGATCACCCTCGGCGACCGTCGTGCGTACCTGCTGCAGACGGGCGAGAAGGCCCTGATGTGGATCAAGCTCGTCGCGACCGGCACCGCGGCGCACGGGTCGCACGTCATCCACGACAACGCGGTGACGAAGCTCGCCGCGGCGGTCGCCCGGATCGGCAGCGAGGAGTGGCCGGTGCGGCTGTCGGCGACGACCGACGCGATGGTGGCCGAGGTCGCACGGTTCCTCGGGGTGGACCCGACGGTGACCGGCCCGGACGAGGTGGCGCTGGCCACGGGGTCGGCGTCGCGGTTCAGCCACGCGGCCCTGCACACGACGACGAACCCGACGGTGCTCACCGCCGGGTACAAGCACAACGTCATCCCCGACCACGCCGAGGCACTGGTGGACATCCGGTGCCTCCCCGGCGACGAGGAGACGGTGCTGGCGCGTGTCCGGGAGCTCGCGGGCGACGACGTCGAGGTCGTGATGTCCTTCCGCGACATCGGGCTCGAGCAGGACTTCGGCGGCCCCCTGGTCGACGCCGTGCGCGACGTCCTCGGCCGCCACGACCCGGGCGCTCCGGTGCTGCCGTACCTGCTCTCGGGCGGGACGGACAACAAGGCCCTGTCGACGCTGGGGATCGCGGGCTACGGGTTCGTGCCGCTGCAGCTGCCGGCGGGTGTGGACTTCCCGGCGATGTTCCACGGCGTGGACGAACGGGTGCCGCTCGACTCGCTGGCGTTCGGGCGGCGGGTCCTCGGAGACCTCCTCGCCACGTACTGATATTGTGCATGGTCGCCGGTCCGGCGGTGTCCTGAACCGACTCTCCCCGAAAGGCCCGAGCCGTGCACATCCTCGAGGCGATCTTCCTCGGCTTCGTCCAGGGGCTCACCGAGTTCCTCCCGGTGTCGTCCAGCGCCCACCTCCGCATCGTCGGGCTGTTCCTGCCGGACGCGCAGGACCCGGGCGCGGCGTTCACCGCGGTGACGCAACTCGGCACCGAGACCGCCGTGCTGATCTACTTCTGGCGCGACATCACCCGGATCGTCGGCCGGTGGTTCCGGTCGCTGTCGGGGAACACCGTGCCCCGGAACGACCCGGACGCCCGTCTCGGGTGGCTCGTGATCCTCGGGACCATCCCGATCGGCATCGCCGGCCTGCTGCTCAAGGACTCGATCGAGACGACGTTCCGGTCGCTGTGGATCGTCGCGATCGTCCTCATCGTGTTCGGCATCGTGCTCGGCGTGCTCGACGTCGTCGGCAAGAAGGTCCGGCGCATCGAGCACATGACGTTCGGCGGCGGGATCCTGATCGGCCTCGCCCAGATGCTCGCCCTCGTCCCCGGCGTCTCGCGTTCCGGCGCGACCGTGTCGATGGGGCTCGCGCTCGGCTACACCCGCCCGGCGGCCGCCCGGTTCGCGTTCCTGCTCGCCGTGCCCGCCGTGTTCCTCTCCGGCCTGTACGAGGCCGCCACGAGCCTCGGTGACACCGGCGCACCGTTCGGCGTGGTCGACACGCTCATCGCCACGGTGGTCGCCTTCGTCGTCGGCTTCGTCGTGATCGCGGCGTTCATGAACTACATCAGCAAGCGCAGCTTCATGCCGTTCGTCGTCTACCGCATCGCACTCGGTATCGTTCTCATCGTGTTGTTGTCGCTCGGAGTGATCCAGCCGTGAGGGCCTGGAAGGTCCCGTCCGTCCCCGATGTCCCGGGCACCGCGCCCCGCCCGGTCGTGCACGACACGGCGACCGGCAAGCCCGTCGACCCGACCGGTGGCGAGGAGCGTGCAGCGCTCTACGTGTGCGGCATCACCCCGTACGACGCCACGCACCTCGGCCACGCCGCGACCTACCTCTCGTTCGACACGCTCGGTCGTGTCTGGCGGGACGCCGGGTTCGAGGTCGAGTACGCGCAGAACACCACGGACGTCGACGACCCGCTCCTCGAACGGGCAGCGCGGGACGGCGTCGACTGGCGCGAGCTCGCGGCCTCGCAGATCGACCTGTTCCGGCGCGACATGGAGGCGCTGCGGGTCCTGCCGCCGGACGACTTCGTCGCGGTGACGGACGAGGTCGAACGCATCGCCGAGGCCGTGGCGTTCCTGCAGGAGACCGGCTACGCCTACGCGGTGCCGACGCCGGAGTCCGCGGGCGACGACCTCTACTTCGACGTGAACCGCCCGACCGAGGCCTGGTCGCTCGGGGACGAGAGCGGCCTCGACCGCGAGACCATGCTCGCGCTGTCGGCCGAGCGCGGCGGCGACCCCGACCGTGCGGGCAAGCGCGACCCGCTCGACCCGCTGCTCTGGCGCGCCGCACGAGCGGGCGAGCCGAGCTGGGACTCCGCCGTCGGCCCCGGGCGCCCCGGGTGGCACATCGAGTGCAGCGTCATCGCCGGCGACCGCCTCGGCCTGCCGATCAGCGTCCAGGGCGGCGGCAGCGACCTCGTCTTCCCGCACCACGAGATGAGCGCCGGGCACGCCGCAGCGCTCGCGCACCAGCCGCTCGCGCAGGCGTTCGTGCACACCGGGATGATCGCCTACCAGGGCGAGAAGATCTCGAAGTCGCTCGGCAACCTCGTCACGGTCCGTGGGCTGCTCGACGACGGCGCCGACCCGCGTGCGATCCGCCTCGCGCTGCTGTCGCACAAGTACTCCGACGACTGGGAGTGGTTCGACACCGAGCTCACCAGCGCCACGACGCGCCTGGCAACGTGGGACGCCTGGGCCTCCGGGAGCGACGCGGGACACGCCGACGACGCGGCCGAGGTCATCGCCCGGGTCCGTGCCCGTGTCGCGGACGACCTCGACACGCCGGGCGCCGTCGCCGCGGTCGACACGGCGATCGCCGGCGGGACGGCGGTCACGCCGGACCTCGTGGACCTGGTCGACGCCCTGCTCGGCATCCGCCTCGGCTGACGCGACCGGCCGCCCCCGTTCGTCGAGCGGGCAGGACATGCCGCTCACGTTCGCCGAGAGGGCGGAGTCGCCCGACTCCAGGCGCCGAGCGTGACCGAAAGTGCCCGCTCGCGCGGACGGGACGCGACCGTGTGACGGACGGGAGGC
>NZ_MJGR01000053.1:0-175 GCF_001865105.1 Curtobacterium sp. MCBA15_016
GCACCGCGCCTCCCGACCCGTGGTGGGTGCGCTGGGTCAGACGCCCGCGGTCGAGCGGATCCAGCTGGCGGACTGGGTGAGGACGGCGTAGTTCGAGCCGGCGTGGGTGTTCGCGCCGGGGTCGGCCACGTCGCCGGTCGAGCAGACGCCGACGACCTTGCCGTTCACGACGAGC
>NZ_MJGR01000053.1:904-2172 GCF_001865105.1 Curtobacterium sp. MCBA15_016
CTTGCCGTTCACGACGAGCGCGCCGCCGGAGTCGCCGTGGTTCGACGCGCCGGTCACACCCGTGACGTGCTGCGCGCGGCCGCCGTACGCGTCCGTGGAGCTCCCCGTGAGGTTCACGGTCGCCTGGTAGAGCCCCGTCGTCGGCACGCTGTTGGCGCGGTTGCCGTAGCCGAGCACGGTGCCGGTCCCGGAGCTCTTCGTGGTGTACGCAAGGTCGAGCGGGGCGTACGAGGAGAGGGTCTTCGGCGTGCTGAGGTGCACGAGTGCGATGTCCCCGGACGGCGCGGAGTACAGCCGGTCCGCGGCGGTCGCCGCGCCCCGGTTCGTCGTGCTGTTCGAGTGGTAGACGTTCATCGCGGTGGTGCCGTCGACGCAGTGCTCGGCGGTGAGCACCCACGAGGCGTTGAGCTGTTCGCCGGTGCACCCGTACGTGCCGGTGCCGCCCTGCTGGAAGACGAGCTGCACCTCCCACGGGGTGCTCGGTGCCTGCTCGCCGCCGATGACCTGCGGTGAGACGGTGGCGGCGCTCGCTACGGTCGCGCCGAGGCCACCGCCGAGCAGGGTCATGGCCGCGGCTGCTGCGAGGGCTAGGCCTCTGAGGTTCGTTCGCTGCTTCATGGCCCGATCGTGCTCGCCCCCTGTTCGGGGGTCAAGTCCGCGTTGCAGGGGACAACAACGTCACCCTGTGGACAACTCCGTCAGCGTCGGTGGGGTGCCCTAGCGTCGTCGACATGACAGGGGACCAGGCCACGACGGGTCGTGGGCGACGCCGGGCCGGAGCGGTCGTCTGGCCGATCGTGGTCGCGACGGCGCCGACCGCTGCCTTCCAGCTGCCGAACCTCGTCGTGGCTCCAGGGGTGAAGGTCTCGCTCGTCGTGTTCGGGCTGGTCGTGCTGGCGGCCGCGGTGGTCGTGCAGGTCGTCCGCGCCCGACGGACCGAGGCGTCGGTCACGGCTGCGGCGGCGGTGGCGCGGTCGACCGAGCTCGAGCAGGGGACGGCCGTCCGGTACGCGTTCGGGCAGCTCGCCACGCGGCTCGCCCGGTTCGCCGAGCTGCGCCGCCGGGACCGCCGGCAGGAGTTGCCGGCGTTCGCGGACCGGGTCGCCGTGGCCCTCGCGTTCTACCTGCTCCCCGCTGTGCCCGACGTCCGTGCGAACGTCTACCAGCTGTCGGAGGACCTGCGGGGCCTCGAACCCATCGGGCACGGGGGTGCCGAGGACACCGCCGGTGTGTTCCGGGCGGGGACCCCGTACGGCGACCGCAACCTC
>NZ_MJGR01000053.1:2858-3776 GCF_001865105.1 Curtobacterium sp. MCBA15_016
GTACGGCGACCGCAACCTCGACTGGGTGTTGGTCGGCGGCGGCCCGCGGGTGGTCGGCGACCGTGCCACCGACGTCGACGCCGACGAGGACCTGCCCGGGTTCGAACCCCGCTACCGCTCGTACGTCTCGGTCGTGATCCGGTCGGAGGAGTACTCGTTCGGCATGCTCACCGTGGACTCGCCGGCGCCGGACGCGTTCACCGACCTCGACGCCAAGTACGTCGCGCTGATGGCCTCGTTCATGGCCATCGCGTTCTCGCTCGCGACCCCGTTCCCGGACCGCGACCGCAACCGCAGGAAAGGCCCGTGATGCGCACACGATTTGTCGGACGCTCGACGTACCATCCCCACATGACCATCGTGACCCCCGAACCGAAGCCCTTCGGTCGGTCCCGGGTGTACACCCCGAACTGGACCGACGACACGACCGACGCCGACTACGAAGACCTCGAGGTCATCGCCGCGAACATCGAGCGGGAGCGGGTCGCTGCCCGCCGCCGCTTCGAGGCACGCCTCGCCGCTGCGCTCGCCCGCTGAACCAGCCCCGCGGCGCCGACGACCGGAGCGCTGCGTCCACCCGACCCGGGCGGACGCAGCGCTTCGTCACTCCGCGCTGACGTCGATCAGCACCTTGCCGACGGTGTCCTGCTCGACGGCGTCGTGCGCTGCCGCGGTGTCCTCCAGGGCGAACCGCACGAGCGGCAGGCCCGCGTCCTCGCCGACGGGGAGCACGCCGTCGCGCAGCGCCGCGGTGACGTCCTCGGCCGCTGCCGCGAGGGCCTCGTCGCCGATCGTGTACAGCAGCAGGAACTGGTAGCGGGCGTTGACGCTCATGTTCGGGCGGATCGGCAGGGTGGCCTCGTCGCCGCCGTTGTTCGCGTAGATCGACACCACGCCGTGGTTCGCCAGGACCTCGGC